>DMFQ01000171.1:8113-9332 GCA_003450555.1 Ktedonobacter sp.
ACCCTTAGCGAGGGATACAATACCAATCAAGTTCTTACCTACTTTCAACAAAACCGGCACGAGATGCAGAGTATCCAGGCAACCGAGTTAGGTATTCGGGTAGAGCAGGACACGTACATTTTGACCGGTAAAATCGACTTGCTGAAAAGTGGACAGAACGGATTGGAGATACTGGACTTCAAAACACTCCATCGACCAGAGAAAGATTCCTCGCGACTTACAAAAGTCATCGCTGCCACCGCCACCGTCAGAAGGCGGTGGATCGGGAGGGGGATATGGCTCATTTACTGCAAGGACCCTATATTCCCTATACATCGTGTATGCTCCTTTTCGATAACTGGCCGTGAACTACAACCACTCTTCACCGAACTATACCACAGGTTTCTCTGTTTTTCTCGCATAAATATGCATCTTTTCATACATGTTTCTCATCCTCTTCGGCTGCTTCAAAGGATAAGATATGAGAGTCCAGGTCAGGATCGTACGCGAGTTTCCTCAGTGGCTGGGGAGCGGAGGTAATACCCAGTTCTTGCAGGTCAGGCAAGAGTTCCAGAGCGACGACACCCACAGCCAGGCGATCGAGGACGGTTTCATCCTGCGCTACTGCCTGTTCTATCAGGCGCAAGCCAGGTACGTACAGCGCATCCTGCAGATAGCACACACCAGCCTGCTCCAGGTCGGGAACCCCTCGATAGGTACGTAGACAGATGGAGAGAGCATATGCTCGTGCTAACTTCTGCAATTTCTGGAGATCTGCATGTGGATGATTGAGGAGACGACTGAGCAACGAGAATAGCTCAAGGAAGGTACAAACTGACAAGAAGGTTTTGGGGTGTCGTCATCACTCCACTCGCCAACCCTGCTGCGAGTGTTGCACGCCACATACCCGAATCATCAAGTACCCGACCATGTAATGCCCCTACCTGGCGCTCATAATAGAGGGGCAAGGCCTTCCTCCGTTGGCGAGGAGTTCTTGGTGTGGATGCCTAAGAGGCCAAGCGGCGAGCGCTCGCCTGCGGCGCAGCGGGCAACATGACCCAGCAGTTCGTGCGAAAGGAGATGCCTGATCTCCTCAAGTGTGAAACTGCTGATCTGGCAAGAACATGTGACGCAGACCTTGTTCGATACGCGCACCTGTAGCATTGGGATCAACCACCACTCGCCACTCATCATAGCCACACTCTCGCAAGACCGCTTCAAAGAAGCGCTTAGCCGCCTG
>DMFQ01000474.1 GCA_003450555.1 Ktedonobacter sp.
TCTGTTTATGGAGAGCAGAGAATATGGCCACGTTCTCTGCTCTCCATAAACAGACTACTTACTCTACAATTGGTTCCACTTTATATCCGTTGGCCTTTTCCACTTCTACTGCTTCTTCTGCTCCTCGAGGGCTGGTCACGCGTTCCTCGCGAATGAATGCCTCTGTCATTTCGTGCGCGAGATCGTCGGGATGTTGCACGGGGGGTGACTTCATCAGGTACGCGCTGGGGCCTTGCAGGGTGCCACTGATGCCACGGTCCATTGCGAGCTTGACCATACGTACGGCATCGATAACCACGCCGGCGGAATTTGGCGAGTCCCACACTTCAAGTTTCAGTTCCACGTTGAGCGGCACATCACCAAAGGTGCGGCCTTCGAGGCGAATATAGGCCCATTTGCGATCGGAGAGCCATGGCACGTAGTCGGAGGGACCGATGTGTACGTTCTCTTCCCCCAGATCATAGTCGAGCTGACTGGTGACTGCGTTGGTCTTGCTGATCTTTTTCGATTCCAGGCGGTCGCGTTCGAGCATATTGTAGAAGTCGGTGTTGCCGCCAACGTTGAGTTGCATGGTACGCTCAAGCTTGACGCCTCGTTCGCGGAAGAGGCGCGCTAACATGCGGTGAACGATGGTCGCGCCAACCTGGCTCTTGATATCATCGCCGATCATTGGCAAATGGACCTCTTTGAAGCGCTCCTGCCAGTAATTTTCGCGGGCGATAAAGACGGGTATGCAGTTGACGAAGCCCACACCCGCTTTGAGTATCTGTTCGACATACCATTTGGTGGCAGTTTCGGAGCCAACGGGCAGGTAGTTGACGACGACATCGGTACGCGTCTCTTTGAGTATGTTCACGATATCATCTGTCTGACCAGGCGCTTTGGTGATGATCTGCGAGAGGTACTTCCCAAGTCCATCATGCGTCATACCACGATAGACGTTTGCTCCTATATGGGGAACGTCGGCGAAGCGATAGGTATTGTTCGGGGCGGCGTAGATAGCCTCACTAAGATCTTTGCCAACTTTATTTTGATCGATATCAAAGGCTGCCGTGAATTCTATATCGTTGACATGATAGCCTGCCATAGCGACGTGCATTAAGCCAGGAACGAAGTCTTCCGGCTTTGCATCACGATAGTAGTGGACGCCTTGCACGAGCGAACTGGCACAGTTGCCTACGCCAATAATGGCTACGCGCACTTTCTTTGCATGGGTCATACTATTGTTTCCTTTCATGAAATATTCTATAGTGTATCAGAAAATATATGCACTTATCGCAACGCTTACTCTATGGAGGATATTCCAAAAGGTTATACAGATTTAGATAGAAGGACTAATGTGACATATGTTGCTATTTTTGAGCAAGGATAGCCCTTTTGGGCTGGAAATTGTCTCATAAATAGCAACGTCCGTTACAATTGAATGTAAGTGATGTATAAGGTCAAGGTTGAGTAACTATAACGTTAGGTTTTAGTTTACAACCATTTCTTTACCTTGTAATACTGTTTTTCACTCACGATAGGTGATATGCTCGGTATCACGAACTTGCAAACCTTTACATGCAGGATTTTCGAAAAGTCCGGGGTATTTGCAGGAGTCTATAAATATCGAGTATTTTTGATGTATATTGATGCTGGTTCTCTTGTCTGTCTGGTATTAAAAATGAATGTGAAATCTCTATGCTGAGAAAGAAACATGATAAACGATAGACAGTCCACCTGGTCGTCATGGGGACCGGGAAGGTTTCTGTGCTGGAAACGGACCAGCGAAAAAGGAGTAATGTATGAGTCGGCGAAAAAAAGTCCTGGTCATTGGACTTGATTGCGCCCCGCCGGAACTGGTTTTTGAGCAATGGCGCGATGAATTGCCAAATTTCAAACGGGTAATGGATAATGGTGTGTGGGGCAAGCTGGAAAGCTGTATTCCCGCGATTACCGTACCCGCCTGGAGTTCGATGATGTCGAGCAAAGATCCAGGGACGTTGGGATTTTACGGATTTCGCAATCGTGGAGACTACTCTTATGAGAAAAACACACTAGCAAATGCAAATTCAGTGAAGACCGACCGCGTATGGGATGTTCTCTCGCGTGCAGGAAAGAGAGTGATCACTGTTGGTGTGCCACAAACATATCCTCCAAAGCCTGTCAACGGTATCCAGGTCGGGTGCTTCCTCTCTCCCTCCACGAAGAACCCTGATAAACCTTACACCTATCCTGCCTCGGCTATGAAGGAAATTGAAGCTATCGTCGGTGAATACCTGGTGGATGTGCCAAATTTCCGCACAGATGATAAAGAATATCTACTGCGCCAGATCTATACCATGACTGAGAAGCGTTTTAAGCTCGTCAAAAAGTGGATCGCGGAGAAAGACTGGGACTTCTTTATGTTCGTTGAGATGGGTACCGACCGTATTCATCACGGCTTATGGAAGTACCACGATACCACCCATCACAAGTACGAGGTCAATCCGCGCCTGAATGAGAGCATTCATGACTATTATCGCTATATCGATGGCGAGATTGGCCAGATCCTGGATCTGGTAGATGAGGACACGACCGTATTCATCGTCTCCGATCACGGAGCCAAAAAGATGGATGGGGGTATTTGTGTCAATGAATGGCTCATCCGTGAGGGATACCTTACGCTGAAAACGCAGCCGCAGACATTAACCGCCATCGACAAGTGCGAGATTGATTGGAGCAAGACAAAGGTCTGGGGTGATGGTGGGTATTACGCGCGCATCTTCCTCAATGTCGAGGGGCGAGAACCGCAGGGTATCGTCAAGCCTGGTGAGGTTGAGGCGCTACGCAGCGAGCTGATCGCCAAATTCGAAGCTTTGGTGGACCACAATGGTGTGAATATTGGGACGAAGGTCTTTAAACCAAAAGAGATATATAAAGAGGTAAATGGTGTTCCACCTGACCTGATTGTCTACTTTGGTGACCTCTACTGGCGTTCCGTTGGGACGGTCGGTCACGGCTCTATTTACACATTTGATAACGATACAGGGCCTGATGATTGCAATCACGCACAATTTGGCATTGTGATCAAACACGATCCCGATGCGCACGAGGGTCCCGGTGGACGCGAGCTGACAGGGCTACAATTGATGGATATGGCCCCGACAATCCTGGAACAATTTGGTGTTCCGGTTCCCGCTGATATGCAGGGGAAAGCATTTTAATTGAAATAGCGCGTACAGCGCATACGAGGAGAAAGAATTAGTGGCAAATACAGGATTTACAATCTGGTTTACTGGACTTTCCGGTGCCGGGAAAAGTACTCTTTCTGAGATCATCGAGAAGCGCCTGAAAGAGCGTGGACGCAATGTCGAGGTGCTCGATGGAGATATCGTACGCACACATTTGAGCAAAGGCCTGGGTTTTAGCCGCGAGGACCGCGATACCAATATTAAGCGCATCGGCTTTGTTTGCGCACTTTTGACACGCAATAACGTCGTTTGCATCTCAGCCGCCATTGCACCCTATGGAGAGGCCCGCGAGTGGGCGCGCCGGGAAATTGGCAATTTTGTCGAGATCTATATCAAGTGTCCTCTTGAAGTCTGCCGCCAGCGCGACGTAAAGGGTCTCTACAAGCTGGTTGATGAAGGAAAGATTAAGAACTTCACCGGCGTGGACGATCCGTATGAAGAGCCGGAGCATCCAGAACTGGTCATCGAGACAGATAAACAGACCATTGAGGAGAGCGTTTCACGCATCTTCGCGAAACTCGTCGAATTGGGATATCTTGAAGAAGAGGGAAACTCTAAAGACGAGGCGCAGGTTGTGACCGAGCGCCTGGCCGCCCTGGGCTACTTGTAAAGCAGATGCGCGGGGCTTGATCAATCAAGCCCCTACCGCTGATAAAAGACTATTAGAAATAGGTGTCGAGAAGCATGGCAAATCAATTGATTACTCCTCACGGTGGGGAACTCGTGATAAATATGGCAAGCGCTGCCGAGCGCGCGGAACTACAAGAACGCGCCAGGGGGTTGTCCGAGGTTCTGGTAGACTCGCGCCAGATGGCCGACCTGGAAATGCTGGCAATTGGTGCTTACAGCCCGCTGGGCGGTTTCATGAAGCGCGCCGATTACCTTGGCGTCGTCAACGACATGCACCTGGAGAACGGGCTGCCCTGGTCGGTGCCGATCACCATCTCGGTAACGTCGGAGCAAGCCGCGAACTTGAAAGAGGGTTCGCAGGTCGCGCTGGTCAACGAGCACGGGACGCTGCAGGCAGTGATGCTGGTTGAAGAGAAATATGGCTATGATAAGCAGCATGAGGCCAGCAAGGTCTATCGCACGACAGAAGAGGCGCATCCCGGTCGTAAAGGTTGTCTATCAGCAGGGCGATGTGCTGCTGGGCGG
>DMFQ01000394.1 GCA_003450555.1 Ktedonobacter sp.
CAGGAAAAGAGCAGTCCTGGCACCTTGCTGTGCCAGGACTGCTCTTTTCCTGCTTGAACAACATTACTTTACCTCCCAAGGCGGCGGTAACGTGCCTCTACGAACGAGTAAACACCATATGCGATCAGGCCAAGGGCGACAATGGCTAGTAAGAATAGGCCAAAGGGCTGGTGTGCCAGGTCTTTCAACGCCCCGTCCAGTCCTACAGCCTTTGACGCATTGTGCTGGAAAGCGGCTACCATCAAAAAGATGCCGATGATGGCAAAAACTACGCCAAGCGCGGCATACCCCAATCGACCCAGGTTGATCATCACCTTCTTCATCTGTGCGCTCAATTCGCTCAGGTTGAGTCTTGACTGAAACTTGGCGGAATAGGCTATAGAGAACAGGTAGCAGGCGAGACCAAGGACAACGATTCCGACGAGTACCACCAGGAAAGGGCCGAACGGCTGCTTCAGTAATACTGCCGTCCAGTCTTGTGCGCTGGTCGTCGAATTTTTTCCTCCGCTTCCTGTACCTGCTACGATTTGGAAGGTTGCGTAACCCAGCACTGCATAAGAGACGCCAACGATTGCATAACCAAGGCGGCCAATAATTCCTTTAGCATCACTGCCTTTGCCTTCAGTATCAAACAGAGCCTGGATAAAGGACCACAGTGCGAATCCTAAAAGACCGATGGCGACAACGACGAGCAGAAATTTCCCAAATGGGAAATTGTTGATCGTCTGTATGGCACCACTTTGATCAGTCGCTTTACCACCCTGTCCAATCGCCAGCATTACTGCCAGCCAGCCGATGACAAGGTAGACAACTCCTTTCATTGCATAGCCAAGACGTGCCAAAAGTATCATCCAGTGGCTCGTCGCAACGCTGCGTGACTTGTATTTAGCTTCATTTACGTTGTTCGCGATGTGTGTGTTTGACTTCATTGTCTTCAAATCCTTTCACGATGCTTAAATCAAAAAGATTGCTTGCTCAAATGAGATGACTGATTTGACTTGTCATGCAATAGTGCTCGGTTTAACATGTTTTTGCTTTATTAATGCTTCCATTAAGTATCTGCCCTCATAGTTATTCCCTTTTCTCTGGGAGAGGTCAAATATATAACCTCTTCTGACTTGTTCACGTTTGAGTTTGTTCATACGTTTCAAAACTCATGAGGATAGAGGTGGAGTCAATGGTGGCCGTAATTATTTTCTCTGTTATTGAAATAAAAGTCACATCGTGTGAGATGTGACTTTATCAGTTACGTAATATGAAGGTATTTCCTAACTCCAAAAACCAAGCTCAATGCATGTCAAAACGCGCCTTAATGAGGCAAGTGTAGACCTTGAAAATATGGAATTGAAGAGCCAAATTGTTTGAATTGTACCTCCTCTTACCTGCAAATATGCTATTTTCCGAGTTAGAAAGTGCCCTCATATTATGTTATAACGCTAGCATGAAGGTGTCTATTTTCTGTGCTCTACCCGGGCGACCCTTTTCTCAGCGGTGTGAGAGAAGGCTTTAGCGCGTATCGCTTATAACGATTCCCGCGGGGCAGGTAAACTAATTGCCTAAACCCATTTTCATTTTATCGAGGAGGGCATTATGCTTGAGAGACTCATACCGCGATCACTGTTGACTGCCTTTTCCCTCTTGTCGCTGCTAATCCTGATGCTTGGCGCCTGCGCTGCTCCAGTACCGCAGCCAAGTATAAGTACTAACGTTACTAAGGGAGGTACCTGGATTGTTGACCTGTTACATGAACCGGACTCGTTGATCCCCAACGCTTCATCAGAAACCTTTTCGGATATGATCGATCAGTCTATTTACACTCCGCTCTTCTATGGCGATTCAAATGGTACACTTCACCCTGGACTGGCAAAAGAGATTCCAACTCTTGCGAATGGTGGCATCAGTCCTGATCTCAAAACGTGGACAATTCATCTTAAACCCAATCTAGTATGGTCTGATGGTATGCCCTTGAACGCTAACGACGTGGATTTTACCTGGAAGCTCTGGAATAATGCTCATTTTAATGCAACTAATACCGTTGGCTTTAATCTTATCAGTTCGGCGGATGTCTCTGCTGACAATCTTACGATTGTTTTCCATCTCAAACAATCCTTTTCACCGTTTATCTCTCTATGGGCGGATGGCTTATATGCACCATTACCCGCACACCATTACAATAATGTGGCCCCTGATCAGATTCTAAAGTCCGCCGATAACTTTAATCCATCCGTTACTAGTGGCCCCTTTATGATGAGTGAGAGCGTACCTGGAGATCATTACACTGTTATTCGTAACACGAAATACTACCGTGCGTCAGAAGGATTGCCATACCTCGATAAAGTGATTTTCCGTATTGTATCTGATCAAAACAAGGTACTCAAGGATTTTCAGGCTGGCACTATCGATTCTGGGTGGCTCATGAATGTGACCAATCCTGTTGCATATCAACGACTTACTCACTATAGCCTCATAGTAAACCCTAAGTCTACAAACTTCGAGGCTCTGTACTTTAATTTTCATAATCCCATCCTTGCTGAGAACCTTGATGTTCGTAAAGCTATAGCGATGGCAATTGATCATCAAGCCCTAATAAAAACTGCTCGTTACGGACAGGCAGTGCAACATTGCACTGATCATAGTCCTGCACTTCAACCTGGATATCAGGCGAATGCTCTTTGTCCTACGTTTAATGTTAATGCCGCTAATACCCTACTTGATCGGGACGGCTGGGTGAGAGGTGCTGACGGCTACCGATCTAAAGATCATCAGAAGCTAGAGTTCAGGTATTCAACTACAATCGGTAACCCCTGGCGCGGTGAAGATGAGGTGATCTTGCAGCAAGACCTTGCGTTGATTGGCATTAAACTCGATATCAAAAATTATCCAGCTATTACCTTCTACCTCTCATTCTTGACTGATGGCAAGCCTGGCACATATGACATTGCCGAGTTTGAGAATTCGTTCAACTACAACGCTGATGACTCTTCGATGCTCTCTTGCAATCAGGTACCGCCGAATGGTTTCAACATTGACTTCTATTGTAACAAAGCGTTGGATGCTCTCTATACGCAAGAACAAGAGACTGTTGATCCAACTGTTCGCCAGAATATTTTCAATCAGATACATCAAATTTATCTGACGGAGTTCCCATTCATCACGCTGTATAATCCGCTTGACATGTTTATAGTTAAAAAGGGTACACACAACTATTTACCAGCTCCAGAAGGTGCCTTGGAAACAATTAACATCTGGGAATGGTGGTGTGACAGAGGACAATGTCCAGCATAGTATGAAGTGTGATATCGTTCTATCCAAGAATCTCAAATGTGTGTGAGAAATTGCTCATGAGTTGCGTATTATAATGTGACGCTAGCTAAATGCATTTCAATGGAGATGCTACATCCCTAGCGACCACTCAGTTTAGACAGTGTGGGTGAGGCTGATACTCCTGCTATCTGTGAAGGTTCCCAGGCGGTGGGAAAACCAGTTCCTCAAGTATTGTTATTTTATCGAGGAGGACATGATGCTCAAGAGACCTAAATCTCGACTTACACCTGCATTTTCCCTCTTAACGGTACTGCTGCTGCTGCTCAGTGCCTGTGGCGCACAAGGTACCCCAACCCAGACCAACAATGGTGGTGGTAAACCGGTAAAGGGTGGTACCTGGATTGACGACCTGTATGAGCCGGTGAAATCTCTTATTCCCAATGGCGTTAGCGAAACGTTCGCCGACATGATCGATCAAAGTATTTACACGCCGCTTCTCACCGGTGATACGACCGGTAAGATTATCCCCGCATTAGCCACAGAAGTTCCAACTGTTGCCAATGGTGATGTCTCTGCCGATCTGAAGACATGGACGTATAAGATTCGCCCCGGTGTCACATGGACTGACGGCCAGCCAGTTGACGCGAGAGACGTGGATTTTACCTGGAAGCTTTGGAACAATCCTAAATTTGGCGCGTCGAGTACTACAGGCTACAACCTGATTACCAAGACGGATGTCTCCTCCGACAATCTCAAGATAACCTTCCACCTCAGTCAGCCTTTTGTCGCATTCAATAGCGTATGGGCAGACGGTCTGGTAGCGCCGCTACCTGCGCACCATTTCAGCAGTATGGCACCAGATGCGATTTTGAAGTCTCCCGATAATCTGAATCCATCCGTCACCGATGGCCCATTTATGATGAGCGAGAGCAAACCAGGTGACCACTTCACTGTTGTGCGTAATCCCCATTATTATCAAGCATCGGCAGGTCTGCCCTATCTCGATAAGATTGTGTTCCGCCTCATACCTGACCAGAACACCATTCTTAAGGATTTTCAGGCTGGCACTATCACTTCGGCCTGGTTCCTGGATGTTACTAAGACACCTGCCTATAAGGCACTTGCGAATTATCACCTCGTGTCAAATCCAAACGCCTCGAACTTCGAGGCCATGTACTTCAACCTGGATAATCCCGCTCTCAAGGATGTTACAGTTCGTAAGGCCATGGCCACGGCCATTAACTACAATGCACTGATACAGACTGCTCGACGCGGGCAGGCAGTACCGCTCTGTACCGATCACGGTAAAGCATATGTCCCTGGATATCAG
>DMFQ01000012.1:0-377 GCA_003450555.1 Ktedonobacter sp.
AACAATCGCGGTATGCTTAACGATGTCGAGATGAATGTCGCAGCGCTTAATCCTACACTCGCACGGGGGCTGCGCATGATGCTCTGGGCGGAGCACCTGGGCCTGTACAGTGAGGCTGAACTTTTCGACCTGGGGTATTTCCTGGGTCAGCAACAACAAAGCTCAGGGGACACTGGCAGGGGAGAGAGCATTTGGCAAAGTGTGCAGGAAATGCTTGGCGATCTCCACGCAGGTCTGCGCATGATGGTCAAACGAGCACAGGATAATCTGCTGCGCTATAAAGCGAGGCAGCCCCTGCTGGGCCAGCTCCTCCCATACCTGACGGCTGAGGAGGCGACTCAACAGGGACTGAAATTCCGCGAAGAGCATGGCTGGAT
>DMFQ01000012.1:560-4859 GCA_003450555.1 Ktedonobacter sp.
CAGTTCAAGGTAACGACGGCGGTCCCAGTTTGTGACCGCCTTTTCGTACTCTTTGACTTCCCAGCGTCGCGTTGCCACGAAATGGTCGACGAAGTCGTTGCTCAGATACTCCCTGGCAAACTCACTCTTTTCGAGCAGGTCTGTTGCCTCGGTCAGGTTACGCGCAAGTGAGCGGATATGCCCCTTCTCAATCGCCTTTGTCACGGTTGCCTCGTCATAAGCGTTACCATCCAGCTTCTCAGGCACCTCCAGCTTATGCTCGATGCCATACAAGCCGCTTGCCAGCGTTGCGGCAAAAACCAGGTAGAAGTTGGCATCCGCACCGGGAACACGGTTCTCAATACGAATGGCGCTGCGTCCGTTGTTGATGATGCGGATCGAGCAGGTACGATTATCCATACCCCAGGTGGTGTTGAGAGGCGCCCACGTGCCCTCGACGTAGCGCTTATATGAATTGATAACAGGCGCGTAGAGAGCCATAAGCTCCGGCAATTTGTCCAGCACGCCCGCCAGGAATTGGCGCATGGTCGTAGACATATGCCCTTCGGCTCCCTCTTCCCAGAAGACATTGTGTTCCTTGTTGCGATCCCACAGGCTCATGTGGGAGTGCCCGCTGCTGCCATCCTCCTGGTCATTCCACTTGGCCATAAAGCTGGCGGTCAGACCCAGCTGGTGACAAATTTCTTTGACGCCTGTTTTGAAAAGCATGGTATAGTCACAGGCAGAAAGGACATTGGCGTAGCGAATATTCATCTCGTACATACCGGGGCCGTGTTCGCGATTGTATCCCTCGATCTCAACGCCGTGGCCGCGCATCATGCTGGCGATCCGTCCCAGTACGTGATTGTCTGCACTTGCCTGGCTGATGGCGTAGCAGTTCATGCCAGGGTTCAGAGGAGTCAGGTTCGGACCAAAGTCCTTTTCGCGCAATGAAACCATGTTCTCACGGAAGAAACGGAACTCCAGTTCCGAGGCCGCCAACGGCTCATAGCCCATAGAACGAGCGCGTTCCATCACGTTATTCATCACGTAGCGGGGCGATACGGCGACAGGCTCGCCATGTTCCGTCCACAGGTCACAAATACAGGAGGCAACTTTTTCATCCCATGGCACCATGGCGAACGTGGAGAGATCGGGTTTCATGACGATATCAGCAAAACCGCGCTCCCAGTTGCTCACCTTGAGGTTGGGCAAAACATTCTCCGCGATGTCCCAGCCGAAGAGCACGTCACACTGCGCGAAGCCGTCCTCTAACGAGTTGAGGAAATGCTTCGCGGCCACACGCTTTCCACGAAAGACGCCTTCGATGTCAGGCGCTCCAATTTTGATGTACTCGATTTTGTCATCTTCGATCATACTCTTGATCTTAGCAATGTCCATAAAATACGCACCTTTCTGAAGTAAAATAGCATCGAACCTGCTCACCACATCGGGAATGTACCATCCTATATACTTATAGGTCGTACACTTCTGGTCTGCGATTGCTTAGACAGGGTATCTGCGCGCGTGCACTTGCAATGTGCTCCAGGTCTATTTCTGCCATGATAACTGTTGGCATATCCTGCGCTTGCGCGAGCACGAGCCCCCATGGATCAATGATCATTGAACGGCCAAAACATTGTCTATCTGGCGGATATTTCCCGACCTGGGCCGGTGCAATGACATAGCAGAGATTCTCAATTGCGCGCGCCCGCAGCAGCACTTCCCAATGATCTCGACCCGTATGCAGGGTAAAACCAGATGGGACCAGCACTATCTGCGCGCCTCGCAGCGCCAGTGAACGATAGAGTTCTGGGAAACGCAGGTCATAGCAGACCGTCAGGCCGAATGTAACACCATCAACCTCAGCGGTGACAATCTCGTTGCCTGGCACAATGCGCTCGGATTCGTAATGTTTCTCGCCGTTGGCAAGGTCTACATCGAAGAGGTGGATTTTCCGATACTGCGCGATTATTTCGCCTGCGCGATCGATGAGCACACTCGTATTGTGGAATTTTCCCGGCATCGTGGAGACACGCTCGACGATACTACCCCCGTGAACGATCATCTTGTGCTTGCGTGCCTTCTCTTGCAAACGCTCGATGGTGGGGCCAGGGATGGTTTGAGCGGCTTCATCAAAGCCCGCGTAAGGGCCAAGATACGTCCAGAATTCAGGGAGGCTAGCGAACTGTGCGCCCATAGCGGCGGCACGATCTAAAAAATGCTCTACGGTAGCCAGATTTTCAGCGGGGTTATTCCGCGAATTAAGTTGAATAACCGCAGTTCTCAAATGCATAATGGGGGCTCCTAGCTCTATGCAACGATGAGGTTTTGTATTGTTAGCAGAGTAGCACGCGTGATCTTTGTAGTCAAGGGCAAAATTGACAGGGCGCACTACATTTCATGGCTAAAGCCATAGCCTCGACAGCATGTCTCCTCTATGCTACACTACTATATAAAAGTGAGATACAACAACCGAACGATCAGGAGAGGACGAGCGTAATTCATGTCGAAAACGCCGCCAGAAGAAGACGAACAATCCGAATACCAACCTCAGCGGCGCAGGCGCCAGGCAGTCACCAACCGGCGACCTCCAGAGGATTATTCATCAGACGAACATCCAGAGATACCCAGGATCAAACGCGCTTCGCGAACCCCATACCAGTATCATGACGCGACCGAGTATGAGCAAAGAAGTGAAGACCGCCAGACCTCTCGTAACCGCGCCCAGGAACGAAACCCACATTCCATTATGGTGGAAAAGAAACGGCGTTCCCCCGTTTATGCACCACCTCCACACGCTCATAGGACGCAGCACCACCGTCCCAAACGGCCTCAGTGGGATCAGTTCATGTATCTACGTGAGAGTCGACCGATTATTATTATCTGCGGTCTGCTCTTCGTTCTCCTGGTCATAAGCGCTATCATATATAACGTCAGCCGTAGCCAGGCTGGAACTACTACTACGGTTATCACGACCGGCAATAATCAGCAAGTTGGCACACCTCCATCAGGCATACAGAGCGTTGGTAGCCCCCATGAACTGGTTATCGTCCCGCAGGACACCGACCATCCCGCTCCATCAGTCTTCGCAACATCCGCCTATCTGCTCGATGCCGATACGGGAGCGACCCTCTACGCCTTCAATCCCTTTATGCACCTGCCCATGATGAGCACAACGAAACTGATGACGGCGGTGCTGGCCGTAGAAAAAGGCAATCTCGATCAGAAGATTACTATCTCCAGCGCTATGGCACGTGAAATCAGCCAACTGAGCGCCGATAGTACTGTCGTCGGCCTTAAACAAGGCGAAACCTACACGCTACGCGACATGCTTTATGGGCTGCTCCTCAAGTCTGGCAACGATGCAGCTATCGTCATCGCCGATACTCTTGCAGGCAATCAGTCCAACTTCGTAGCTGAGATGAACCAGCGTGCCAGGCAGCTTGGTCTCTACGATACCCATTACATGAATCCCCATGGCCTCCCGGCCACAGGTCATTATTCCAGTGCTCACGATCTCGCAATATTGGGCCAGTATAGTATGAATATCTCCGTCATTCATAAGATCAGTGGGACTCAGGTCTACATTATTCCCCAGGGGGGAAAGCATCAAGCCATTCCACTCATCAACGGCAACCAGTTTCTCTTCTGGTACCCTGGCGTTGACGGTGGAAAACCAGGCTTTGACGGAGTATCCAACTTCGTTCAGGTCATCTCAAGCACGCGCAATCACCATCACCTCATCGGTGTGACGATGCACACCAACAACTGGTGGACGGATATGCGCGACCTGATGAACTGGGGCTTCGACAATTTCAATTGGGTGTCGCCGCATGACGTGGATTCCCCGCAGAAGCCTATCCCCTTCGACGCTCTGTGGAACTATTTCGCCAGCGACAAGAAAGAGAATACCATTCCCACTGCCAATGGAGGCCGTTACTACATCTACACGGGTTTTAGTATCTCCGGCCCAATTATGACATACTACGATACCGGAGGAGGATTAAAGCAGTTTGGTTATCCCATCGGCCTGCAAACTGTGGCCGGTTCCTCCATCGTCAGTCAACGCTTCGTGAAGGTCACCATTCAATGTAATATGTCGAATGGACAATGCGCCACTGTGTAGGAAAGGCGCCATGTTTGCAGAGCCTGTGAATGAGCGGGAAAATGCCTTTATCGCGGCTCATACCTGGCAAAATCCTTATGGTTGCCAGGAGAATGCATTGACGCTGGCGTTGCACATGTGTCAGATACGTTTGAGTCGAGGAGGCTCACTGTTTCAGGTGTTTCAAGTGTTTCAGCAGGGCAAGGGCAAGC
>DMFQ01000148.1:0-5507 GCA_003450555.1 Ktedonobacter sp.
GACAGCGGTTTTTGCCAGCAGCGTTTGCTCGGCGTATTTCGCACCGAGAATGGCTTGCGCCTTGTTGGACGGGGCCACGCGGAAGAAGTAGGGTGAGATGTGTGTCAGGTCGTCACTGGAGGCGGTCTCTGATACCATGGGGATACGGGCCTTCGCCAGGGTGTTGATGGCTTCGAGCGCATGTGTACTGAAGGGCCAGCCCATAACTCCGACGAAAGGTAGAATCGGATTTGGCCAGGAGAACAATCTGCTGTGCCACGGTTGTCGCGTACAGTTTGTTGTTGCCGGAGTTGGCAATGAGGAGACGAACCTGAGTGCCGCCAGCAAGCTGGGAGCTATCGTTGAACTCTTTTTGTGCCACGTAGGCGCCCTGTAAATCATCGTGTCCAACGGAGGCATTATCTCCAGTCATCAACGTGCCCACCACGATGGTGATGTACGGCGTATTAGAGGTGGCATGCTTATTCAGAACATTCTGGTCTTCCAGGTAGATGAGCGATTCGGCATCGCCTGAATCGCTTGAGAGGGCATTGCGCCAGAGCGATTCGGCGGCGACGGCATCACCAGCTTTGAGATTGTCCGCAGCCTGTTTTTTTGCGATGCCACCTGGGCCGCTGATAGCAAAAGCAACGGTGCCATCGCTGATACCGATAGTCTCACCATCCGGCGCTTTGACGGGACCAATGCCATTGGCTGGAAGCGCGGAGGTTGATATCGTTGGGGTAGTTCCACTGTTGGTATTATTGCTTTGTCCAAACGGGTGAGCCCGAAAATAGGGAACGGCGAAGAAGAGACCGCCTATGAGCAAGACTACAAGGATAAGCAGTAGGAGGCTGCGCCCTAGATAGCCTTGATTGGACTGTTGTGGGGGCCTGGTTGGAGGCCTGTTCGACAGAGCAACGGGCGGTGAATAAGGGGGGATGTTTTGCCAATTCCCTTGTCCCCGCTGCTGTTGTGGTGGAGGTGGGGGTGGTGGTAATGGCTGTTGTCGCTGTGAGCCTTGATAGGGAGCGGCTGGCTGGGTCCTGGTTGGTTGTTGGGGTACGGTGGGGGCGCTTGCCGCATTGACCGCGCCCATTGGCCCAGAGGTGCCGAGGGTGTAGCTGCTGGTGTTGTCCGAGACGCCAAAGCGTTTGAGCAAGATATCATCGATGTCTTTTTTCATGGCGGCAGCGCTCTGGTAACGCTGGTTGATATCGTTGATGAGCGCACGCGAAAGGATTTTTTCGATTTCCGGCGAGAGTTGAGGGTTCAACGCCCGTGCCGGAGGGTAGGTAAAGGGCGGGTGATTGCGCGGGTCGCGGTTTGTCAGCAGATGATGCAGGGTAGCGGCCAGAGCATACAGGTCGGAACGGGGATCGGCATTGCCTTGATATTGTTCTGGTGGGGCATAGCCTGGCGTACCGAGGGCAGAAGTCTGTTTGCGCTGTGCATTACGAGTGACGTCGGCGCGGGCAATACCAAAATCGACGAGGTGCGCTCGCTTATCCTTGGTGCCGATGATGATATTGGCAGGTTTGATGTCGCGGTGGACGATAGGTGGCGTCTCCTGGGAGAGGTATTCCAGGATGTCCAGCACCTGAGACGCATAACCAAGAGCTTCGCGTTCTTTCATGGGCTGATTGACGCGGTCCATGCGCTCTTCCAAATTCTCACCCTCTACATACTCCTGGACCATAAAGTAGCGCGAACCTTCCTGGAAATGGTCGGTTACATTGGGGATCAAGGGGTGATCGAGGTGGGCAAGGGTTGCTACTTCACGTTTGAAGTTCCGTACGTCTTCCTGGAGTTGGGCCGGATCTGTGTTGTCTGAGATGAGTTCTTTGATAACGACGGGCTTGCTGTCCAGGCGAATGTCGGTGGCCAGTAATGCCGCTCCCATGCCGCCCTGCCCAAGGATTTTTTTTATGACATAGCGACCACCCTGCACGCGGGAACCGGGTGTGAGCGAACGAGAGGTGACCTTTGCATTGCTAGCTGCGACAGCGGGTTTAGGGGCGGAAGAAGCAGCCGCGGGGTCGAGCGGTAGCGGTTTACCGCAATTATTACAAAAGCGAACCCCGTCACGATTTTCTGTATTACAATAGGGACATTCCATATTTTTAGCCTGCCTTTTTGCTCAGACACAAGCGTTCTAGATAAATTAGGGCGGTCTGTTCAGATAAGTATACTGTGTTTCTCGACAAGAGTCGAGAGGTTTTTGGGCTATATACGTCATTGGCGTGTCATTTAGCGCGGCTGAATAGTTGCCCTTCTCATTGATTACATACGTATTTGGAGGAAAAAAGTTCAAGGGTAAAGGGGACGAGGGCGAGGCAAGCGTCGATATCGACTCTTATGAGCGGTTACACATATTGAAAGTACCCGTTGCAATAAAAAATTGACCGAGATAATTGAAATCGTGTGATAGACTCTTCGGGGAAACACAACACGTTTCAGCGACAAAAAATCTTTGGAACGCCAAAGCTACTGCAGGCTATCTCGACGTGAGCCGAAAGACCGTCCATGCTATACCAGTCTCCGCAACTGGAGCGATGGGAAACTGGCTCTGTTGAGTGGTTCGTGATCATCCGCACCAACCCACCCGTGCGCCGCCGCACACGCAAAGGTCGCCCTTTGGTGGTGCAGCTTTCAATGCTTCTCGACGGCGCATAGGGAGGGGTAAACGCTAGCATGGTTGCAAGGAGGGCAAGCTCTCCATTTTTAGTAAGGAACGTTGGTGTGATTGAGGACCTCGCGTGCAAGAGCGGTATCACCCTCTAGCGAGACACAAGACAACGCCTCTTCTGGCGTGAGTCGCCCCGAAGCCAATCGGTTGAAATCCAGGACATCTAGCTGAAGAGTTGCCACAGGAGGCACCTTTTGCCCCAATTGCCATGTTCCGCCAACCCTTCCTGAAAGATGATAGACAATGGATGTTGTTCGCAGTGTTGCCGCAAGCTTCTTCGCCAGGTCACGCATGACGAGCGACACGATGCGTCCATCATGCTCGGGGGTCATGACCATCTCTCGTTGCGTCGCTCGACACAGATCCAGCCGATGCATCCACATGTCACGGGTGTAGATCAGGTCGGTCAAGTAGCCAATGGGGACGAGTCCAAGTGCTGGTAAGGGCACGCGAAGAGCCCGCAGCAGCATAGGGAGTCGTGCTCGTGTGGCACGAGCGCGAGGTCCTACCGTTTGCAGTTCGTCGATCAAGGCTGCCGGTGGTGGCGGAAGCACGGTCATCGACCTGAATCTGATTCAGGCTATCGAGGAATGAGAGGCCAGACGCCCGATACGGCCGTTGAACCTTGAAACTGTTCTGGCGCTTGAACTCTGACCAGCGTGCATAGGAAGCGGCTGCGCCTGTCACATGAGCAAGCATTTGTCGTACATTCCACCGGGGACAGGCCGTTGGTTTCTCCCACTCATCTTCTGAGAGAGAAGTCACGAGTGCAAGGAAGCGCTCCAATTCAATCGTTGCCATGCCCATTGCCTCACGATGGGAAAGCGGTGGAATAGCTCTTGCCTGCACAAGGGCGGGATACACGGCAGGATCTTCATTGCTCGTATTCCTTACTATTTGCATGATCGTTCTCCTGTAAGCCATTCACATGGCGACTTCTGGTAAAAAACAACACCATTTCATTCTTTCGCTGTTTGCTCGTCTTGCGTCTGGGAAGGTTCTGGCTCCCATGCTGCACGAAACAAGGCGAGTGCCGCTGGGATTAAGCTGCCGAAGCGACCCGAGCCAATGGGAAGTTCCGGCTCATTTGCCATGTGGAGGGCAGTCAGTCCATGCATCATGGCCAGGAACAGGTCTCGTGCCTGCGATACCGTGATCCCAAGGGCAATGCTTCCCCGCTCAATGCCCTTTTCTACAATGGCATCAGTCATTGTCAGTAAGCGACGGCTCTCCTGCATACTTTCTTCGGAGGGGACAAACCCGGGGACAGGACGTTCCTGGACGAGTTGATACAGTTCCGGGTACTCCTGGGCAAACGTCATGTAGGTTTCTAATCCGGCTTGCGCACGCTCCCAGAACGAAGCAGTGCTTTCAGTAAAGTGATTCATTCGTTCCGCGTACAGACGAACGCCCATGCGGAAGAGCGCATCATAGAGAGCCATTTTCCCTGGAAAGTACTCGTACAGGGAGGGAGCGCGTACCCCGACCCGACGAGCCACCTCTTGCAGATTCAGGGCTGCAACCCCGTCCTCACGCATGACTTGTCGAGCAGCTTCAAGAATGGCATGCTTCATCTCTTCACGATTGCGCTGACGACGTTCTTGAGGCGAGAGGATAGACTTCTGATCTTTCATGGTTTCGCTACTTCTCTCAGAACTTCACGTTGTCCTATGTATATTAGAGATGCCTATTGAAATTAGATTTTCCTAATATGCTTAGGATAACATGGAATACTGAGTTTGTCAATGGCACATCGTAATTAGTCGTCAAATTGGCAGTGCCATATTCCTCTTGAAGCTCCTCGGTCAATTTTTTATTGCAACGGGTATTTTCACCAGGTGTAACTGCTCTTATTCGCCACGATCCTCATCATGTGGATAAGCCATCACAGCATGTTCAAGCTGATTAATAAGTCCGATACGCTCTTCATGTTCGCTAATGGCTTCTTACTCTTGCTGGTTACTACCGTGCCATTTCCGACACAGTTGGTTGCAACGTATCTCACCACACCAGTAGCAGGGGTGGCCTGTGCAATCTACGCAGGTCTCTTCATGATTATCAACCTCGCATATAATCTGCTCTGGTGGTTAGCAGCGCATCAGTATCGCCTACTCAAAGACCATGTTTCACCAGTGCTGATAAAAACACGTAGCCGCAACTATTTATTGGGCGTTCCCAGTTATCTGCTCGCGCTGGTACTTGCCTTCTGGAATCCTGCTGTGAGCATGGGAATTTGCTCCGTCCTCTGGCTCTTCTGGGCGTTTACCAACTATGAACGCAAGCCCGCAAGAGTAGTACACCAGAAACACGTTCATGAGCAGATACGTTGAGCGTATTCCAAACAGAACGAGAGGAACAAGAAAATGACACAATCCGAATTTCCTGGCGAAGGCGTTGCCCTCACAAATCTGTTTGTCGTCAGCGATATGGACCATTCACGACAGTTCTATCGAGACGTACTGGGTGCAACGGTCTACAGAGAATATGGTGGCACATCGTGCGTCCTCAGTTTTCAAGGAAGCTGGTTGCTGCTGGTAACGGGGGGCGACTACTAAAGATAAGCCCACTATCACATTCGCGTCCCTAATTATCAGGCGGCCTATGAGACACTTAAGGCACGTGGAGCAGTCTTCTTGACGCTCCCTGTAAATTTAGGCGCGGAGATACGCTGCTTCTTCCGAGACCCGGACGGCCATCTCCTCGAAATTAGTCAAGCTTTTACTACTCAAGGGCCTTTCATACCTGTCGGGGCGGGAGTGGGGAAGCGGATGGGAGGAGACGCTGGCGTCGCATGGGGGAGGTTCTCAATGGTGAACGGGACGCGGGCGACGCAAGCGTC
>DMFQ01000148.1:5548-6196 GCA_003450555.1 Ktedonobacter sp.
CCCCCGCCCCTACGGATGAGCAGGCTTCTCAAGGGGGTTACGATATACCTACCCTTGAGAGGGCCGCTCCCACGCCTACGGGATGGGGGTTAGAGGTGTTGGCAGCGGAGTGAGATGATGCCGGGGGCGAAATGGTTGGCTTTTTGTAAATATTCCTGTTCGTTGCCTTCGATCATGAGTTTGTGCATGACGACGACATCACCATCGGGGAGGGGTTCGGCGGGTTGGAGGCAGAGTTCCATGACGGCGCAGCCGCGCTCGTAGACTTTGACGAGTCCGCCGGAGCCAGGAATGCGGTAGATGCGGTTGTCGAAGGTGGGGCTTGCTACTTCGAGGTAGCCGAATTTGATTAGTTGCTGGTACTGGTGCTCTGATAACATTTCGCGCAGCAGCACTTTGGCGCGGCTTTCGGCGGAGAGATGCTCGCTGACTGAATCGCGAAAATGGCGGCCTATGGTCCCGTTGGGGGATTGTGATAGGTAGTAAATTGCTAAGAGTAGAAATAGTAGCCAGATTCCCAGGAAGAGGCTTAAGGTTTCTAGCATGGCTGCTTTTGCTCCTCTGTTTCTTGCTATTGGGCAGAGTTACCAGTCACGTAATATATTGATTATAGCATATGGAATTGTGGGATGCCACAGTGTTTCAATT
>DMFQ01000148.1:6371-7652 GCA_003450555.1 Ktedonobacter sp.
TCAATTCATCAGGCGAGTAGGCAGGGGAGAAGGCAGGTGAAGGTGCTACCGTGCTGTGGTTGTTCCTGGGTGCTGGTAACGCTGATCTGGCCGCCGTGCAGTTCGACGATCATTTTGACGATGGCGAGACCAAGGCCGAGGCCATTGGTGCGGCCAGAGGTTGGTTGAGGGATCTGGTAGAAGCGTTCAAAAATGCGCTGCTGCTGTTCCGGGGCGATACCGGGACCTGTGTCGCTTACCTCTAATTTGAGCAGTTTACTTTCCTCTGCAGAGAGCAAGGGATCTGATCCGTCATTGTCCTGTTGATCTGTGCTGGTCGCGGAGATGGTGACGGTGCCACCGGAAGGCGTGAAGCGCAGGGCGTTACTGATGAGGTTTCGCAATACCTGCTGTATGCGAACGGCGTCGGCATAGATGGGGGGGAAATCGTGGGGGACGTTGACGATGATGGCAATAGCGTTGTCGGTTGCCGTTAGTTCTAATTCTTCGATGGCGTTCGCGACTATTTCTTGCAAGTTGACGAGGGCACGAGTCAAACGAGTCTGGCCTGAGTCGGCACGCGATATGAGCAATAAATCTTCGATGAGGGCGTAGAGGTGCTCGCTACTGGAACGGGCGCGCTGCACGAATTCTCGCTGCTGTTCGTTGAGGTCTCCGCCCATGCCGGTTAAGGCCAGGTCGAGGTAGCCATGAATGGAGTTGAGTGGCGAACGCAGTTCATGGGTTATCATGGAGAGGAAGTTCGACTTCAAACGAGCGGTTTCGCGAATGGCGGTTATATCTCGCACTATGAGCAGGCTGAGTGGTTGGCTGGCCGTAGCAAGTGGGGTGATGGACAGGCCAATTGAGCGTGGCTGGCCCTTGATGTTGAGATCAATCTCTAGATTGGGTAGGGCCTGGCGCTGTTGCAGCGATTGCTGTATGGCGGATGAATGATCAGGGGTGTGCTCTGCTGTCTGTGCGTGGTTGTTTTTGTGGTAGAGGAGATTTATGTAGTCCATGCCTATTAGCCGAGAGGGGTCGATGCCAAAAATTTCGCTGAAGGTGTTATTGACTTCGATGATGTGGCTGTTGGCGTCAATGAGGGCTATGCCGTCTGAACTGGCTGCAAGGATGATGTGCAGTTGTTCTTGCAGCGTTGCGGGTTGGTTTTGAGTTGTTTCGGTGTGTTGTGTTTTTGTCATTTTTTATGTTTTATTTGAGAGCCGCCTGCGGCGGCAAAAGGGAAAAAAGGAAATTTCTGGGGACACCCCAGACCCCGGCAAGGGCTGCGGCCCCTGC
>DMFQ01000148.1:7803-9543 GCA_003450555.1 Ktedonobacter sp.
GCCCCTGCACCTCTATTACAAGGGAGTATAGCATTGTTGTGGGTTGTGAGTCGAGTTGATGGATAAGATGGGCTAGCCCGCCTGGCCGAGTCGATGTCGGCACCCGGGCGCCATTCATTGGCGCCCCTACGGGTTTTATTCCGATGATGCGGCGGGGTGTTATCTTGAGTCGATGCGGTTTAGCAGGGCGATGCATTCGATATGGTACGTTTGTGGGAACATATCGATGGGTTGCGCTGCGATTAAGCGGTAGCGACCACCGGCGCAAAGGGTGGCGATGTCGCGAGCCAGCGTGCTGGGATCACAGGAGACGTAGCAGATGGTGCGGGGGCCTAGCACCTGCAGTGCCTGTAGTGCTTTGGGATGGCAGCCAGCGCGGGGTGGGTCAACAAGGGCGATATCGATACGCTCACGACGATAGTGGAGCTGACCGACGATGCGTTCCAGGGTGCCTTCGAGCGTAGTGATATTGTTCTGGTTGTTCAAGGTGGCATTGGCGCGGGCATCCATGACAGCGCTGGGCTGGGATTCGATGGCAACTACGCGCGTGGTGCGTGTGGCTAAGAAGGCTGAGAAGAGTCCTACACCACTATAGCCGTCAAGGGCTACTTCGGTGCGTTGAGGGTCTAACATCTGCATTACCTTCTCAATGAGCACGCCGGTCTGCACTAAATTGACCTGGAAGAAGGAGTCGGAGGAGACACGGAAACGGCGTCCGAGGACCGTGTCGGTCAAGAACTCCTGTCCGGCGACAACACGACCATACCGTCCGCCGACGCGTTCGACGATGACGCCGACGATGCCAGGGGCAATTGTCATCAATTCGTTTGCCAACTGCTGCGGGTCCTCCATCTGCGAACCTGGTCGGGCGTGCAGGCTCAACAGGGTGGGTACGGCTTTCACCGCGCTGGTACCGGCTGCCTGGCTGCCGTTGACCGCGCCGATTGCGCCGCGAATAGTGAAGCCCTGGATCATTTCGCTCAAGGATTCGCCGAAATAGCTGATGAGTTTTTCACGGATGCGCTGGTAGACCATGTCAAGGGCGGGATGCAAGAGGGCGCATTCTTCAAGGTCCTGCACGTCATGGCTATCTGTCAATTTAAAGCCGACTTCGCCTGCTGGTCCAACTGAAAATAGGGCGATATTGCGATACTGCCAGGGAGATGTGCCATTGGGCATACCAAGGGTGGGATGGACAACGGCATCGGGCTGCTTCCCGATGCGCACGAGGAGCTGGCGCACGATGTGTGCTTTCCAGGTCAGTTGCGCGGGGTAAGCGATGTGTTGCCACTGGCAGCCGCAGTCTGTGAGTAGTGGATAGCTTGGGTCGACGCGTTCCGGTGCGGGACGAAGGATTTCTAGCAGGTCGGCGCGCGCGTGTCCGCGGCGCTCCTCGACAATGTCCACACGTACTCGTTCGCCTGGTATGCCTCCAGGGACAAATAGTACTCGCCCTTCGTAGCGGCCTACGGCGTCTCCTCCGTATGCCAGGTCTGTTAGTTCAACGTCTATACTCATGTTTCCCTCGGCGGCCACCAGACGAGCTTGTGTCCGTCACATCTTTCCATCTTATTTTTATTGTGCCGATTGTTGCCCCACTACAGGCCCCACCCACCGCCAGAGTCAACCAATACCCATGCAATTGAGTGCCATGGCAGAGGGCATCCCACTGCAAGGGTTAATCAATCCGCGTGCAATTGAGTGCCGGACCCGGCCCGACCGCAAGGGTTAATCAATACC
>DMFQ01000198.1 GCA_003450555.1 Ktedonobacter sp.
GCAAGCGGTTGAGGAGATGCAGCAGAGGGGGCCAGCCCTGGACGTATTGGAAACAGGCGAATTGCTGGTCGAGTCGCGTTCTGATGCATGGCCACTGATTGAACTGATCGAGGATTTTGCAGAAGTGGCTGGCGTTCGCATTGACCGGCTGTGTTACCGGCTTGCCCCAAAATCACTGGCCGAGGCACTGGGGCGCGGGCAGAAGTCGGGCAACTTGCTGGAGTTCCTAGGGCACATTGCGCAAGACGAAGAGAAAAGTGATAGCCCACTGCAGCGGTTACTTGCGCAACTTGAGCGTTGGATCGCCAGCTATGGGCGCGTGCGACTTTACACAGGCGTTTCACTGATGGAGGTAGCGGATAACCTGGTGATGCGGGAACTCTCGGCAACAACGTCAGTAGAGGAGCAGATAGTAGAGTCGATTACACCGACGTTGATGATTCTCAAAAGACAGGGCGCGGAACGTATTGTCGAAGATCTCAAGCGACGCGGGCAGAGTCCTCTGTTGCATGAAGAGGAGTATCATGGAACAAAATGATCTCGATCTGCTCCAGACCGTTCCCCCTTATCATCTACAATCATTGGTGAAATTGAGACACTTGCCAATTGGCTCCAGGGGACAGAACAGCGGTACCCCTTCAACAACCTCGGTTTCCGCGACCACTATTCCTGAAATTGCCGACTATCTTTTTGAATCTGTCGCTATCAATGAGGCTGTGCGCAGCCTGAATGAGACAGAGGGGCTGGTACTGCGCGAATTGGTAGCCTGCGGTGGTAGAGCGAATAGCCGTGATCTCGCCCTGTATTTTGACACTAACTGGAAGTTGAATGCCGCCAGCGCGCGAGAGGTGTCTACCAATACGGAACACAGCAGCCCGCTTTATCCAACGCCTCATCCTCATGGACCCTTTGAGCAGTCGCTGCGCCGCCTGTTGCTACTGGGTTTGGTATTTTGGGGGAAGCAAACGAATTTCGCGGGCAGGGACTATACAAGCGGCATCTACGATGGGGTGTTGATTGTGCCACAGGCAGTGAAGGACGTGGTAAACGAGGTCATCGAGGAAGAGCAGAGCACGCAGGTTAGACAGCAGGTATTTCAGCAGGAAGAAATAGGAGAAGGTGTGCGCGCTTTTCAGCGTATGCTGTACCTATACTGGTCACTGGTAGCTTCGACAAGAGAGGGTTTGCCGCTGGTGAACAGTGGTCTACTTGCTCGGGCTGCACTGCGGCAGGTCATGGAACTGCCAGGGCATAAAGGGAATATCGAGCAAGTACGTACAGAGCAAGATGTCCCGCGACTATTGTTTCTCCGACTCCTATTGATGAAGCTGGGGCTGTTGCAAGAGCGTCAGGGCAGTATCCAGGCCGTTCCCACTGACGAATTTTTTTCATTGCCACTACTGGAGCGCGCACGACGCTGTTATCGCCTATGGTTGGAGAGTCCTTTCTGGAATGAACTGCTCTATTTGCCAGAAGTCATCGTTCGACCTGGACCTAATCCGCTTGATCCCGCGCATGAAGAAGTTATACGCGCACGGCAGGCGCTGATAGAACGGGTACTGGATGAGCCAGAGGGGATGTGGTGCGGGTTGCCGTCGTTTATTGCTCGCACAAAGTTATACGCACCCTATCTGCTCTTTCCGCGCCAGTATGGAGCGCGCGCTGACCGCTATTCGGTAGGGAGTAACCCCTATGGCTGGGATTTCCGCTTGCGGCGTGGTTGGCTGACGCATCGCGAGGGCTGGCACCAGGTGGAGGGAGGCTTCATTCGAGCGATGGTATTGGGGCCTTTGCAGTGGATGGGGCTGGTCGATGTAAAAAATGAGGGAAATACGCCTGTCTTTTGCCTGGCGCCCAGTGCCGGATTGGTTCTCAGTGATGATCCGCCGCCTCGCGAGAATGTTCCCTGGGGTCGTTTGATTGTGCAGCCGAACTTTGAACTGGTAGCGCTGGCTCCCGTTTCCGAGGCTTTATTGATCAAGCTGGATCGTTTTGCTGAACGCATAGGGTTGGAACATATCGCACAATACCGCATAACGAAGGCAAGCGTTACGCGCGCGATTCAGATGGGCCTACGCGCGGAGACTATCCAACAGGTGTTGGCCGAAGGTAGCGGGCCGGAGGCGGAAATACCGCAGAATGTGCAGTATTCGCTGGTAGAATGGGAGCGGCAAGCGCGGCGTATTGAACTCTGGCAGGGAATGGCGCTGCTCGAAGTTGATGCCGCTGGACTACTTGATGAACTTTTTGCGAGTGAGGAGACGCGAGGTTTGCTGGGCCGCCGCCTCTCTCCTGTATTGGCAGAGGTTGCTGCCAATCAGGTAGAAGCGCTGCAGGAAGTTTTCTGGCAGCGAGGCTACTTACCCGCGCTGACAGCTACGTCTGGGCAGGGTAATCTGCTGGATAGTGGGCGTTTAACGGCGTGTGAGCCGCAGTGGCGCTTACACGATGATGGGTTGTTGCAGCCTCTCTACGCTGTAACTGATCTCTATCTTACAGCGGAGGTTGAACGAATCAGTGCGCCGTACGAGCTGACGGAGTTGACGGGCTGGCGCAAGATAACTCCCGCACTGATTGAACGAGCTTGTGACAGCGGAATCGCGCTGGACGCCATCATTCGCTTTTTGCAACATTATTGTGAAGGCGGCATACCTACTTCGTTCCTCATTCGTCTCAAGTTGTGGGGTGGAGGCTATGGCGAGCAGCCGTCAATTGAGGTAGAGCAGGCACCAATGCTCTATCTAGATGCGAAGATATTACAAGATCTCCAGGCGGATGAAGATTTACAGCCCCTGCTGGGGACCGAGGTTGCCCAGCAGGGGAGGCTGGTGCGCGTGCCCGCGGAGAACCTGGCGCGGGTAGTCGAGTTGTTGAAGGAGTGGGGGTTCGAG
>DMFQ01000378.1:0-380 GCA_003450555.1 Ktedonobacter sp.
GCAATATTGAGCTTGATCACGGCGCTATCAGTCTTAAAATGAGCGATGCGTTTGAGGAAACCCTTGTCGAGTTCCGCGTCGGCACAGAATTGCAGGAATGTACGCTTGGCTTCTGCGTTTGAGAGAACGGCGTTTGCTCGCAGCTCTTCACCATTCTCCAGGCGCACGCCTTCGGCACGACCGTTATGGATCAGGATTTTCTCAACAGGTGCATTCGTGCGAATAACGGCGCCATGGGCCTCCGCTGAGGCAGCCATAGCGAAGCTGATGCGCCCCATGCCACCTCGCACGTAGCCCCACATACCCTGTTCCCCGTTGACCTCGCCAAACATGTGATGCCACATGACGTAGACCGATCCGGGCGTCTTGGGACCGATGAA
>DMFQ01000378.1:663-4210 GCA_003450555.1 Ktedonobacter sp.
GTGAAGCCAGGAAACGGTTCTTCGAGCGTACATGCTCCTCCTACACGATCTCTCTTCTCTACGACGATCACTTTTTTCCCTGCACGCGCCAGATAGCCTGCCGCTACAAGGCCATTGTGTCCAGCGCCAATGATAATCGCATCGAATTGACCCGTTTGGTTTGTCATAATGGATAGAGCCTCCTGTGGAATGGTATGATTGGGTGGTTAACAGTCCTGTTTTAAGTATATCATACCCTTGAGATAGGAGGCTCCGTCGGAAAATCAGGAGCGTCTCTGATTGCTCTATGCCATCACGAAACTGTTTTTGGAGGAGAGGTGGCAATGGCTGGTAATGGCCGTCCGGAATGTAAGCGCCTCCAGCGTATGACAAACCACACAACCAGTGCCAGCGGAATAATATAGACACTGAACACGACTAACCAGATCAAGACCGTTGCCAATACCTGGGCAAACGCTCCTGCCGCGCCCAATGCATCCTGCCATATCCTGGCAAGGCTCCACGCGGTTGGAGGTGGCGTAAGCACTGCCTGGCTCGGCTGTAAACTGATGGCGATGGTGTAGAACGAAACCTGGCCATTGAGCTGGTTAAGATGAGCTTCGATCTGCTCTATCTGTCCCTCGACATCTGTCAGCCGTTGATCAATGGCTAGTATATCTCCCAGTGCCGTAGCATGGCCCAGCAGTGTCAGCAGCCGTGATTGTTCGCCGCGTAAATTTTTCAAGCGAGACTGTGTGTCTACGTAGTCACCTGATACATCCTGGGTACTCTTGGTCGTGCTGATGAGATGTCCATTATGAAGAGCAGGATAGCTGTTAAGGTAACTCTCGATGCGTGGATAGAGTGTTGCCTGGACTGAAAAGGTCATTGAGATGTTGAAGAGGTTATCGCCAACCTGCTGATAATTGATATTTTCAGCTGTTGAGAGCGGGTCAGTCGTGCTCATCCACGATTGTAGGTCGCTGGCGACTTTTTGGGTATCTTTCACCTCCATGGTGATATTTAGTGACTTAATCAGGTACTGTTGTGTTCCGCCTGGCGCTGTAGATTTTTGGGAGTTTGCATTTGTAGGTGCAGGGATTGAGCTTCCATTGTTCACCCCAGATGAAGTTGTTCCAGCTGTCGATTCAGCTCCGCAGCCCGCAACCAGTACTGCCAGGATTACGAGACCGGCCATGAAAAAAGTTGTCCATGAAAAATTACTTACGTTGTGTGGCATTGTCCCACTCCTCTTGAAACTGATAATGGTAGGGTACCATTGCATAGTTCATGACGTTGGCCGCTTCGAATAAGTTCCATGGGAAATGGGGATCACTTCAAACTGCATGCTATGCTGAGAGAGACAGAAATGTCCTGCCAGACCTGCCTGCCTCTCTCAGCATGTTCTCAATACTATCCCTATGATACTACGCTAATTAATGCGTTTTGCTCTCCCAGACCACTCTTTGTCACGCAAGACGAACTTTTGCACTTTACCGGTAGAAGTTTTCGGTAATTCGCCGAACTCGATGCTGGCGGGACATTTGAAGTGCGCAATATGCTCGCGGCAGAAGGCGATGATCTCAGCCTCAGTCGCACTCTGCCCGGGCTTCAAGGTGACAAAGGCTTTGGGGCGCTCGCCCCACTGCTCATCGGGGATAGCTACCACAGCGCACTCCATGACGGCGGGGTGCTGCGCAACGGCTTGCTCTACTTCAATGGTCGAGATATTTTCTCCACCCGAGATGATGATATCCTTCGCGCGGTCACGCAGTTCAATGTAATTGTCGGGGTGCCGCACGCCCATGTCACCTGAGTGGAACCATCCACCCTCAAACGATTTGGCTGTCGCCTCGGGATTCTCGTAGTAGCCTTTCGCGACATTATTGCCATGCATCGCTACCTCACCCATCGTTGTACCATCCTGGGGCACATCGTTCATTGCTGAATCGACGATACGCGCGCGCTCGGCGACCACGTTGCCCTGACCTTGCCTGGCAAGCATGCGCGCCTGTTCTTCCTGGGAAAGATTATCCCACTCGGTGTGCCATTCGCAAATGGTGTAAGGGCCATACGTTTCGGTCAGGCCATAGACGTGAATGGGGTGGAAGTTCAGTTCCTTCATCTGCCCAAGCAACGTGGGAGATGGCGGCGCTCCCGCGATGGTCACGGTGATCTGTCGATCCAGGCGATGCGCCTTTGCATGGTTTACCAGGAAAATTTGTACCGTGGGTGCGCCATTAAAGTGCGTGACCCCCTCACTTTCAAAAAGGTCCCAGATCTGTGCCGGATCAACTTTCCGCTGGCAGACATGCGTAGCGCCTACAGCAGTCACACCCCATGTGAAGCACCAGCCGTTACAGTGGAACATCGGCAGCGTCCATAAATAGACACTGCTGCTACTCATTCCTGTCGATATGACTTCCGCGAGAGCATTGAGGTAGGCGCCGCGATATGTATACATTACTCCCTTGGGGTTACCGGTTGTACCGGAGGTGTAGTTAATCGATATCGTCTCTTCTTCGTCCTCGAGCCAGCTTTCTACCTGTTCCGCCGAGCCACTTGCAAGAAACTCTTCATAGGGATCATCTGGTGTGCCTGTGTCGTCGATGCGTACCACTTGAATACCTTCAAGATTAATAGGTTCGACAACTGGCTGAAGTTCAGCATCGACGAAGAGGTATTTTGAGCCGGAGTGTCTTAAGATGAAACCGATCTCCTGTGAGTTCAGCCTGGAATTAACGGCAACCAGGATTCCTCCAGCGGCTGGCACAGCGAAGTGAGCCTCGAGCAGCGCAGGGGTATTTGGACACAAGAAAGCTACCCTGTCATGCTTCTGCAATCCAACGCTACGCAGGCGTGAGGCCAGTCGGTTGACGCGTTCCTCAAATTCACGATAGGTGTAACGCCTCTCACCGTGTACAATGGCTGTTTTTGCGGGAAATACCAGTGCATTACGCTGTAAAAAACTTAACGGTGTCAGTTCGGTGCGGTAGACTTTCTCTTCCATCTTAGATATCCTTTCGTGGTGTTGGTAAGGCGGCGGTACGGTGATAGTATGGTAAATATCATCAGTATACATTATTATTATGTACATACACTGAGCAATTGGCAAGGTCGTATAGATCTTTGCCTGGTACCGCTATTCTCACAAAAGGTGCACGCATATGCAAGTACGTCCCTATGGCGATACTGCCAATGATGGAGTTGTACAGATCTCGTTTACTCTGCCCCTGCCTCTCAGCGCTCGTGCGACTGAGGCGGCAAGGCGCTACGCTATGTTGATGGGTATCAGTAATCCTCTGGTAGCGCACGCCGAAAGTATTGACACACGGTTCTCATTCTTCGTCATTTATGGCGCGTGCTCACATACCCTCGACCCTGAGCAGATCCTCGTGGATGAATTAGCGCACACGGAATTAGATTTTTATGCAGTCAACGAGCTTATTGAGAAAGAGATAGGGAGACGAGTCACCGTCATCGGCGCGGCTATTGAAAGCGATGCTCATACCGTTGGTATTGATGCCATCTTCAATGCCAAAGGCTTCGCTGGCAACTATGGCCTGGA
>DMFQ01000378.1:4351-5174 GCA_003450555.1 Ktedonobacter sp.
CGTGCCGGGGCAGAACAGGCGGAGGCTATTCTTGTCTCACAGGTCGTCACTCAGAAAAACGTGCATATCCACAATCTCACAAAATTAATTGAATTGGCCGAGGCAGAGGGAGTGCGAGATCGCTATCTCATGATTGTCGGAGGGCCTCGCATTTCCCATGCTTTTGCCAAAGAGCTGGGCTATGATGCCGGCTTCGGTCCTGGAAGTACTGCTGCCACTGTCGCCAGCTATATCGCTCAGGAGTTAGTGGCTCGTAAGGTTTGATCTCCCTCCATCAAATAATGAAAGAGGAAGCCTAGAGTATGCGTGAAACCACTGATCTTTTGCGACAACTTGTCGCCATTAATTCCATCAATCCCGATCTCGTGGCAGATGGTCCTGGCGAGGGTGACATAGCGCGCTTTGTGGCTACCTGGCTCGGCGCGGCGGGCTTAGAGGTCACATTGGATGAGCCAGAAGCGGGACGTCCTAATGTTGTTGCCATCGCGCGAGGCTCTGGCGGTGGTCGCTCTCTTCTGCTCAACGCGCATAGCGATACCGTTGGCGTAGCATTCATGGAGCGGCCTCACGAACCTGTGATCGAAGGAGACCGTCTCTATGGTCGAGGAGCCTATGATATGAAGGGTGGTCTGGCCTCCATTATGGTTGCCGCGGCGCGAGCAAAGAAACTGAAGCTACGAGGAGATGTGATCCTCACAGCAGTCTCGGATGAAGAATTTGCCAGCATCGGCACAAGCTCTATCGTGAAGCAATATCACGCGGATGCAGCGATTGTTACCGAACCGACTGAACTGGATGTTTGTGTGGCGCATAAAGGCTTTGC
>DMFQ01000398.1:0-121 GCA_003450555.1 Ktedonobacter sp.
GTCTCACGGATTTCACTGGGCTTCCCATAATATATTCCGCCCGTCAACTCTCGTACCACCAGCAGATCCGTCCCTCTTAAAATATCAGCCTTGAGCGTAGAAGCATTCAGCAAGGCGTCAA
>DMFQ01000398.1:350-2449 GCA_003450555.1 Ktedonobacter sp.
CGTTCAGGCTGTACCTTTGAATTAGGCCCGTCATAACGAGGTGCACCTCCGACCGCGCCAAATAAAATCGCGTCACTCTCCTGACAAAGCTTCATCGTCGTATCAGATATCGCGTCACCCTCGGCATCTATTGCCGCCACCCCCACCAGAGCCTCTTTCGTCCTGAAAACATGCCCATAACGCTTGGCCACCGCGTTCAGGACAAGCACCGCCTGCTCTATAACCTCGGGACCGATACCATCCCCTGCTAAAACAGCAATCGAAAATGTTCCCAAATCTATACCTCTCTTTCTTTCATAGCAACAGCCACAAAACGATGTCTTGGTAGATGAATACCCTTATCTGTCTGAAACTTCGCCGCGTACGCCTCCAGATGTCTCCTATCCTTCTCCGAGTCAAAGTCCTCGAATATCGGCACTCCCTGTAGAAAGCGATTGAGATCGTCATAGGAAGCATAATACTCGTCAAAAAGAAAATCCTGGCCATACAGCACAACAAACCCCTTGCGCTGTAAGATCTCTTTCGCCTGTGCAAGCGCAGAAGTCTTCCACGTCCAAAATCCCTGCCCTCGCCCAAAAAACTCTTTCAGCCCCCAGGCGTCTTTCTCCCCAATCCCGATCGTCAAAAAATACCCCCCAGATTTTGTAATCCGAAACAACTCGTCATAAAAAGTCGGCCCTCTACGGCTATATACAATATCAAAAGTATCCTCGGCGAAAGTCGTATGTTGCGCATCCTGCTTCTCAAACCGCACATTCTCTACCCCCAGCGTTCGTTTCTCCACCTCAGCCAGCTTCAACCTCTCCTCGCCATTATCGATCCCTATCACCTTCCGAAAGTGGGCCGCCATGCGCATTGTAAATCCACCATCACCACACCCAACATCTAAAGCACCCTTCTCCTTTCCGCTCAACTCAACCAGCTTCATTTCAAATACTGCCTTCAGGATCGCCCTCAGGATAATCAGTAACGCATTTCCCATCAATCCTGGACGCCCCAAATTTCTTTACCACCCTGTCATAAAAATTACTTGACATCATACAAACCCTTCCAATAATTCAACCAGCGTTTTCGCACCTCCTCCTCACTCTTCCTCCATCTCTTTGGGGTGGGGTGCGGTCTGGCCTTGCAAACGCTGTCTGCCAGACAAACACCCTGGATGTGTATTGAATGACTCCTTCTCAGGGAAGAGGCTGTGAAATCTTCCAACACGGTATGCATACTCTTCTATCCCTTCTTTCTTATCTCCCCCATGAACCCAATGCCCCCTAACGCCCTCTCCAAATCCCCAATAATATCATCCACATCCTCGATCCCTACCGATAACCTGATACAACCATCCGTAATCCCAATACCCCTGCGTTCAGCCTCTGACAGATTCCTATGCGACGACATCTTTGGATAGCTCACCAGTGACCAGGCATCGCCCAACGTCGTCGCGGGCAAAAAAAGCTTGAGTCTATCCATAAAGCAGAACACTGCTTCCCGCGACTGCTCCTTCAATTCAAAGGAAAGCAGCCCACCATATCTTCCCTCACCAAGTAGCTCTGTTGCCAAATCGTGCTGTGGGTGACTCGTCAAACCCGGATAGTATACCTGCGCCACGCTTGCGTGACCTTGTAAATACTGAGCCACCTTAAAAGCATTACTACAGTGTCGCTCCATACGCAAAGACAACGTCTGTAAGCCCCGCTTAATCAGGTGAGACTCAAAAGGACTGAGCATAGCGCCCAAAATAATGGCAAAGTTACGCAGTTGACCCAGTAACGCGTGCTGAGCGCTGATTACCACTCCTGCCGTACTATCGCCATGTCCGCCTAGATACTTTGTCGCGCTGTGTACCACCAGATCAAAGCCGTGCTCAATCGGCCTCACCAGGTACGGCGTCGTAAAAGTGCTATCCACCACACTTACTGCTCCAACCTCCTTCGCCGCTGCGCTGACAGCATCAAGATCGATAACCTTGACCAGCGGATTAGAAAGCGTCTCCACAAACACCACGTCTGGTTGCTCTGCGCGAATAATATCGCCCACGTTCTGCCCGCATAGGTCATGCCTTACCACTTCAACACCCATTGGCACAAACGCTTGCCGCAGCA
>DMFQ01000398.1:2573-3032 GCA_003450555.1 Ktedonobacter sp.
CGCCGCATGAATCGCCGCCATGCCGGAACCGAATGTAATCGCTCCAACTCCTCCTTCGGCCTCTGCCATCACCGTCTCAAGCGCGTAAGCATTTGGGTTTCCTTGCCGTCCGTAGACAAAGGCCATTTCCCCCTCTTTCGCCGCCAAACTATCATCAAAAGCCTGGTCAAGCGCCCCCGCGTTTTCGTGCAGATACGTCGTACTCGTATAAATAGGCTGCACCGTCGGCACCCCTTTACTGCTCCCGCCGCCTTCCCCCTCTCTCTCTCGTTCATTTCCATGCACCAGTAGAGTCTCCAGTGCCCATTCCTGATTCTTAGATCGCCTCATAAGTTCTCCATCCTCAAATGTTGGGGCGCCATTCATTGGCGCCTGCCTGGGGGAGTCGATTCCTGTACCCGAGCGCAATCCACTGCGCCCCTACGTCTTCTCCCCCCATTATTTTCTTCATATTCATCA
>DMFQ01000398.1:3214-4745 GCA_003450555.1 Ktedonobacter sp.
GTCCTGGGTGAAAGAATAAGATACCGTCCCATGTCTCCTACTGCCAGGGACGCACATGCATAGGTGCAGGGGAGCCAATAGGGAACTCCAATGAAATCAGGATGAAGGTAAGAAAACGCTCCGCCAGCGACCAGCATCATTTCAACCAGCGTACCAGTAATAGCAGTCACGCCCGAAAGCACTAAATTTTGCCACCCTCTCCCTGTCACAAACCAGAAGTTCAAATAAATGACCGTCATCAATCCCACCTTGCCAACAGAATCAACGCTAGTAGCGCTCACCAGGTAAGCCAGCACAACCCACATCAAATCCACCATACAGAGCACAAATTGTCGCGGCACCCGCCTCTGGCCCAGCAAAGGATCAACCAGCGCGTGCGAATAACCCACAGCCACACTTGCCGTCCCAAACAGCAGCGGTACCCACCATGCCAAACCCAAAAGCACCGGCACAGCATACCGTTCCACTCCGCTATGAAACATGGAATGCATCCAGCCCTGTTCCCACAATCGCCCCCAAAACAAAGAGCCAGCCTATCGCCCAACCCTTCGTCGCCGGCATCATAACCCCCTGTTCCAAACATATTTCATCACCCTTATCCTATATCTTACACCATCCCACCTCAATGCTGCACCATCAGCCCCCATTCTCCAAAAGATCCATCCCCCCAATTCCCCCCGCTCTAAAATGTACGGGCAACCCTTGCGGTTGCCCTGAGTGCCTGCAGCCCATGTCGAGCCAATCCATCCTCTTCTGCCAATCCGCGCAAAGAGCCGAAAAAATCCCTATCCCTAATCCTCAGGAAAAACCGCCCTTCGTACAGCCGAATGCACCAGAACCACACCCGCCCAAAAAATCAGCCCTCCCCACAACAACCCGACAGTCACCAATATCCCGAAACGATCCAGGCAAAATCCCACAGCTAGTTGCCCCAGTGCCAGCGACCCAAACAGAATCAACCGGTAAACGCTTCCCACACGCCCCTGTAACTCGTCTGGCACAATCGCCAACCGGTAACTGCTCACCAGGATAGCCGCAATCGAATCCACCACGGCCAGACCAGCCACCGTAATCCCCAGTAAAATAGGCGCACTGGCAATACCATAGAGCGGCCACAGCAGCACAAAGAGCACCAGCATCCAACCCAGTGCCCGCCCAAAACGCACGCGCCGTTGTAACAGCGGACTCAGCGCAGTTCCGACAAAATTGCCGCCCCCTCCCACTGCTAAAACTATCCCCACCACAATCAGTGAAATCTGGTGTTCTCGTGCTATAGCGTACACAATGAGTATGCTTCCGCTCATCAAAATATAGAAATAGCCGCTCAGAAAGGCCAGCAAGCGCACCACGACATGCGACCATAACCATTGCAGTCCCTCTCCTACCTCCATCAGCATATTCGCCGCCACAGCCACTCGCTCTCCTTGGAAAGAGGATCGCATGCGCAGCAGTGCCCCCAATATCACCAGGTACGAAATTCCATCCGCCACAAATGGCAGCGCTCTCCCTATACTAAAAAGCACACCTCCAA
>DMFQ01000398.1:4907-8293 GCA_003450555.1 Ktedonobacter sp.
TAAAAGACAAAAAATGTCCCCATTACGAACGCAACCACGTAAATCTGCACAACTGTGAGATGCCCGCTGATGAGTGCCACCGCAATACTCACCGTGCAAAGTGCCAGCCCAATCGTGCATACAACCATCACTCGTTTGCGCTTCCACCTATCCACCAGCGCCCCTGCTAGCAGGCCGAAGAGCACAAAGGGAAGTTGCCCAAGAGCGCCTACGACCCCCGCCGCCGCAAAAGAATGTGTCACCGCCAATGTCAACAGCGGAAAAGCGAATTGTGAAATGCCCGTGCCCAGCGAAGAAACTCCCTGCCCAAGCCACAGCAGCAGGTAATCGTGATTTCGCCATAGCGAAACCGGCTTCTCCGCTAAAATCTCCCTCTCCATCATTCACATACTCTTTCTAAAACCTCCTCTAGCTCCCTCTAGCTCCACCAACCTACAATGAACACAACCTGTTCAAATACCTCAAATTCTCTATAATCTCATCAATACCTACCAACTTCTCCTCCTTCTCCTCCACCCATTGTCGATACAGCGCCCCATACCGGTCCGCCAAAACAATACTTGGCAGAACCTTCTTATCAACCTCATCCCACCCAGTATAGCGCTTAATCACCTCGCCTTTCGGATCCGCCAGAAGCGGAAAAGGCAAGTGCAACTCCTCCTGCGCCTGTAAATTTCCCACCACCGTATCCGTCGAAATCACCAGCAGCGCGCACTCCTCCTCCCGCAAACTGCGATACTCCCGCGCGAAAGCCCTCAACAATCCTCTTGCCTCGCTATTTGCCGTACTCAGTAGAATGATAAGTAAGAGATGCTCTCTCTGCTTATACATCCATGGACTATATGGCATCCCATCAGAACCCGGCAGTGTAAAAGCAGGAACAATCTCTCCAATATCTATGAATGCCCGAGAATCGTGATTTGCATCTTTCATAAATTCCTCACAAGGTGAATCCTAATGTCTAACAGCTTCTGTCATCCCAACGAAATTGTATCTCAATACAGCCCCAACATGTTACTAACGCCTTCCCCTAACACTCAATCTCCATCAAATAAATTAGGAGGGAAAATCAGCTCTATCTACCCGAAAATACCGCTGATTACCAAATCCACACCCCGTAAAAATGTACGGGCGGCCCTTGCGGCCGCCCTGGAGCCATCCCCATCCGCCCTGGAGCCGTCACCAGTCCACCCCTTTTCTCCATATTCTATAGTACGCCTTGCAATCAAAGCTTCTAAGACGCATAATGAAAGTAAGAAAAACATACTCAACGCGGAGGTGTAGTTAGAACATGCAAGGAAAAATGAAGGCAGCTCTCAAAGTCGAGGCTGCCCCTGGAGCAAAGTTTGCCCTGGTTGATATCCCTCGTATCGGCTCGCGTGACGTACTTGTACAGGTGAAGGCCGCCTCAATCTGTGGTACAGACATGCATATTTACGAGTGGGACGCGTGGGCGCAGAGCCGCATGACCGTCCCCCGTATCTTTGGACACGAATTTGCTGGCGAGATTGTCGAAGTCGGCAACGAAGTTACATCCCTCGTTCCAGGTGACTTCGTCGCTGCCGAAACCCACATCACCTGCGGTCAATGCTACCAATGTCGTACCGGACAGGCCAATGTTTGCCGCAATGTACAGATTCTCGGCGTCGATCGCGATGGTGCATTCGCTGAATACATCGCCATACCGGAGAACGTCGCCTGGAAAACAGGCAAAGAAATCGATCATACCGTTGCCTCCATCCAGGAACCCTTTGGCAATGCCGTTCACGCCACGTTCGCGGGCGACATCACCAACAAAACTGTAGCCGTCTTTGGTTGCGGCCCCATCGGCCTCTGGGCCGTCGGTCTCTGTCGCGTCTCCGGTTCCAGTACCATCTTTGCCATCGAACCCAACCACAAGCGCCTGGAGATCGCCACTGCGATGGGTGCAAACCACGTGCTCAATCCTCGTGAAGTTGACCCCGTACAGCAGATACTCGCTATCACTGACGGGCTAGGTGTCGATGTCGTCCTGGAAATGTCAGGCAACGCGCAGGCCATGCGACAGGGCTTCAAAGCGCTGCGCAACGGTGGCCGAGTCTCTCTTCTTGGCATACCCTCGCGCGTGATCGAACTTGACCTCGCCAATGATATTATCTTCAAAGGCGCGACTATCTTTGGCATCTCTGGCCGTCTCATCTTCGATACCTGGTACCGCACCCGTCGCATTCTCGAAGCCGGCCAGCTCGACCTCAAGCAGGTAATCACTCATACACTACCATTTGACCAACTTCATGAAGCCATGGAAATCATGAAAACGGGCGATTGTGGCAAAATAGTCATGACAATGTAAGGACGTACATAACATATTGGACTTAGAAGAGGAGAAAAATGGACAAACTACAACAGTTCGCGGCAGGGGAACTGGAAACTCTGCGCCAAAAAGGCGTCTTTCACCGCCCACGCGTTCTGGAATCCGAGCAGAAGGCGACCGTCATCATCGACGGTCACGAAGTGATTACCCTATCTTCAAATAACTACCTCGGTCTCACCGTTCATCCCAAACTACGGGAAGCAGCAATCAACGCCATAGAAAAGTATGGTGTTGGTTCCGGTTCCGTGCGTACCATCGCTGGTACCATGTCACTCCACATTGAATTGGAAGAGAAGCTTGCCCGTTTCAAACATACCGAAGCCTCGCTCACCTTCCAATCTGGCTATACCACCAACTTGGGCGTCATCTCGGCTCTTATGCTGCCCGAAGACATCATCATCAGCGACGAACTCAATCACGCCAGCATCATAGACGGTATACGTCTCAATAAGACGCCGCGCAAAGTCTATCCTCATAAAGACATGACTGGCCTACGTCGCGTGCTTGAGGAGTCCAGGGGTGCTAGCAAGGTCATGGTGGTGACCGATGGCGTCTTTAGCATGGACGGTGACATAGCTCCACTGCCAGAGATCGTCGCCCTTGCCGAAGCATACGGCGCCTTTGTCATGGTCGACGATGCCCATTCAAGTGGCGTCTTAGGCAAGAATGGCCGTGGCTCCGTGAGTCACTTCGGATTGGATGGCCGTGTAGCCCTCCAGGTTGGCACCCTCTCCAAGGGTATTGGCTCCTTAGGTGGATACGTCGCCTGCAGCCAGGATGTCAAAGACCTGCTTATGATGCGCTCGCGCCCCGTGCTCTTCAGCACCTCCCATCCGCCCTCTGTCGTCGCCACTTGCATTGCCGCTATAGAACTTCTCGAGAACGACAATAGCCTTGTTGAGCGCCTCTGGGAGAACACCCACTTCTTCAAACGCGGCCTGGAGCAGCTAGGTTTCAATACCGGCCATAGCGAAACGCCCATCACCCCGGTTATCGTCGGTGAAGGTGCCCTCGCCATGAAGTTCAGCACGCG
>DMFQ01000478.1:0-1048 GCA_003450555.1 Ktedonobacter sp.
CCGGGGACCAGAGTGTGGCGCTGAGAAGGTTATCTGTATCCTCCTGGTCTGTGCCTGTTACTCTTGTAACGCTGTTTCCCTCCTGCTCTACGATTGATGCGGTAGTAGGAGCATCAATGAAAATTTTGGTGAGATCAAGGTTGAAAGCGTTTCCCTGAGGAGCTTCGCGCTGCCAGCGGCTGCGCCGTTCCTGCATACCGAGTTGAATTAAAAAGAGTTCGTCGAAGGCCAGGCGGCGGCGCGCGTTAAGCAGGGCAGCTTCATTTTCGGGGTAGTGTATGTGTGAGACGGCATCGGGCAAGGGCATGAGTTTTCCCGCTGAACGTATCCACGCGGGCAGGTGATCGGGAATCATCGCTGCATAGCGGTCAACGACCCATTTAGTGAAGCGCCGCAGCGCCTTGGCGTGAAGACCTTCGGTCAGCGGGTATGTTGGTACCAGGCGTCCCGTATTTACCAGGTCGCCCTGTTCGGGCAGTTCATGGCTGCGCACTGAGAACTCGATTTTGTTGCCAAAGCGCTGCTTGATGCCGGTCACGACGAGATAGGAGCCTTGAGCGGCCTTCAACTGCTTGAGCAGATAGGATTGATTGAACCATGAGACATTCAGTTTGCCCGTTTCATCAGAGATGGTGGCAATAGTGCGCATCCTGCCACCGCTTGTAGGAACATTTTTCACTTCCCAGATCAAGCCCATCGTCGTTGTAAGCTCGTTGAAGGGAATAGTGGCAATTTTTTCGAGTTTGCTATAGTCGCGGTGCTCGCGCGGAAAATAGAAGAGTAGATCGCGCACGGTGCGAATGTCTAGATTATGGAGCCGGGCAGCTACGGTGGCTCCCACGCCTGGGACCGCTGTGATATCGGCGCTCAAGAGGGTCAGGACGGTATGACCAGCCGTCATACCTGCCTCTAGACGGACGGTATTTTGCACTGGTTTCGCTAGCGCTTTGCTCTCGGTCTGCGCTGGCGTTAGTGAGGTAGTAGACGAGAGAGAAGGCGAGGCTGTGATCTTATTGGTAGAACTTGATCTGTCATGTTCAGCCGAACT
>DMFQ01000478.1:1266-2555 GCA_003450555.1 Ktedonobacter sp.
GCAGCACGCAAGCTAGCTGCGCGCTGCATAGGGTCCTGCTGGCGATACCCTACAAGATATTCGGTAAAACTATGGATGGTACGCAGGGTAAGCAGGTCAAGTCCGGCATTTTTGCAGACGCTGCCGACTTCGTCGGCCCAGCGCACAACAAAGAGTTCTAACCCTCCCGGCTTGATAGCCTGATCCTGGTGATTGGTACGTTGTTCGTGCTGTAGAACTTTGCGTGCCCGCTCAACATAGCTGGTGAGCGCTTGATCGGTTGTCTTTGGCATAACTCAGATTGTTCGCTATCCACTTTTTTGTTTTTACTCCCCCCTACTATAGTGGGTTAGTGGAACACGTGTCAAGCTACATCTGAGTCGGCGTCCGCGGCTGTGAAGTGAATCTCGAGGGCGTTATTTACAAAGCGCGCAACCGTCGCTTCCTGGTTAGCCAGTACAGAGGGAAGCGTGATGTCGCGTTTGAAGTTGCCGATCTCGACGATCATCTCGTCACCCTTTTTGGTCATCAGCACCTTGTCCATCTCGACATGGGGCAGAGGCAGGCGCAAAACATAGACATCTCCCTGGCGCGTTATCTCTTGTATTTGACCACGGTAGAATATCTGCGTTGGGTCCTGTGCGCCAAAGATCACGTCACCTAACTTGCCCAGCTGGGAAATGCCGAGAATTTCATGGGAATAGTAGGGAGCTTCCCAGATGGGAAGCGGCGCGAAGGTGTTATGAATTTGCTGGAGCAGCTTTGTTTGATTCTGGTAGAGTTCTTGCATGAAGGTATCTTGATAATTGCCTTTTGGCAGGACGCGATTACAGACAACGGCATCGATGGGATAACCGAAGAGGGCGAGGTAGGTTTCGGCCCGCATGGCCTCTTTGATGACCATGCGTTCGGGATTGACGACGGGGCGATAAGAACTGATATCAGGATTGCCTAACACCTCACGCAGCGTTTTCACTCGTTCGCTGAGTTCCTGGACGGCATCCAGTATTTCAGCTGAAGGCAGGAATGCCTTGATCAGCGGGCGGGCGAGATTGAGCGTGCCGCTCTGTAGATTCATGATGCGACCGGCATACCACTGGAAGGTATCCGGCATACTGAGCAGGCGCACCGTCTCACCGGTGGGAGCGGCATCAATGATCACGACGTCAAAGTTTCCTTCGCGGGCGTTACGATAGATGTTGATGAGGCTCACTATCTCATCCATCCCCGGAATGAGGGCTAGCTCTTCCGCCATGACAGAGTCAATGCCGCGATTGCGCAACATTTTACTCATAGAAACTTGTAATTTG
>DMFQ01000478.1:2611-2748 GCA_003450555.1 Ktedonobacter sp.
CTTGTAATTTGCCCCAGCCACGGCGCATTTCGTCGAGGGCATTGACCTTCCTGCGCCCAAAGATTTGTTGCCAGTTCTTTCGGCTCCGATGTCAGTGGTTTATTCAGACAATCGGCAAGGCTATGGGCGAGGTCAGT
>DMFQ01000209.1:0-9169 GCA_003450555.1 Ktedonobacter sp.
TGGTCTGGGAGTTCAACAGTGAGGCCATTGCTTTCTATGAACGTCAGGGCATGGGGAGCATGCATAGAACAATGTCGCTAGGATTGAAATAGCTACAATGCTACTCTAACAGTCTCCCTGATTTCCCCCACTCCCTCCTTGCTAAGAAACTCCTCAATTATACCTGTTAATTTCCGCCCTCAACTCCCTGGTTGCCTCCCTGGCAGCTCGCGCAAAATCATCCCCTTTTGAGGCAAAGATAATACTGCGCGACGCGCTGATAATCATCCCCCAGCCTCGGCTGTCTTTTCCAGCAGACACTGTCGCTTCAACTTCGCCACCCTGTGCTCCAATACCAGGAATGAGGATCGGCATATCCCCTACTATCGCCCGCACTTTCTCTAGCTCGGCTGGATAGGTCGCTCCAACGACGATTGCACAATTCCCGTGCGTGTTCCAGGCATTCGCTACATGGCGAGCTACCACTTGATAGAGCGGTTCTTGCGCACCCCCAACAGGCAAATCTTGAAATTCACCAGCGCCAGGGTTTGATGTTTTGACGAGAACAATCATACCCTTCTCTTTACGAGCAAGAAAAGGCGCGAGAGCTTCTTTGCCAAGATAGGGATGTATAGTAATTGCATCGACGCCTATAATGTCAAAAGCCATCTGCACATATCCAAGGTTGGTGCTGCCAATATCAGCCCGCTTGGCATCCAGGATAACAGGAATGTGAGGATACGTTTCCCTAATGTACTCTACCGTTCTGCACAATGCTCGAAGCCCTTGATCTCCCTGGGCTTCGTAAAAGGCTGAGTTGGGTTTATATGCGCAGACGAGATCATGAGTGGCATCGATAATATCCCGGTTGAAGATAAATAGCGCTTCTTCAACGGAACCCATGCTTTTCACAGTTGCAGGGATGCGATCGTAGTCAGAGTCTAAGCCGACGCACACAAAGGTGCCTTGCCGCCAACGCTGCTCTAGCTTAGAGATAAACGTAGCCGTTGAAGAGGTTGTTTGCTCGATCATATTTTCCTCTACCTATAGCTCTTTCTGCTTTGCCAGGAATGCCCTGCCCTTGCCTAGCTCGATGTTAATTGGTATGTGTTGCTGGCAAAAAGGACATGCTGTTTCTGTAAAGGTCTCAAGCGTTACCGTAATGAGCGTATGAATAGCTACATCACCCACATCTTGAGGTTGTACACCTCCGCGATTGCAGAGCGCACTCAAGCCTACAACATTCCCGCCATGCATACGCACCAGTTCAATCACACTGCAAGCTGAGCCTCCCGTCGTCAGCACATCTTCGACAACCAGTACATTTCTTCCAGAGATATACTTGTCATAGCCACGCCGCAGGAGAAACTTTTTATCAGGGCCATCCTCCTCTTTCTCCGCGTATATGGCTAGCGTTTCACCTGATGATCGGTTAGCGTTAAGAAAGTGAGCGACCCATTGGGAAAGCACAATACCACCCAGCACAGGACCTACTACAACATCGATCTGATCGGCGTTAAAAGGACGCGCCATCATCTGGCAGAGAGTTGCTATCGCTTGTGTGTGCAGGTATAGCGCATCTTTGTTGATATAGACAGAGCTATGCCGACCCGAACTATACACAAAGTGACTGTCGCTGATAATAGCTCCGACATCGGCAAACATCTGCATAATCGTTGGATCATTCATTGATGCCACCTTTCTCTTTCTACCACTGATGACCTGGCAACTCGTTGTCCTTGAGCATCACCCCTTATCTTACCATTCTGATAGACCAGGTTTCCTCGTAGGAATGTTGCTACGGGTCTGCCAATCAGCTTCATTCCCTCGTAAGCAGACCACTGATTTTTAGTAAAGAGATCTGCTTTGTTTACTTTCCATGTCTGTGTAGTATCTACAACGACCATATCGGCATCTTTATCAACCGCCAGGCCGCCTTTCTGTGCAAAATCAAAGATTGATGCAATGTTTTGTGAGGTGACCCGGGCAATACGTATAAGCCCTTCTTCAAGCGTATCGTCGCCAAATTGCTTGACCCAATTACTGAGTAAAGCTGGCAGCGTTTCCTGCATGGCAGGCATACCCGATGCCACCTCCCACACGCTCTCTTTTTGCTTTTCTTCAAGCATGTGAGGCGTATGTTCAGAAATGACCGTATCGATTTTTCCAGCGCGTAGAAGTTTCCAGAGCTTTTCGTGCTCGGAAGGGCCACGGAGCGCTGGGGCTACATTGATCAAATTGCCGTATTTTTCGTAATCGTTGGTTGTAAAGATAAGCTGATAGGCGGCTATTTCACCATACACATCTACACCGATTTTCCGGCCAAACTCCACCGCCGCAAACTCTTCTGAAGTGGATAAATGTAAGAGATAGAGCTTAACGCCAAAGTGTTTTGCAAGCGCAATCATTTCAAGAGCAGAGGTCAGGACAACCGAGGCATTTCTGGCATCACTCCAAACCGCGGGATCGTTTCTCGCTAAGGTCTCCCGATAGTGATGAGTAAAATAGTTTACCAGATCTTGATTTTCTGCGTGGAGCAGTGCCATGATCTTTCTTGCCCCTAAAATCTCAAAAATCCGGGCAACATCGCTGAGATGTGGTATGGTTGTTGGCGTGGTTGCATGACCGGCGGTAAATATTTTTACACCTGTAATCATCCCGGTATCAATTTTATGGAGTTCATCAATATCATTGACAGAGGCACCCATGTTGATGGCAAAATCGGTATACGACCTACCACTATACCTCTTGATCTGCGCTTCAACACGAGCAGCAGTCGTGGTGGGGGGTTTTGTGTTGGGCATATCAAATACCGTTGTATAGCCGCCAGCAAGGGCAGCCCGTGTGCCATGAGGAATATCTTCTTTGTGTTCAAGTCCAGGTTCACGCAGGTGCCCATGCACTTCAATTAAACCTGGAAGAATATACTTGCCGCGAAAATCAAAGATATCCTCCGTGATTTTAGGGAAACCCTCCTCTATCCTCCTGATTGTCCCATCTGCAATATGCAGCGTCCCCTGTATAATCTGATCAGGAAGAACTATTGATCCGATAAGGGTTGAAGTCATACTGAACCTCGTGCCGCTTGACCTACTCTTTCACCGGAGAAACAACTTTCGTTACCAGTTTCCCCTCCTGGTCCTTGTACACACGGATATTTCTCTCCCACGCCGGGTCCAATTGCGGATAATCAGATCGGTAATGCGCTCCTCTACTCTCTTGCCTTTGCAATGCAGCCAGGATGATTACCTCCGCCGTCTTCAACATATCCTGTATTTCCAGGCAGGATTGCACCTGGCTTTTGTCCTCCGCACACAAGGAGTGAGCTTCGTCTTGCAGCTTTTTAAGCTCTCGCTGGGCCAACATGAGCTTTTCGGCGTCTCTGATAATGCCAACCTTATTCCACATAATGGCCTTGATTTCTTGCAAAATAGCGGAGGCTTGCGCTCCAGCCTTTCGTTGGAAGAAGGCTTCAATGCGGCTGACTTCTGCATCCAACGCCTGCTGCGCAATGTATGCTGTCTGAGCATTTTTACTATATGCAGCAGCATGCATACCAGCTCTCCTACCAAAAACTTGACCTTCTGCCAATGAGTTACCACCCAAACGATTCGCGCCATGGATACTAGCAGTTACTTCACCGACAGCGTAGAGACCCGCAATATTGGTTTCACCCCACTCGTTGATCACAAAGCCTCCCATCATATGATGCATAGAAGGCGTTATCTCCATCATTTGTTTGCGTATATCAACGCCTATTTCCATGTGTTCAGCAAAGACATCGGGAACAATTCTTTCAGCTTCACCGTCTTCCCAGTGGGTAATATCCAGATAGACCGCTCCATGATTTGTACCTCTGCCTTCCTGGATTTCTTGAAAAATAGCTCTTGTTACTTCATCACGGCCAGCCAGTTCAAGACGATCAGGCTGGTAACGTTCCATGAAGCGTTCTCCTAATTTGTTTTTGAGCAGACCCTTGCTAATACCACCACCTCTCACCTTCTCAGTCACAAGTTTTCCGCGCTTTTCCGGTGGATAAGCCATGCCTGTTGGATGAAACTGGATCATTTCCATATCAACAAGTTCCGCTCCCACATCTAATGCCCATGCATACCCTTCACCCGTATTGCTGGGTGCATTAGTATTGATCTGATACATATGTCCCCCACCACCCGTTGCCACAATCGTGGCTTTGGCTTGCACAATTTTGTACTCCCCTGTTTTCATATCTATCAGAAACGCACCTACAACGCGACCGCTTTGCTTGATCAATTTCGTGACGTAATGATATTCCAGATATGGAATGGCAAGTCGATCAATCTCTGCCAATAATCCTTGCATCATCTCACGGCCTGTATAATCTCCAGCACATAAATTTAAAGGAGCGCTATGCTTACCACCGGCCCAGGTAAAATATGAGCCATCTGGTAAACGATCAAATTTTACGCCATACTGTTCTAAATCATGTATGCGATCAGGCATTTCTTCTGAAAATATCTTTACGAGCTTATAATTATTGATAAACCACCCACCGTCAATGGTGTCCTTGAAGTGCATCTGTGGTGTTGCAGGTGCTTTCATAGCCACATTGAGACCGCCCATGGCCCAGCCGGTATGAGCATCCCGTAAAAGCTCCTTGGCTACAACTATTACCTTTGCCCCTTGCTCAGTGGCTGCAATAGCTGCTCGCAATCCTGATCCACCTGAGCCAATAATCAGGATGTCAGTATCCATCCTCTCTATCCTCTGCGTAAAGCGTTGCAATGACATGATAAACCTCTTTATTTAGTACTCGTTCCAGGCTCTAATTGGCATGGTATCAATATCTTTCTGTATTATAGCCCGCACAAACAGGCGTGCCTGTTTAATCTTGGTAAACAGGGGAATATTGTGATCGATAGCGTAACGCCGCATAGCATAGTCATCATCAAGCTCCTTCTTCACGTGCGCATCCACAATATTGATTGCAAGGTCAATCTTATTGTCGCGGAAGTAGCTTAGCACATTAGGAGAGCTGCGCTCATGTATTTTGTAGAGCATAGTCGCGTTGACGCCGTGGGCATGTAAAAATTCACAAGTTTTTTCCGTGGCAAACAACGGTATGCCCAGAGTGCCCAGGAGTGTTGCACTCTCCAGGAAACGGGCCTTTTTATCATCGCCACCGAGGCTGATAAAGATACCTGTTTTGGGAATACCTCCGCCGGTGGCAAGAATGGCTTTGAGATAGGCTTCTTCCACGTCCTCGCCGAAGCAGGCTACCTCGCCCGTTGAAGCCATCTCCACACGCAGAGCCGGATCGGCTCCCGTCAATCGTGAAAATGAGAACTGCGGTGCTTTGACCGCGGTAAAGTGAAGCGTGGGCATGGTCACTGCTGGAACCTCCCGCTCAAAGAGGGAGTCAACAAAGATTTCGATCAAGTTGACACCCGTGACTTTTGAGATGAATGGGAAGGTGCGCGAAGCCCTCAGATTGACCTCGATGACATAGACCTGATTGTCTTTGGCGAGAAATTGAACATTAAATGGCCCCGTGATCTCTAAAGCGCTGGCGATGGATCGGCCCACCTCTTCTATCTTGCCCTGAGTTTCGGTATTGATATCCTGGGGCGGTAGCACTATGGTCGCGTCACCGGAATGTACACCCGCGTTTTCGATGTGTTCGGAGATCATTATGGCTTTAATCTGCCCATGTTGGGCTACTGCGTCCAGTTCGATCTCTTTGACCTTCTCAAAAAACTTGGTCACAGTGACGGGATGCTCTGGCGAAACCGCCGCCGCTTCTTTCGCATACTGCTCCAAATCCTCTGGAGTATAGCAGATGTTCATAGCACTCCCTGAGAGGACGTATGATGGGCGTACAAGCACCGGATAGCCCACCTCTTCAGCAAAGCGAGTCAGTTCAACAACGTTGACGAAGCTGTTCCATTCCGGCTGGTTAATGCCAAGCTTGTCCAGCAGTTTAGAGAATTTATTGCGATCTTCCGCCTGGTCGATATGCATGGCATTCGTTCCTAAGATAGGTATACCAAAGCTATGCAATGCCTTGACACGATTATTGGGAGTCTGCCCGCCCACTGAGACGATTACCCCGTGGGGAGATTCAAATTCACAGATGTCGGCAATACGCTCAAAGGTGAGTTCCTCAAAATACAGCCGATCAGAGATGTCATAGTCCGTTGAAACCGTTTCGGGGTTACAGTTAATCACGATGGAGCGTTTGTGATGCTTTTTGAGTGCTTGCACAGCACTGACGCTCGTCCAATCAAACTCCACGGATGAGCCAATACGATAGGGGCCGGATCCCAGCACAATCACACCCTCATCACCAGTAGGTGATACATCGTGGTGCTGCCCATTGTAGGTCAGGTAGAGATAATTGGTGTCCGAGGGAAATTCTCCAGCAAGAGTATCGATCTGGAACACAGATGGCACTACACCGTACTGTTTGCGCATTGCGCGTATCTGCAACCCTGTTTTGCCGGTCAGCTCTCCGATGCGCTTATCTGACATCCCCATCTGTTTGAGTACCAGCAGCCGGGACGCGGAAAGGTCCAGGTCGGCTTGCAGTTCCTGCTCTACATCCACGATATGTTTAATGCGGTGGAGAAACCAGGGATCAATGCCGGTAATAGCGGCGATTTTTTCAACAGTGATAGTGTGAAGCATCGCCATCGCCAGGGCAAACATGCGTTTAGGGGTAGGTATATAGAGATATTTGGTGATGATATCGGCCACGTTTTCGCCCGGGGCAAAGACTTTATCCGAGGCTACGCCTTCAAAATCAAGATCTAACATGCGGATGGCTTTTTGAAAGGCTTCTTCGAATGTGCGGCCAATACCCATGACCTCCCCAACAGATTTCATGCCAGTGCCGATGGTCTCGTCCACGCCTTTGAATTTCTCTAAATCCCAGCGAGGAATTTTTACCACCAGGTAATCCAGGCTGGGTTCAAAACACGCTCGGGTGACGCCCGTGACTTTATTGGAGAGGTCTGTCAGTCCATAGCCAAGGGCTAGCTTGGCCGCGACATAGGCCAATGGGTAGCCAGTGGCTTTGCTGGCCAGGGCTGAGCTGCGCGAGAGTCGGGCATTGACTTCAATCACATAGTAGGCCAGGGTTTTGGGGTCAAGGGCAAACTGCACGTTGCATTCCCCGACAATGCCCAGACTGCGCACAATTTTGATAGAAGCTGTGCGCAGTGTATGATATTCGGCATTGCTGAGCGTCTGGCTGGGAGCGATCACAATGGACTCGCCCGTGTGGATACCCAGTGGATCCATGTTCTCCATGTTACAAACAGTGATACAGTTGTCGCAGCTATCTCTCACCACTTCGTACTCCACTTCCTTGAAGTGATGCAGATATTGCTCGATAAGTACCTGGGGAGCAAAGGCTAAGGCACCGCTGACAATGTGTTCCAATTCCTCGACATGCCGGGCGATACCGGAACCCTGGCCACCCAGAGCATAGCCAGCTCGCACCATGACGGGAAAACCGATCCCTGTACCAATATGGATGGCCTCTGCAAGCGTTTCCGCGCTCCTACTCTCAGGCGTGGGAATATTGATGCTGTGCAGGTGCTGCGCAAAAGCCTCGCGATCCTCGGTGAGGATAATCGCCGAGATGGGGGTGCCCAGAATTGTTACATGGTATTTTTCCAGAACCCCCTTATGAAATAATTCAATGCCGCAATTCAATGCCGTTTGCCCTCCAAAGGAGAGCAGAATACCATCAGGGCGTTCTTTCTCAATAATTTTCTCGACAAAAAAGGCCGTTACCGGTAAGAAATAGACCTGGTCTGTCAGCCCTTTCGAGGTCTGTATGGTAGCGATATTGGGGTTGACTAAGACTGTAAAGATGCCCTCTTCATGCAATGCTTTGAGGGCCTGGGAACCGGAATAGTCAAACTCGCCAGCCTGTCCAATTTTCAGGGCTCCCGCCCCCAGCACCAGCACTTTATGTAGCGATTTCACGTTCGTTAGCACCCTTACCTCCGCCTTATTCTTTCCAGGAAGTAGTCGAAGACCCACTCGGTATCCTCCGGACCAGGCGCGGCCTCTGGATGGAATTGTACCGAGAGAAAGGGATACCGAGTATGCTTCATGCCTTCATTGCTGCCATCATTGGCGTTGACGAACCAGGGAGAAAAATCCGTTGGTAGCTCACCGACGGCAAAACCATGATTTTGTGTTGTAATATAGCAGCGCCTGGTGTCATGTAGGAGGCAGGGCTGGTTTTGGCTCCTGTGTCCAAATTTCAGTTTATAGGTATCACCGCCCGCCGCAAGTGCTAGCAATTGATGACCCAGGCAAATACCAAGCGTGGGAACTTGATATTCCAGGGCTGTCCGAATGGTTTGGATAGTCTTATCCACCATTTTCGGATTGCCAGGCCCACTGGAGATGATGATGCCATCAAAGTGCAATCTATGTGCCTGTGAAAAGAGATCATAATCCCAGGGTATGGTGAGAACTCGTACGTTTCTTGCAAGCAGGCAGCGTACCAAATTGTGCTTTGCACCGCAGTCGATCAGCACAATCGTAGTATCCCCACTGCCCTCTTCTAGAACCTCCTCAGTTGAGATTTGCGCAACCAGGTTGTCACTATTGGGGTCATAGAAAGGAATATACTCATCAAAAACAATCTTGCCCAGCATTGTGCCATGGGTGCGAATATGTTTTGTCAATAAACGCGTATCTTTGATCTCTAAAGCGGGTATTTTTTCCTCCCTAAGCCATGTACCCAGGTTCATGCTACTCTGTACATGCGAAGGTGTATCAATATAATTCGAAACGATCAATCCGGAGACATGTATTTTATCATCTTCCCACATTGAACGGTCTGGTATACCATAGTTACCAATGATCGGATAGGTCAAGGTCAGGATTTGACCGGCAAAGGAGGGATCGGTCAGTGATTCAGGATAACCGACCATTCCTGTGCTAAAGACAACCTCACCCGCACTCGCTCTCTCATATCCAAACGAGGTGCCTTCAAACATTGTCCCATCTTCTAAAAGCAAACTCCCCTGCACGGGTTTCAGGCATTCTCCGGCAAGAATTGCTTCATGCCTGGAACAGTCTCCGCCAGAAAAGTTGCGATCTATAACATATTGTTGCATGTTTCATCCTCTTACTTTGTGACTATTCGGTTCTCTCGGCTTGACTCCTCGTCGCGGCAGGCTACAAG
>DMFQ01000209.1:9276-10114 GCA_003450555.1 Ktedonobacter sp.
ACTCCTCGTCGCGGCAGGCTAAAAGGAGTCAAGCCGAGAGATTTTACTTTTATCCCTATGCCATTCCAAGTAACAGTGCCAGCAGGGCCATGCGCGTATACAAGCCATTCCTAATTTGAGACCTGAAATACTGCGCGCGTTTATCGGCATCCACCGCCGGGTCTATCGTGCCTACCCGTGGCAGCGGGTCCAGCAGAATCATATCCTTATTTGCATAATCGTTCAGAAGTTTTGGTGTGACGATAAACCTCTCTTTCATCGCATCATGATATTCTTCACGAGAGGCAAAGCGTTCCTGCTGGATGCGCGTCCAATACCAGAAGTGGCAGTCGCCCGGAATATCTTTCTCACTGCTAATCTCAATGATTCTTATACCTCGTGCACTCCAGAATAAGAAATCATCCCTTGTGAGCTGCAGTTGTGGAGGAGACAACAGGTACACAGTATTGTTATTGAAGAGCGAAAGCCCTCGTATCAGTGAATGGATGACACGGCTATTGAGAGGATCACCGGCAATCAGGCAGGTCAGGTTATTGAGTCTGCCCAGTTGATCGTACAACGTGTACAGATCAAGCAGTGTCTGGGTTGGGTGCTCATTGTTGCCGTCGCCCGCATTAATGACAGGGATAGAGCTGGCGGTTTCCGCCGCTAATTTTGCTGAACCGGCTATTTTATGGCGCAGCACAATCGCATCAGAGTACGCTTCAAAGGTGCGAATAGTATCTTCAAACGTCTCTCCTTTGGCTACGGACGAGACTATTTCGGGACTTTGAATGTCAAGCGTCTGCCCACCAAGCCTTTTCACCGCTGCCGCAAATGAACCAAAGGTTCTGCTGGA
>DMFQ01000209.1:10235-28697 GCA_003450555.1 Ktedonobacter sp.
AACGACAATCTGTTTCATCTGATTGGTCAAGGTAAAAAGAATGCGCAAATCCTCGGTGGAAAATTGATCAAGAGAAACAATGTCCTTCTTTTTGAAATTACCACTGATCAGCGTTGTATTAGTGTGCATTTGCCTGATATCGTTTTGAGGATTAGTTATAACTTGCTGCATGTAACCTCCAATATTAAGCTATTAAAATGTGATGACGACAGGTTGATAGGTCATCCTTTACTTCCTGGCTATCTCAGGTTAGCTCTGCTTTTTACTGAGTGCACTAAAGAGTCGCTGTATGACGCCGTTGTCATCTATGACTATAGCGGAGACCAACAGGTCAAAAAAAATTCCTCACCCCTGAATCAAAGGGGTGAGGAAGAATACTATTTTCGGTAAATCAACACCGGGTCCATCGATGGGATGGAACAGGCAACCTGCCTGCAATATCATAAGTATGCGTGATTGTACCCGATGCAAGTTGATCATGAGAATACAAGGTCCTTTCCACGGAGTGGAACAATGGGAAACTGTTTTCAAATTGTTAGAAGTATACCCACCACAAATCCAAATGTCAAGGGCAAATTAAAACCTGTTTTGCTCTTTTTACAGTTTTAATTAGTGTTCCATCTTGCCAAAGTCTCGGTTTCAGCTAACAAGTTGTTACAGACTGTGGCCGAAAGGCGTGAATGTAGTAAGATCAATACAAGTGATTTCTCACAGGGTGATAGCGCAATCGTCTTAACTGTCATGCTGCTGGGTCAGGAAGGGTTACAAAACGCCGATGTTCGTGCAAAACGTGTGCAGGATTGTACTTATCTTTTTTGTTCTTTTTTCACTCTCTTTGCTGTTTTTTTCCCCGTTAAATTCCATTTCAGGGATAGAAAACATCGCGAAACACCCCTTGAAATTCTCCCTTGAAGTTCCTCAGCAATTCAAGTAATATGAAGGGAGAAAGTGAATCGTGAAAGAGCCTATAATGAGTTTGGCAAAGACTTTTCAAATTAATCATATTTCATCTTTTTCCGGGCTAGCCAACCCCTTTATTGTACGCTCAGGACGGTCACGTCAAAAATCAAGATCGCATTGGGTGGAATACCCTGGTTTCCTTGCGCGCCATAGGCAAGAGCAGCGGGAATGATAAGACGGCGAATGCCACCAGCTTTCATGCCAACCAGCCCCTCATTCCAACCTTGAATTACACTTGCCTGGCCAAGTGGGGTGACAGAAAAAGGTTGAGCGCCACGATCATATGAGCTATCAAACTTTTTACCATCGCTCGCCATCCAGCCTGTGTACTCAACAGAGACAGTACCTCCCTGCTGCGCTACTTTGCCGCTGCCAACTTTGAGATCGAGACATTGTAGTCCATCAGAGTTTGTAACCGGTGCTCCCGTTGCAGGAGGAGGATTGGTTGGGCCAGCTTTTGGAGTTGAATCATAGATGGCAGGGATAGCAGATGCAGTGGAACATTTAGGGCCAACCTGGACAGAAGTAGTCTTCTTTGTTTGGCTTGCAGTGGCCTGTTGAGCGGTATAACGCTGGTATTGCCAGAAAGCCAGGCCAGCCGCTGCGATCACCACTACTGCCACTATGACACTGGTCCATATGCGTTGACGACGCTGGCGGCGAGCCTGGCGCATGAGGCGCTCCTGCTGTCTCTGCCCGGGTCTATTTTGCCTTGATTGCGTACTTTTGTTTCCATTTACGGTTTGAGTCATAGAAGTATCTCTCCTTACAGGTTGTTATTGAATTATTGCAAGGAGAGGGTATCATAATCAGAACATTATGGCAAGAGGGAATGACTTGCGTGCTACGCCAATAGCTTCGGCTTTTTCGGCTTCGGCTTTGTTCTCGACACATTTACAATAGCTGTGTTACAATATATTTCACTACTAGAAGTAAGGCACCTGTATAAACTGCGCTTTTCATATAGATAATGAAAGAAGCGTTTGTAGATTGCTCATAATATAAAGGAGCCACTATGCCCCAGGGTTATATTCGCTTTCCACATATCCACCAGAATCGCATTGTATTCGTTTCCGAGGATGATCTCTGGCTGATTACAGACAACGGAGGCCGAGCTGAACGCTTGACGGCTGCGGTAGATGAAATCAGCTATCCCCGTTTTTCTCCCGATGGTCAACTCCTCGCCTTTGTTGGTCAGGAAGAGGGACCAAGCGAAATATATGTTATGCCCGCGCTTGGAGGTCCAGCTCAACGACTGACCTATCAAGCAGCCGATTGTCGAGTGTTGGGGTGGTCACCAGCGAGCGATGAGATACTTTATGCAAGTAACGCCGGTCAATATACGGGTCAATTCCATGTCATTTACGCTATCAGTCCTAAAGGTGGCCAGCCGAGGCAACTACCCCTGGGTATGGCCAATGCGATTTCTTATGGATCAGAAGGTGGAGTCGTGCTTGGTCGCAATATTCGGGAACCGGCGAGATGGAAGCGTTACCGGGGCGGCACAGCCGGGCATTTATGGTGTGACGCGAAGGGCAGTGGAACCTTCCAACGCCTGCTCCAGATCAACGGCAATATCGCTGCCCCTTGCTGGGTTGGTGAGCGCATCTACTTTCTCTCAGATCACGAAGGTATCGGCAATATTTACTCGTGTACCCCCGAGGGAAAAGATGTACGAAGCCATACAGATCTGCAGGATTTCTATGCTCGCAATCTTGCGAGCGATGGACAACGCATGGTGTACCACGCGGGCGCCGATCTGTACCTCTTCGATCCGGCAAATGAGAGCGTGCGGCGTATCGATGTCGAGCTACCTAGTTTGCGTACACAGCTTAGCCGTAAATTCGTTTCAGCTGGTAGCTATCTCGATTCCTATGCGTTACATCCCAATGGCTATGCAACTGCGATCACAACACGAGGGAAAGCCTTTACTATGGGCAATTGGGAAGGCCCTGTCATTCAACATGGTGAGCCAGACGGTGTGCGCTATCGCATGTTGGAGTGGCTTAACGATGGCAAACGGCTGGTGGCTATCAGTGACGGCATTGGTCGAGAGGCACTGGTTGTCTTTGATCCCAAAGATGCAAGCGAGCCGAAAACGCTGACAGAGATCGAGTTTGGGCGAGCTTTCACTATGGTGGTTTCACCGATAGATGATGTGGTGGCCATTACCAACCACCGCAATGAATTGATTGTGGTGAATCTTGAATCTGCTAAGTCGATAGTCGCTGATAGAAGTGATTACGAACGCATTTCTGGAGCGGCATGGTCTCCCGATGGGAACTGGTTAGCGTACAGCTTCTACAATTCAAATCAAACAGCGGTGATCAAGCTCTGCAACCTGGAAACAGGCGAGACGCACTTCGCAACAGAACCCGTTCTCAGAGATACCTCACCTTTTTTTGACCCCGAAGGCAAGTACCTCTACTTCCTGGGCAGACGCATATTCAATCCGGTGCAAGACAACCTCCACTTTGATCTGAGTTTTCCACGCGGCATAAAACCGTACGCCATCATGTTAAGAAAAGACCTTCCTTCTCCATTTATTCCAGTTCCAAAGGCTCCTCTTACCAAAGAAAAGGAAAAAGAGGGAAACGGCTCCAAGAAACATGCGTACGGCAGCGAGGAAGATATACCGAAAAAGCCGGAAGATGAGGCGGAAGAGACAACAAAAAAGGAGCATAGTGCGCAGGAGGAGGATTCCGAGGATAGAAAGCCGTCATTGGTCATAGACCTGGAAGGAATCACTTCACGAGTGCTGCCATTTCCGGTCCCGGAAGGCCGCTTCAGGAGCGTGCTGGGCATCAAGGGCAAGGCGCTCTTCCTCTTGTTTCCCATCGAAGGGTTGATTCATTCACCAACAGACTCCCGCGATTCCCACGACCCAAAGGGGACGGTTTACAGTTATGATTTTGAGACGCACAAATATGAAGCGTTGCTGGATGGCGTGAGCAGCTTTGATGTTTCACGTGATGGGAAGACGTTGATCTATTCCGCGCAGCATCGCTTGCGCGCTTTGAAAGCTGGCGAAAAAGCTCCCAAGTCGGATAGCAATGAGCCTGGACGCGAAAGCGGCTGGCTCTCTCTGAACCGGGTCAAGGTTTCAGTACAACCTACCGCGGAATGGAGGCAAATGTTTGCCGAGGCCTGGCGTTTGCAACGAGAACATTTCTGGGTCGAAAATATGTCAGGAGTAGATTGGCAGACCATCTATGACCAGTATGCCCCCCTCGTAGAGCGCGTCAGTTCACGTGCAGAACTGTCGGATCTCTTCTGGGAATTGCAGGGAGAGTTGGGCACTTCTCATGCTTACGAAATCGGGGGTGATCACCGGCAAGGGCCGCACTATCGACAGGGTTTCCTGGGAGTTGATTGGCTATATGACAGCGAATTTGAACGCTACAGAATAGGGCGTATAGTGCAGGGAGATACCTGGGATAGCAACACAACTTCGCCGCTCAATATGCCAGGCATTAACGTTGCCACCGGTGACGCGGTGTTAGCCATCAACGGGCAGCGTGTAAGCCCTAACCGTAGCCCGCAAGAACTCCTGGTCTCCCAGGCTAAGAACGAAGTGCAACTTACGATCGAGTCAGCGGAGACCAAAGAGACGCGGGTGATTACTGTGAAGGCGCTTTCCAGTGAGAAGGAAGCCCGCTATCGGGAATGGGTAGAGAAGAATCGCCAGGTGGTGCATAGGCTTTCAAATGAGCAAGTTGGCTATATTCATATTCCCGATATGGGTGCGGATGGCTATGCGAAATTCCACCGTTGCTACCTTGCCGAATATGACTACCCGGCGCTCCTTGTCGATGTGCGCTGGAATGGCGGAGGCAACGTTTCTGGATTACTGCTGGAAAAATTGGCACGGCGCCGCGTTGGCTATGTCTTTTCGCGCTGGGGCCAGCCTGAGCCGTATCCCTTTGAGTCACCACGCGGCCCCATGGTGGCCCTCACTAATGAGCAGGCTGGTTCAGACGGTGATATTTTTAGCCATTGCTTCAAACTGATGGGACTTGGCCCCCTGGTTGGCATGCGTACCTGGGGCGGTGTCATTGGTATCTCCCATAACCATGACCTCGTCGATGGAACGCGCACGACGCAGCCCGAACACGCCTTCTGGTTTAAGGATGTGGGGTGGAATGTAGAGAACTACGGTACAGACCCAGACATCGAGGTTGACATTGCGCCACAAGATTACGTCAAAGATGTTGATCCGCAGTTAGAGCGAGCCATCGCGCAGGCCCTCAGGCTGATCGAGGAAAAGCCATTCCTCGAACCGAAGCCAGAGGAGAGACCGAGAAGAGGAAGAATTCAGGGTTTAACCCCAAGAGGTTAGGCAATAAGCACACAAGGGCGTCCGGCAGAATTGGACGCCCTTGTGTGCTTATTGCCTGTTCTCGTACACTTTACTTCCCTGTACCCACGTCTGTGTAATCACTTCAGAGGAGGCCCCAAAGAAGAGGACATCTAAAAAGTCATTGCTATTCCATCCTGCCATTGCCGGATGGTTCACAGAGACGCCAATAAAGTCAGCCGACATCCCTGGGGCTATCACTCCTGTATGTAGACCCAAAGCGCTAGCTCCAAGACGGGTACCATAGTCAAGCAGAAGTGGTCCAGGGGAGGCCATTTCGTGGGCGACGAGGACGCGACGGCGCTGGTAGCGCATGCGAGCAGAGTATTCCGCCCAACGCAGTTCTTCAATCGGGTCAAGACGCGTATTGCTATCGGAACCAATGCACAGGGGAATGTTCGCGTCCAGCAGCGCTGCATAGGGAGCGATGCCATCTCCAAGGTCACCTTCTGTAGTAGGACAGACACAGACGGCACTCTTATATTTGGCTAACAAGCCAAGCTCTACCTCGCTGGCATGAGTGGCATGAATGATAGTGGTCTGCGAGCTCAACGCACCGAAACGCTCCAGCAGTTCAATAGGAGTGCAACCAAACGCTGTCTTGCACTGCTCTATCTCGCCAATCTGTTCGTCGGCGTGGACGTGCAGTGGTAGGTGATGAGTCCGGCTGTAGTCAGCTATGAATCGAAACCAGTTTTCGGATACCGCGCGTACTGAGTGAGGGGCAACTCCGATTGGTACACCCTTGCTGCGTAACGCCTCGACACGTGCAAGATATGCCTCGACCGAGGCGTCGCAGAAACGCAGCTGGCCTTCCTCTGGTGGTTGCTGGAAACCCGCCTGCGCGTAGGCGGTCATGAGCAATACAACCCGTATACCGGCCGCGCGGCCAGCCTCCAGGATCGCTTCAGACATGGCATTGGGTTCCGCGTAAGGTTGTCCACCCGGTTGGTGATGGACATAGTGAAATTCGCCGACACTGGTATAGCCGGCTGCCAGCATTTCGCGATAGGTTTGTAGCGCCAGCGTATAGAGAGTTTCGGGGGTCAAGCGCTGCGCTTCGTCATACATGGCGTTGCGCCACGTCCAGAAAGTGTCCTTTTGCGAAAGGGGGCGATGAGTATGACCGCGTAAGGCGCGCTGAAAGACGTGGCTATGCACATTGACAAAACCTGGAAGTAGAGCTACGCCAGGAAGGGTTTCTACTTCAGAAGGCTCCATAGATTGAGATTCCAGATCAGTAATTGAGTCAATGATGCCATCGTCAGAAACTGCCATACGTTTATTGGCCTGTAAGCCTTCCGAGGTATAAATATATGCAGGGGCAAGGTATTTCATGGGGATGCTCCTTTACTATTTATAGCAGCGGGCCAGGGTCACCAATCAGGTGGAAAGCCGCCCAGAAGTATGGGTGGACGCGATAGGGCCGTGAGGATGTTCGAGCGCGGGTGAGAAAAGCCCGCTGGGCCCCTGCCAGTGCTGCTGTCTTGCTATACTCCCCCAGGAGAGCCTGATAGAACATCTCCATCAGTTCCGCGCTGCTGGCATCATCCACCTTCCAGAGCGTTGGCAATAGGGAGGCGGCACCAGCATAGAGGAAACCCCTGCCAAGGCCGATTACTTCATCAACGCCACCGACGACGGCGCGACCCGTCTCACAGGCACTGAGCGTCACAAGTGAGCAGCACGAGAGATCGAGATTAAAGACTTCGATAGTGCTCAATTGGCGATCAGCCAGCTTGATATGCGAGAAGTTAGGGGCATCAAGGCGAAAAAGCCCGTGAGCGGCAATGTGCACGATCGGGCTGCGCGCTCCAAATTGCCAAAGCAGCGAGGCAGTAGCGGCATTGTCCAGCATTGGGCGCGCCCCCAATTGTTTAGCAACTACCTCTGCCTCCTGCACGGCAAATTGCAGTCGACCGTTATCAGAGATACCCAGCACGAGTGAGTCACTCAGGCGTGCCTTTTTGGTCTCGATACGTTCTCCACGTTGGCGGCAAATTTCCCAAAGAGCGGCGGCTGGCAGGTATGAAACGTCCAGGCGCTCTACGACAAACTGCGTTCCGTCAAAAAGACAGTGAAAGGGAAGGTAGTGCAGTATCCCATATGGCACAACGATCAGGTGTTCGCAACTATCGAGCACATGAGATACTGGCCTGAGCAGCAAGTCATAAAGTTTTTGCAGTAAACCCAGGCTATTATCTTCCAGGCCCACGAAGGATTGTGCCTGGTCTTGCGTACCGGCAGTTCGGGCAGCAAGGTCGAGATTCACACGCCAGAGAGAGTGAAGGCGCTCTAATTGCGGGACGGCATCCTGCACAATATGTACATCGATGCCTTTGCGCGTGAGTTGAAAAATGTAGAGGTCCTGCTCGGCAATGTAGTATTCCAACATTGTGGTGTCCTGTTCGAGCTTGGGCCAGAGTGTTGTGACAATACTATTGGTCCAGCTTGAGCGCTGGCGAGCTACCAGGTCTCCTGCCAGGCGCAGTTGCATCTGTTCCAGCAAGTGTTCAATACGGCGTTCGCGCAGTTGCATCTCTTTGCGTGCTTGCTCGGGTGCAATCGCGCGTATACGCATAATGGCCGTATCGCTGAGATTCGCCTCATTTTCAGCCTCATAGACAATCGAGCTATACCAGGCCTGCTCTTCACGCAGCTTTACCAGGTCTTCAAGGATGGCCTCTCCCGCCTTATCACCTGCTCGCAGGCGAATATCGATATTGTTGCGCAGGTAATCACCAATGACGCGCGATTTGGCCTTTTCAACGTAGATGAGAGCCTGGTCTTTATTGTCCCGCTTCAAGGCGAGAATGATGGCGCGCTGGTAGATATTCCCTTTATCTTCAAGGAAGCTAGTGCGCTCATCCAGCACCAGGTGATTCTGCACTTCGTCGATACCCTGCACGGCACGATCGTAGTAACGGGCAGCAGCTTCCAGATCCGAGCGACGTTCTGCAATTTGTCCAAGCAAGTAATCGCAGCGATATTTAAGGTCGAGCAGACCCTGCCCCTGGGCAATGTCCAGAGCGTGGTCACAGAGATATTGAGCGGTGTTGATATCACCAGTGCTAGCGGCGATGCGCGCCTGCAACAAGGCCGTGCGCGCTAATTGTGGCAGCGCCTCCTGCTCGGCGAAGGCGTCCGCGACATGCTGAGCCTCCCGCTGGCTGTCTTCGAGTTGTCCACCAGCAAAGTAGAGTTCGGCCTGCTGCAGTCGCACAATAGATGCCAGCGCCATAAAGCCTCCTTCTTCCAGGATAATGCTGGCTTCTTGAAGCATCACATCAGCATCGCCATAGTTCCCTTCAAGCGTGGCCGCCTCTGCCTGATACATGAGAGAGTACGCCAGGTTGTGGCGATGCCCTGACGATGAACGGAAGAATGTCACTGTTTCGCCAGCGAGTTCAAAGGCTTCACGAGCACGATTCAAACGTACCAGGCAGAGACAAATTTGCTGGGCGACCTCCGCAGCCTGAAATTGCAGGTTATGCTGTAGAAAAATCGTACGGCTGCGGCTAAAAAGCAGCAGGGCCTGGCTGTAGTGCCCCTGAGAAGCAAAGATCTGGGCAATATTAAGCTCTTCACGCGCCACCGCAACTTCCTGTCCGCCGTAAGCTGCAAAAGTGCCGCGCGCCTGTTCATGCAGCGCAACAGCTTCGCGAAATTTGCCCTGGGCTGCCAGGGTAATAGCTTTGTTACCCCGCGCTCGCGCAATATTGAGTTCAACACCTTCGCCTTGCAGAGAATAGGTTTCAATGGCGCGGTCGAAGAGCCGCAGCGCCTGGTCATATTGACCTAACTCGTAGTTGACGATAGCGGCATTGACATCGATCTGCCCGGCACGAAGAAGTTTCCCATGGCGCATGAAGACTTCACGAGCTGCAGTGGCATCGCGCAATGCCTCGCTGGTGCGATTCAGTTGCAAACAGGCGCTGATCCGTCCGATGCGCGTACGAGCCCAGCCAACCTCGTCCCCAACCTCTTTGAACTCCTCCCCAGAGGCATCGAAAAAAGGCAGCGAGTCCTGGTCGCGATCCATACGGCGTAATGCATCACCGCGCGCCATCAATCCCAGAGCGTGATATGCTTTGTTGTTTGTAAGATCGCCAATAGCAAGGATATAACCAGCCAGCATAAATGATACCTGCGCGTTATTATTCCATTGGCGGTCAGCTTCACGTTTGATGAGTTCAACTAGTAAAGCAAGGGAGGGGCCATCAAAGATATGTATGTCTGTCTGCAGCATGCGCCTACCTTCTTTCTCGTTCTTGAGAAGAAGTTCGGCTAGCAATTCTTGAGGCGTCATATTGGCAATGTTTCCGACAAATGAAAACGTACAGCTTTTGCGCGGACTAATCGACCAATGCAAGTCGGGCGACCAGCAGGATCGCCCTTACATTGCTTGTTTACCGCCTGATTCCATATGCTTAGACGTATTTAACACGTCATAAATCACAATGAGTTACTATGAAACACTCTGTGCGTTAAACAAGATAGATAGACCGGTAACCCCGCTGTCAATCTTGCGGAGTAACCGGAAATTGTTCGATCACGATGATACTATCAGGTAATTGCAATTCCAACGTGTATGTTCCCGGAACAATCGCTGAAAAGATAAAGTTACCCAATTCATCGATATTTTGTGCATACTCCGTAGAAGACATACCAACATCCTGTAATAGTAGCTGCACCCGCGTTCCCTGGAGCGCCTGTATGGCTTCACCTTTGCGAGTCACAAAGCCAATGAGTTGTAAAGAGTCTCTACGGCTTGCCTCTCGTTCCACCTGGATCGAGATATTGACGCCTTCCACTGTATAGCTGCGCGGCCAGAGTGCGGCCTGTGCCGTATCGCGTTGAAAGGCCAGGCGTGGTTGTGGAGGCAAGAGGGTCGCGACGATACGCCGTACACCTGCATGTGCCTCGTTTGCCTTGTTTTGCAAGCGCTCTATGACACTTTTCGCATCCGCTGCAGAACGATGATTATTATTTGGGGAGGAGGTTTGAACAGCTATTCCTGGAACGGCTACAGGCTTTGCAAGTAGCTGCTCGTTCGCAAGAAATCCTGCGAGTGTTGCCACCTCTGTCGCACAAAGCGTGCACATACCCAGGTGGTTATCGACCGCGGCAGTAAGTTCTTTACTGAGCAATCCCAACTGGTATTCGCCAAGTACGTGGCTAGGTGGACAATCAAACCGGTAAAGTTTGCTGGTTAGCGCAAGTTCTAATCGTTCAAAAGCTGCCAATTGGGCTGTACAGCGTTGACAACGTGCAAGATGCTGTTCAACCTTCGGGCGTACCTTTTCTCCCGCGAGATACGCAAGCAGTTCTTCATCACGAATAGCGCCGGGTTCACTACACTCCATGAGCGTTTCCTTTAGATCACATAAGTAACTAGGCCTAAGAGTAGATTTCCTTGCAATGTGTGGATAACTCTCCCCAGTGCTACCAGTACATTGCGCTCTACCCAGAGAATTTTCATGTCCTCTTTACACCAATAAACGAGCTTTATTGCTTTTTTTGCATTGTAACTTAGAGATGCTGATGTTTGAAGAGCAATTGTAAACGACGATTACGACGTAAACGCTCCAGTACATTGCGTTTGATACGATAGACGTCATCCACCGTGGGAAAGAGCCGACGATTCTGGCTACTTATCTCACTTGGTTTCATGCCATGAATATAGGCAAGATAGATCAATATGCGCTCATCCTCACCATTGAGTTCTTCTTGAATGACCTGCCAGAGACCCTGAGCTGAAATATTTGAAACAACATCATCGGCAGGATCATCGGAGGCCGGTTCGTGATCAATTAACTCCAGCGCCTCTTCGTATTGTCGGGACTGCCGCGAGCGCACTTCGTCAGCAACGACGCTGTGCACGCACATTTTGAGATATTTCAAGATAGCGGCAAGCGAATCGAAGTTCGCCATTTTAGCGGGAGTGAGCGCCTGGGAAAATTTTGCAAAGGCGGCATTGACAAGTGGAGCACTGCCATCCTGCCCCAAAATTGGTGCCACGCTCTGATGTTGCGTTACCCACGTGAGCACAAGTGGAGCATACTGTTGATAAATACAGGCCCAGGCATCATCATCTCGTTTTACAATGGCACGACGAAACAATTCCAGGCAGTAGCGATCATTGGAAACGGTCTGCCGTAAGAATTTATTTGTCTCTTCAGAACAACAGCGAGCCAGTTCATTAATTGAGTATAGCTGAAGAGTTCCCCCTGGTGGGTTCTCCGGTGCGCTATCACCTTGCCCTCTCAGGCCAGGTTGTGAAGGCTGTTGACCTGCTGATTGAGGACGGTTTCGAGGCTCCATCGACAATAGCTCCCTGCTTCCAGAATGATTAGTCATTTTCTCGACCGACGCCCATGAAGTATAGCATGGGAAACTCTAGCGCACAAGTTTTTAGGACGAGTACTCGTACAATAACACATCTTTTATATATTATCGCACGATTAAAGAGAACGAAAGTATCTTGTATCACCAAAAAGTACTCTTTTTCTGACCAACAAAGATACACTATAACACATAGAGACATAACATTTTTGTCAGTGGGTGGGTTTTGTGATATGTTTAGGCAAGGCACTCCCTTGAGGAAATGTACAAATTTGAGCTTAGAAAAGCGTGACACGATGATGCATTTACTTCCGTGTTCTCTTCTAAAGGGGTATTACACAGGTTTACGCTAGAACGGCAACAGCTTAAGCAGAAGGAGAGCCATCCATGTTTCTTCAGCGGAAAGCGCGATTTGGTGCAACGCTCATGATCATCGGGAGCCTCCTTGCAGCATCAGGCGAGATCGTCAATACACAAACTATGGATGTTTTGAGTTCTTCCTGGCGTCTCTCGCTTGGCCTCATCGTCGTGGGCACCCTCATTCTACTCATTGGTCTCTCCACGTTTGCATCAGTATCAGACCAGATCAGCGGCTTCGGCTTTGTCGGCAGCAACCTGCTCGTCCTCGGTGGATTACTCTTGATCATTGGGACGGTCGCGCTTGATTGGATTATCGTACCGTTCTTACTCAATCTCGCGAACACGATTGCTACGACGATCAATGGACCGGCAACAGAGACGCAGAATGAGCTTAATGCCATTATTTCAAGCTTGAACAGTTTAGGAGGCCCGATTCTCCAAAGGCTTTTTCCAGGTTCCACTCCACATATCTCCCCTGCCCATATTCCTCTGGCGAATGGTATTGCGTTGGTGAATAAAGCCTTGGTTCAACTCCACATCCCTACGATTGACAAACTCCAATGGTGGGGCCACTTCAGCCTCTCAGGGGGCACACTCATCATTGGCAGCTTGATTTTGGGTCTGGCCTTGCCACGCAGACATGGCTCCCTCACTCCTACGAGTGCCTTGCTGATCATCTTCGCTCTCGTGAACCTGCTCTGCCAATGTATCACCTCGATCCCATCATTCTTTGGGAATATCACCGCTGTCATGCTCTTTCTTACGTTAGCATGGTTAGGTGCTTCAGCATGGTCATCAAAACGTACAGATGCTGCTGTTGATTGACACGATTAGCGTCATTTTTCCGCCAGATAATGGCTCATTGCCACTCCTGGTGCATACTGCTTGCTTGATAAGAAAAGAGCAATAATGACTGCACTGATCGCTATTGCAAATGTGCGGCGTCGCTTGCCTTATTCCCCGTAAGGTACCCAAATATTCTTCACTTGAGTCGACTCGCGCAAAAACTCCTCACCTTCACCCTGCTCCGCCTCCAACCAATCGCGCAAGTGCCCATAGTTGACCCACGTGCGCTTCATATTGCCTGCCGAGGCCAGTTCAACGAGTTTGCTGCCCTCAGCCGAGCCAAAGTACCACATTGCATCTACATCGTCATGATCGGCCAATACCTGGCACAGAGTGTCGCGATCGCCCGTAATGATATTCACCACGCCAGCAGGGAGATCAGAGGTCTCGAAAACCTGATAGAAGTCGGTAGCGCTGAGGGGAGACTGCTGCGAGGGAATTACAACTACCGTGTTGCCCATGGCGATAGCGGGAGCAACCAGCGAGATAAAACCTAGCAAGGGGTACTCGTTGGGGCAGGCCATACCGATTACACCGATAGCTTCGTTCATCGCCAGGACGACGCCGCGCAGTGGTGGACGATGGACGACACCTTCAAACTTGTCGGCCCAGGCACCGTAACTGAAGAGACGCGAGATAGCTACTTCCACCTCGCCGGAGGCGTCCACCAGGGGTCGTCCTGTCTGCTGAGCAATGCGCCGTGCAAATTCGTTTTCACGTATTGCCAGGTTTTCCGCGATGTAATAGAGGATTTGCGCGCGATTATGCGTCGTGCCATTGGTCCAACCGCTGGCGGCATGAGCAGCTTCAACCGCGTTACGTATATCTTTGCGATTGCCCTCACCTACCTGGCCAATAACGCGTTGCTGCGGATCGACGATATCGCGGCTATAGCCGGAATCTGGCCGCACCTGCTTGCCTTTGATAAACAGTTTTGGCGTGCGATCAATGGGCGGCAGCAAATCGGTAGTGCCGTTTCCACCGTTAGCAGGCCAGGCACTATGCTCATTTGTCTGCTCGTCATCATCCTCGGGAGCGATTGACTGCATTCCCTCGAACGTTTTTTCGCCTGATGTGGCTGCTCCGTTGGTAACTATGGCATGTTGCGCTTTCCCTTGAGCTTCCCACGCAGGTCGTACATATTCGTACAGTCCCTCTTTGCCACCTTCGCGACCGAAGCCGCTTTCACGGTACCCACCAAAGCCGCTCGAAGCATCAAACATATTCGTACAGTTGATCCACACGCTGCCTGCCTTCAGCCTGGGCGCGATATCCAGGGTCAGGTTGATGTTCTCGCTCCATACGCTGGCCGCCAGCCCATAGCGGGTATTGTTGGCGAGGGCAACCGCTTCAGCGGGAGTGCGGAAAGTCATCGATACAAGCACCGGACCGAAGATCTCCACCTGGGCAATGCTTGTCGAAGGAGCAACATTGGTGAAAAGCGTTGGAGGGAAGAAATAGCCCTCTGTCGGGCAGGCCCACGAGGGCTGCCACATGACCGCACCTTCCTCGACGCCCTGTGCGACCAGTCGCTGGATCTCCTTGAGTTGACCAGGAGAGACGATCGCCCCCATATCCACCGCTTTATCCAGCGGGTCGCCCAGACGAAGTTTCTCCATACGGACACGCAGTTTATTGATTAACGTATCGGCGATGTCTTCCTGCACAAGCAAGCGCGAACCGGCGCAACACACCTGACCCTGGTTGAACCAGATAGCGTCAACCACGCCCTCCACCACGCTATCCAGGTCGGCGTCATCAAAAACGATAAAGGGCGATTTGCCGCCCAGCTCAAGCGAGAGCTTTTTGCCTGAACCAGCGGTAGCGCGGCGAATACTGCGTCCTACATCGGTCGAGCCGGTAAAGGCGATTTTATTGACGTCTGGATGGCGCACTAGCGCCTCGCCAACCTGCGATGCTTCGCCCGTCAGGATGTTGACCACTCCAGGGGGAAGCCCGACCTCCTGCATAATTTCAGAGAATTTGAGGGCGGTCAGTGAAGTGTAACGGGCCGGCTTCAATACTACTGTATTCCCCATCGCCAGAGCCGGGGCTATCTTCCATGCCATCATAAGCAGGGGAAAGTTCCAGGGAATGATCTGTCCGACGACTCCGACAGCCTCATAGCCAGGCAGTTCCGAGGACATCAACTGCGCCCAACCGGCGTGATAGTAAAAATGGCGCGCGACGAGCGGGATATCCAGGTCGCGCGTTTCTCGGATAGATTTGCCATTGTCCAGCGCTTCAAGCACTGCCAGCAAGCGCGAGTGTTTCTGAATGTGACGCGCGATGGCATACATATAGCGAGCGCGTACATGGCCTGGCGTCTTGCCCCAGGTTTCAAATGCCGTACGGGCGGCAGCTACGGCTGCATCGACATCGGCGCTATTAGCAGCGGCAACCTGTGCCAGGGCTTTCCCATTGGCGGGGTTGATGCTGTCGATATACTGTCCGCTAGCGGGAGTCACCCACTGATTGTTGATAAAGAGGCCAAAGGGTTGGCGCTCCTTGATCCACTGCAAGGCTGGAGCAGCTGACTCTGGAGCAGGTCCGTACTCCATGGTTGCAAAAATGTCCATCACGTTCATACTGGCCTCCCTCGACCTACACCATCGGGTTATAGTGTGCCGCCGCATAGTGACCGGTGACAAAATACGAAAGCTGTCGTTCTATATCGGAGAGCAGGCCACTGGCACCTATACGGAAGAGCGTGTTGTGTAACCAATCGTTCCCTAACTCTTCTTTCATCAAAATCAACCAATCGAGCGCTTCTTTAGCGCTGCGAATGCCGCCCGCCGGTTTAAAGCCGACCTTAAAGCCAGTCTGCTCGTAATAATCGCGAATGGCACGTACCATGACGATACCCACGGGAAGTACGGCATTGACAGGCTCTTTGCCGGTTGAAGTTTTGATAAAGTCAGCGCCCGCCATCATACAGACCAGGCTGGCCATACCGACGTTGCGCAAGGTGGCAAGTTCGTACGTGGCAAGGATGGTCTTCATATGAGCATCGCCACAGGCCAGGCGAAAGGCGCGAACTTCATCATAGAGTGCCTGCCAGTTGCCTGTGAGCACGTGAGCGCGTGAAATAACGATATCAATCTCTGCTGCTCCTGCCTTCACCGATGCATCAATCTCTGCCAGTTTTTGCTCCATAGGGTTCTGACCAGCGGGAAAGCCTGTCGAAACGGCCGCCACTGGAATATCCGAACCGCGCAGGGCCTCGACCGCGACCGGCACCAGGTTATGATAGACACAAACCGCTCCAACCTGCACATTTAAACTGTTGGCGCCCAGTCCCTGTAGTATCTCCGGGCGCACAGGTTGACGAGCCTTGGCACAAAGACGCAGCACGTTACCAGGAGTATCGTCACCTGCCAGGGTGGTGAGGTCGATACAGGTGATGGCGCGCAGTAGCCATGCCGCCTGCCACTCTTTCTTGACGGTGCGCCGCGTGCTCATAGTAGCGGCGCGTCGTTCGACCGCGCTGCGGTTGATGTGAACTCTGCTCACCCATTCCATATCCAACGGCATGCCTGGATTTCGCTCAGGATGCACTATTGCGGCAGGTTGTTGGATTGTTTCGGACTGCGCTTCATTTCCTGTTCGTCGTTTGGTTGTGGTCATATGTCATTTCCCTCTGGCAATGCATGGAAGAAAGCGATGGTACGCATGGGCTACTATAATAATCACATATGTATCTTCATGCATGAGAGGGAAGGTTGTCAAGCAGGGCGACTCCTAACTTTGAGTTCCTCCTGAAGGTATAATCGGCAATACCACCGCCGATGGGTGCTCCTTATCATGATAAACCCTCTGCTCCGCTACCTCCATTAAGAACGATTGACCCAGAGGCGCACCCGTATTGAGATTGCGGTCGAACTTCGGGAAGGCGCTAGAACTGATCTCCAAGCCGATACGGTGACCTGCTTTGAAGACCTGCGCGGTATTCCAGCAGTCTATAGAGTAGTGGTAAATGTGCCCCGGTTCGATCAAGGATGGACGGCCCATACCCTCACGGAAACGAGCGCGTACCATGCCGTCACTGAGTCGCTGCGTGAAACCCGTCGGCCAAATATCTACCAACTTTGCCATAAAGTCGGTGTCCAGCGCCGAGGAGGAGGCGTAGAGATCTACGCGGATAGGACCGGTGACCTCCGTATCTTCCTCTAGAGGTGGGGTCACGTAGACCAGGACATCGTCGCGTCGTTCGATGGACGCGTAGTCATCGGGGCCACCAACTTGCGATGAGGTAGGGTCAGTAATGAATGGCACTGGTCGGCTGGGATCATAGCGATAACTATCCGCACGCTCACCTGAGCCTGGTTTGGCTGGTGCAAGCGATCCATCTCCAAAGCGACTGTTGGCACTGCCGCTGCTGTGGAGATAATACGGCGTCCATTGAGTGCGCGCCAGAGGCCATTCCTGTTCATCGCGCCACTGGTTTGTCCCCATAACAAAAATACGAACGGGAGCCTCGCTTTTTTCAGCACGCGCATTCTCTGTAGAACCTTTGAGCCAGTGATCGAACCAGTGCACCTCTTCAGTGCGCAGGTCAATCAGTGATTGTGGGCCAAAGTCAACTTCCCCAAGCCTGGAGACACTATTTACCTGGTGTCCCCACGGGCCCATGATTAAACGCTGACTGGCACGCGCCGCAGAGGTGGCCGAGCTCGTGGTCATGCCGATATAGTTCAGCGGAGTGCCAATCTGTTCGTCATCATACCAACCTGAAATGTGCAAGACCGGTACACCTACGCGCTCAAACTTGTCCTGGTAACAAAGGGGCTGCCAGAACTCGTCCAGTTGCGCGTGCTCTATATCTGCACGCCAGTGCTTGTTGTAGCGTCCTGCTCGCTCGTCCATTGTCAGGAGTGGAAGATGCATATAGACCTCTGACCAATCCACAGCCTCCATCAACTGGTTGGTGCGCCCACTGACAAAGTGTAACCAGCAGAGGTGCATCGGCGAGGGCAGTCCCGTTGGCGTCTCGACAAATGGATCTGAAGGTGTGACGCGGACAACCATCGCACGCAGGTGAGGAGGCTGATGAAGCGCTGTCAACCATTGGATGCAGCCTGGATATGAACTGCCTTCAGTACCTATGTTGCCATCTGACCACGGCTGCACAGCGAGCCACTCTATTGTATCGTAGCCATCCTGACCATCGTTGACGTAGGGAACGAACTGACCATCAGAGTCCCCACGTCCGCGTACATCCAATGCGACATAAACATATCCATGTCCTGTGAAATAGTGCGCACGCTCAAGGATGTGAACATCTGCTTTCAAATAGGGGGTACGCAGCAATACAACCGGCCATTTTGCCGTTTCTGCTGTCTCTCCTACCGAAAGGTAGATGTCAGCAGAGAGTGTTATGCCGTCACGCATGGGCACACGCTGGTCGAACAGAATGCGTATCCGCTGGGTATCTGAAGTGGTCATCTCGATATGTTCCTTCTACTATTCGTAGTTTTACCACTATCCTTAATCCTGTTGCAAATTATACGACGCCCTATCTTCTGAGAAAAGGGAAGATGATAGGTCTGAAAGAGGCCGTGCATGGCGACACCATGCACGGCCTCTTTCAGACC
>DMFQ01000354.1 GCA_003450555.1 Ktedonobacter sp.
CACTTTGAGCAAAATGCACCGCGGCGCGGTGCATTTTGCTCAAAGTGGTTCTTTTATGAATCATACTCCTCAGCCCTTATCTCCACGTACTTTCGGAACCACTCAAGCATCTTCTCGGAGAAGACATAGTCCAGGCTGGGTTTTGATGTGCCAACATGCCAGGCGCCAGGCACGCGTACGAACTCGACAGGCACATTCCCCATCATTTTCAGCCGCATGTAGAACTGCTCCGATTGCTCGATGGGACAGCGCAAATCGTTCTCGGGATGAATGAAGAGCGTGGGCGTAGTGACACGAGGTGCGTGGGTGAGCGGCGAGCGCTCGCGATAATAGCTCTCGCGCTCCTGATCCCAGGGATAGCCTTTCGATTGGACTGCTTGCCAGAAGCCTATATCAGAAGTACCGACAAAACTGGCCAGACTGGAGACACCCGCCATAGGGACAGCAGCCTTGAAGCGACTGGTCTGGCCGATGATGAACATCGACATGTAGCCGCCATAACTATACCCTGTGACCAATAGTCGCTCAGGATCGGCGATGCCGCGCGCGATACATGCATCAATGCCGAGCATGATATCCTGGTAATCCCATCCTCCCCAGTCACCCTCTACCTCGCGCATGAAAGCTTCTCCTTGCCCGGTGCTGCCATGCGGGTTACAGAAGAAGACGGCGAAGCCCTGGGCCGCGAAATACTGGTGATCAAGGTTCATCCCCACGCCAAAGGCCCATTGCGGACCACCATGTATGCTGACAATGAGTGGGTAACGCACGCCATCTTTTGCACCTACCGGACGAATCAGCCAACCATCGATCTCATCATTGTTCGCGCCGCGATAGCGCATGTGTTCTGCCTTGCTCCAGGCAAATTCGCTCATCTGACCGTCATATATGTGCGTGACGCGCACCGGCTCCCCCGGTTCCATAGCGTTGAGCGGCAGGAGATGAAGCTCCCATGGATGGAGCGGCTCCGATTGCGCCAGTAACACGCCACGTTCATTGGGCAGAAGCGCCAGGAAGTAGGTGATGGATTCGCTGCTCGCCAAAGTGGTTGTCTTCTTTTGTTCAACATTCACGCGACAGAGATCGACTCGGCCGTGATCCATGAGGAGAAAATAGATACGCTGCCCATCTAAGCTCCACTGCGGTCGATAGGGACCAGGCGAGCCAAAGCCACTCAAGGTGCTGGGATAGACTGCATTGTCGACATCGGCCGTCAATACCTGGCTGTGGCCTCCAGCTCGGGGAAGCTGGTAGAGCGTCGCATTATGTGAGCCATCGATGCGCATATCCTGTTCAGCTACCAGTACCACCGAATGAGAGTCTGGCGACCAGGAATAGCAGAAAATTTCCAATGTACCCTCGCTGATACAGCGAGCACTACCTGTTTCGCGATTGATCGCCCAGAGATCATTCACGGTTGAACGATCGCGGTCACCAGCGCGGTTGCAGAGCACGCCGATCTCAGTGCTATCGGGTGTCCACTGTGGCAGCAATATGATCATAGTCGCCGCTAGTGAGGCGGCGTATGGCTGCCGGGTCAATTGGTTGTCCATTGGCAGTGGGAGCAGGCATAACAAAGAGGTGGCTGAAAGTATCGAATAGTCCACGGCCATCTAAGCGGTACCAGACACGGTTGATGGTGCGCGGACGCAGCCGTTCTTCCTCTTCGCGCTTCTTTTTCTCGTCTGCATTGAGCTGTTTGCGCCCCACCAGGATATCGTCTTCATCGGAGGGGGACGCCACAGCGGTAAAGGCGATCCACTGACCATCGGGCGACCAGGCAGCTTCACTTACACCGTGCAACATATTCGTCAATTGACGCGCTTCGCCACCTTCGCTATTGATCGACCAGAGCTGGTTCTGCTCTTGCTCACGGTTAGAAAGGAAGAGCAGGTGCTTGCTATCTGGGGCCCAGACAGGGTTTGTGTCGCTTTTAGTGCCACTGGTCAATTGACGGGATTCGCCCACGGGGTGACCCTGTTCGTCGAGTTGGAGGAGCCAGATGGCGCTCTGGCGCTCGTTCTTTGCCCTATCAGAACAAGCGATAACGAATGCAGCGCTCCTGCCATCAGGGGAGAGAGCAAGAGCGCCCATTTCTTTAAAGGTCCAAAGTTCATCCTGGGTAAGTTTGCGCAGCGTAGTCATAGAAAACTCCTTTGTTTGCAATAAGTTGCGCCCCTACAAGCATATCATTGTAGCGGCGCAACGCCTCAGGTCAATTGCCAGGCTGGATTACGTATTCAAGACGCGGTTTTCAACCGTTATTTCACCGATCCCTCGTAGATACCCATGACGGTACCGAGGAATTTCAGAGCATCCTCGCGCTTGCGCTGGAAAGAGTTGCGTCCAATGATCGAGCCGAAACCGCCACCATCGCGGATAGCGCGAGCCTCTGTAAAGAACTCCTCATCGGCAGCGGAGGCGCCACCAGAGAAGATGACGATGCGTCGTCCATCAAAGGAGCTCTGGACCACGTGACGTACGCGTTCGGTGAGCGTGGCTATAGGAATTTCGTATTTCTGATAGACTTTCTGCGCCTCAGGCAGCTCTACCTTTTCGCTCGGCAGTTTCACCTTGATGATGTCCGCTCCCAGTTGAGCGGCAATCTGGGCGGCATAGGCTACCACATCTACAGCTGTCTCGCCCTCTTTGCTCAGGCTGCTGCCGCGTGGATATGACCAGACTACAACTGCGAGGCCGGCCGCCTTTGCCTCCTCGGTCAGTTCGCGTAACTCCCCGTATATAGTCACGCGCTCACTGGATCCTGGATAGATGGTAAAGCCGACAGCGACACAACCCAACCGTAGAGCATCGCCTACCCCTGCGGTAATGGCCGATATGGGATCGCGCTCGTCGTTCAGCACATCATGATTGTTACACTTCAAAATCAAGGGAATATCGCCACAATAGTCTGCGCCTCCTGCTTCAAGAAATCCCAGGGGAGCCGCGTAAGCATTACAGCCAGCTTCGATGGCCAGCTGAAAGTGGTAGCGTGGATCGTAACCTGCGGGATTTGGCGCAAAGCTGCGCGCTGGCCCATGCTCGAAGCCCTGGTCGACAGGTAAAATAACCATTTTCCCTGTGCCTGCCAGGCGACCATGATTGAGCATGCGGGCGAGGTTTGTGCGAACACCGGGATTTTCGTTGGCATACCAACTTAAAATTTCACGGATGCGATCATTCATTGTTCTAGTTCCTTTTCACTTGTCGTTAGGTGGTAGCGTTGATTACAGGCATGCAGTTAATCATATTGTATCACTTACTCCTTTCTTACCACATACTTTCCCCCATTTTAGCTGCACTTACAAGTTTATACGTATATGGAAGCGTGGACAAGGCATGGATGCGTTTGAAGATCAGG
>DMFQ01000080.1:0-621 GCA_003450555.1 Ktedonobacter sp.
CGCAAAGATATTCGCAATATCGTGCGCGCGCTTGCCTTGCTGATACAGCAGGAAGAGCAGAACGCAGACGCAACATTGCCACCGATTTCGCTGATGATGGTTGGAGGAGAAACGGTAGAGCCAGACCCGGAGGCTACGCCCGAGATAGGAGAATTGCAGCGACTGGCAACAGAGCTGGGTGTGGCAGAGCGGGTACGTTTTATAGGCAAACGCCAGGCCAACGAACTGCGCTATTACTATTGCGCGGGCGATGTCGCCGTCACCACGCCATGGTACGAGCCATTTGGTCTGACCCCGCTCGAAGCAATGGCCTGCGGTCGACCGGTAATTGGCATCCGCGGTGGAAGGCATCACCTACACTATCCAGGATGGTAAAACGGGGCTGCTCGTGCCACCGCGCAATCCGGCTGCGCTGGCTGCCGCCCTGGGGCAACTGCTCAGTCAGCCCGAACAGTGCAAGCACATGGGGCAGGCTGCGCGCAAGCGAGTAGAGCGAGAGTTTACCTGGTCGATCGTAGCCATGCGTACCGCTGCACTCTACGAGACAGTAGTAGCGGAACGCAGGAGCGAGAGGCTCCCAGTAAATACGACACCGTTATCAATAGTAGCTTCGCCTAAAGT
>DMFQ01000080.1:817-1580 GCA_003450555.1 Ktedonobacter sp.
GAGGATCGCAGGCACAATGCAACCGAACTGTTCGAGGAACTGGTGCAAGAATGTAACGTGCACCCCTCAATACCAATTGGAGTAGAAACATGAATGATTCCCCTTTAAAAGGAAAAGTGGCCCTCGTAACCGGCGCGGGAAGCGGACTAGGCGAGGCCACCGCTCGTGCCTTTGCCCATGCAGGCTGCAGCGTCGTCTGCATCGACATCAATGGCGAAGCGGCTGAGCGCGTCAGGCGCGACCTTGCCAGCCAGGATCAGGATAGTAAATGTATTGCGCTGCAGTGCGATGTCAGCAATGCCGAGGCTGTTTTTAAGCGAGTGGAGGCGGTAGATGCCCATTTCGGGCGGCTGGATATCGTTGTCAATTGCGCGGCGGTCGACCACACACTTTCAGTAGATGAGATGACGGTCGAGCAGTGGGACCAGGTGATCAATGTCAACCTGCGCGGACCATTTCTACTGGCCAAGGCAGCGTTACCATTGATGCGACGCCAGCACTCCGGCCATATCATCAATATCGCCTCGACGGCTGCGACGCGTGCCTGGGCCAACGCCTCCGCCTACCATGCCTCGAAATGGGGACTGGTCGGCTTCAGTCGCGGACTTGGCGTCGAGGGACGCGCGGACGGCGTGCGCGTGACCACGATCATCCCCGGCGGCATGAAGACCCACTTCTTTGACCGTTTCGCCCAACAGGGCATCCCCATGCCCGAAGAGCAACACCTGCAAGATCCGGCCAACGTAGCGCAAGTAATTGTATT
>DMFQ01000080.1:1673-6255 GCA_003450555.1 Ktedonobacter sp.
TTCCAAGCTGGGTGCAGCCCAGCTTGGAAACTCACCCGTTGATAATATTTGCCACTCAGTCAATGTCAATCCAATATCTCAGTTTTTTGATCGGCGATTCGGCCTCTACAGCGTTCTCAAAGACGCCACCATTGTATTCGATAATTTTCTTAGAGCCGATATTGGTCTCATCGCAGGTAACAAGGACTCGACGTAAACCCAGATCTCTAGCTTTTTCCAGTCCAAGCCGCAAAATCTCCTTGCCATAACCTCTTTTTCTTAACGTGATACTATAGTACCAAATAGTTCATCGACAGAGCTAATGAAAGAAAGCAATTGAGCACCATCACCCTTTTAGGCACCGGCACCTGCCAGATCGAAGCCAATCGCCGCGCATCCAGCGTCCTACTCCACCTGGACAACACCTATATCCTCTTTGACTGTGGGCACGGCGTCCTCCAACGCCTCCTGGAAGCGGGCGTACAACATCACCAGTTGCAGCATATCGTGCTTTCCCACTTCCACGCCGACCATATCTCGGACATCATCCCCTTCCTCCAGGTGGGAGCATGGTCCAGGCGCAATCCTCGCACGACAGATATTCATATTTACGGGCCAGCGGGGGTACAGAAAATCATTGACGGCCTCTTGCAAGTCTTTGGTCCCGGCAGTTTGCAACAACCTTCATACGAGATTATTGTTCATGAGATCACTCAGCCGCACTTTAAGATTGGCCCGTATAGCCTCGATTTCATCAGCTTACCACCGGCTGACAATCATGGGCTGCGCTTCACCTGGAACGGCAAGCGCTACGCCATCACCGGCGACTCCTATTTTCACGATGAGGAAATAGCGTTTCTGCGCGACGTTGATCTCGCCATCATCGATGCAGGACATATCGAAGACAGCGAGATTGTACAACTGGCAGCCTCCTCACAGGCGAAAACGATCGTGTGCTCGCACCTCTACAGAGAAATCGACGCGCAGCAGCTACAAGCCCAGTCTACCAGCGCTGGATACCAGGGAACAATCCTGGTAGGAAAAGACTTGATGACTTTCGTGCTTTAAATATTCGTCCTTATAGCTCAAAGGATAACTACTACCATGACAGAAACGATGAACGTCCAGGCAACATATACCGCGAACATGGCCTTTAAGATCGAGACTGGAACTGAACACTCGGTCACTCTCGACGGCGACCATCAGGCGGGTGCTAGTCCAATGGAGCTGCTTTTAGCAAGCCTGGCGGGCTGCTCAGGTATGAGTGTCATCTCCATCCTACAGAGGAAAAAGGAAGATGTGACAAACTACAAAGTGCATGTCCAGGGCGTACGCGCTGGAGATCATCCAAAAGTGTTTGAGGAGATCACGGTAGAGCACATCATCACAGGTCACCATATCAATCCACAATCCATTGAGCGCGCAATCGAGTTGGCCGAAACGCGCTATTGCGGCGTGAGTATCATGCTTGGCAAGGCCACGAATCTCAAACACAGCTACCACATTATTGAGGCAGGCCAATTTTTATAAATTTCTCCAATGCATTGAAATTTATCGCCAAATCTATTGACAATATTTGATGTCTTATGCTAATATTACCAATAGGTTAATGATAAACGCCAGGACCAAGCAGATAGTAACCAAACGTTGGGAGAACTGTTGAAACAATGGAGCTTCTTGCCGAAGCTAATTGTTGGAGAAAATTGATGTCAAATAACCTGTATCTCCATGAGAAACGTGTTGAGGATCGACTACAAGATATGCGGCGTGAAATCCAGCAGGCACATCTTGTAGCAAGTGCCCCCAAATCGCGCCGCAACATAGGAAAGCATATTGTGAGTAGGCTGGGTACCTACCTGGTAGTGTTTGGCTCATGGCTTGAGCGTGCGGAACCCGAACGCAAGCAAATTGTTTCACCTGTAACGCACAATTGAAACTGAGGGGTACCCTGAATTGGTGACATTTACATTCAGAAGAGGGGTATCACTGATAAATACCTCCACAAAGGAGTACATGCATGCATCAACTGATTACGAGAGACCCTGTGAGCGGGGGTGAACTGATCGTGACCCGACTCGAATGTCCCGATAGCGGTATCGTCATCGAGGGGCAATTCAGCCTGGGGTGGATCGGTCGTCTTTCGCGCGAGCAGCTTGAATTTGTCGAGATGCTGGTCAAGTACCGTGGCAACATTCAGAAATTAGCCGCCGAACTGGACGTTGCCTACAATACTGCACGCAGCCGCCTGGACGAAATTGTCACCGCCCTTGGTGGCGCTCCTGAAAACGATGGGCGCGCTGATCGCCGCGCCATTCTTGACCGTTTGGCCTCCAAAGAGATCAGCGTTGAAGATGCTATGCGCTTGATGAAGGGTTAGACGGATGACATCCTTAACCGATGAGCGCAACCGCATACTTCGCCTGGTCGAGTCGGGTAACGTAACTGCTGAAGAAGCCATACGCTTACTGGACTCAATCGAGTCGAAGCAGGAACACACTGACACACGCAAGCATAAACGTATCGCGCGCGTGCGTGTGACGAACCTGGCTACCAACCGTCAGAAAGCGAACGTGACCATCCCGGTGAGCCTGATAGATGTTGGCCTGCGCCTGGGAACACGGCTGGTACCACAGATACGCGGCAGCGCACTTGAAGACCTGTTGCGCGCTATCGAAAGCGGCACTACCGGTCGCTTGCTTGATTTACAGGACCTGGAAGAGGGCGAACGCGTAGAGATTTTTGCCGAGTAGCTAACAGAGATAGAGATTTATGGAGGATTCAATGGCTCAACAAACATTTTCAGTTGGCAAGGCGCCACGAGTAATCATCACACAGGTTGATGGCGATTTGAGCGTGCGTACTTGGAAAGAACAGGCAGTCAGCATTGAGACCGACGGAACCGTGGCCAGTATGCAGCCCGAGGGTGATACGCTCACCATCGTCGATTGCGATAGTGATATCGAGTTGATTGTACCTGAAGACGCGGGCATCAAATCGGCAAACATTACGGGTGACGTTCTGATCGAGGGAGTCCGACGCGTCGAACTAGAGAACGTCGCGGGCGATGCTACCATGAAGAATATCTCTGGCGATGCCGGGCTAGAGAATATTGGCGAAGCCATCGATTTAACGAACCTCGGCGGGGACCTGTCTGTTACCAATACTCCCATTCTGCGCGTGCGTCATAGCGTGGGTGGTGATGCCGTCCTGAAGGACGTGGCAGTAATAGAGATCGAGACCATTGGCTCTGACCTGTCGGTGGCGAGAGCAGAGACCGTCATGATCAGCACAGTCGGTGGCGATTTGAGCGCGGAAGATATTGCGGCGGCATTACGTTGCGGCGTCGTCGGAGGTGATGGCGACATCAAGGGAGGCGCGCACACGGGAATCACGATCGGCAATCTCGGCGGCGACTTGAGTATCGGCAGCGCCGCCTATGTACAGATTGGCAACGTGGGCAGCGACTGCTCAATACGTGATGTCCAGGGCGACGTCGAGATGGGCTATATCGGCAGTGACGCCAGTTTCAATGGCATCGGCGGCAATGTGCAGGTTGGTCGCATCGGCTCTGATGCATCCTTAAAAGGATTACAGGGCAGCATAGAAGTTGGCAGCGTCGGCGGTGATCTCTCGCTGCAGGCAACTTTTCCCGCTGATAGCCGCGCTCGCTTGAATGTCGGCGGCGATGCCAGCGTTGTTTTACCAGATAATCCAAGTTTGACCATTCAAGCCAGCGTAGGTGGTGATATCAGTGGTCGTTCCATCATTGCCAGCAGGAGTGGAAAAATGATCAGTCTGAACTACGGAGATGGCGCGGCCCATCTCGAATTGAACGTCGGCGGTGATCTGGCCCTGCGTGGTGCGGGCAGCCCGCGCAATTCCAGCAGCGCCAGCGGTTCCTGGGGATGGGATGACTTTGGCAGAGATATGTCCAGCTTTGGACGCGAAATGGGCAAGCTGGGTCAGGAACTGAGCCGCGAGATAGCAGCGGCTTTTAATGAAGCAAGCTGGTCACAGGGTGCTGATATCGCCGATTCCATCGCTCGCAAAGCGGATGAGCAGGCTCGCCGCGCGCAGCGCAAGGCCGATGAGCAGGCGCGTCGCTCCAACGAGCAGGCATCCCGTATCAACGTCCGCTTCAACGATCGTGAGTGGCGGCTCGATCCCGAGCGACTGGAGCGCATCAGAGAGCAGGCTCGCCGCGCCGCCTCCGAAGGTGTCGCCGGTGCGCTCGAAGCGGTGGAACGAGCCGTGAGCAATCTTGGGATACCAAAGTCGCCACCACCACCAGTGCCCCCGACACCACCATTCGGCGTACCACCTACTCCACCTCAACCTCCGTCTGCCGTACCACCCGTGCCACCAACAGCAGGTTTTCAGCAAAGGACGGAGCAGAGCGCACAGGTGAACAGGACAGATGATAACGAGGGGAGCGGGGCTGGGGACGCCAGCGCCAGTACATCCCAGTCACCTGAGTATAATCTTGAGCAAGAACGTGAAGCCATTCTGCGCATGATCGCCGAGGGACGCGTCACACCCGAAGAGGGAGACCTCTTGCTGGAAGCGCTGGGAAGCTAATTTTTCTTCAACCAAACAGGCGTGC
>DMFQ01000080.1:6343-7783 GCA_003450555.1 Ktedonobacter sp.
TAAAAAATGTGGCACGCCTGTTTTGTTGAAGATTATTGTACCAATCTTCCCAACGCATCGACCAGCTTATCGATCTCCGCCTGCGTATTATAATGAGCAAGGCCCACGCGCAATAATCCCCCCTGTTCCTCCAACCCCAGGCGTTCTGTGACCGAGAGGGCGTAGAAATTACCATCCCAGACATTGATACCTTCAGCGGCTAAGGCCTCGGCGATGGCGCGGGGCGTCCAGCCTTGCAGCGTAAAGGAGAAAGTGGGCACGCGCTGATGAAGACCGTGCGGACTGGTGATACCACGAATCTGTAAGCCAGCAATGGAGCCAAGACTCTCAAGCAGTGAATGGTTCAGTTCAATTTCATAGACTTCGATAGCGGCCATGGCCTGTTTGAGAGCCAGAGCGCGCCCGCTAAAAGAACCTTGATAGTTTGCCGCGTACTCCGAGCCAAAGGTGTTGCCCAGCCACTCAAAATACTCCATCGCGCCAAGGGTAGCAGCGATCCCCTCAAAGTTCTGCGTCCCTGTCTCGAACTTATCGGGAGGCAAATCCCCGGCAGGGCGAACTTTATACGCGGTCAAGCTATCGAGCAGATCGTACTTGCCGTAGAGGATGCCCAGGTGAGGTCCAAAGAACTTATAGGCCGAGCAGGCTAAAAAGTCGCAGTCCAGCGCCTGCACATCGATTGGCCTGTGTGGAGCGTACTGCACGGCATCCACGAAACAGAGCGCACCCACATTGTGAGCGAGTTGTACCGCCCGCTGCACGTCATTAATGGTGCCCACGGCGTTAGATGCATAACCAATGGCAACTATCTTCGTGCGTTCGGTGATTTGTCGCTCCAGGTCCTGCAGGTCGAGCGTACAATCCTCTTCGTGAATATCGACCCAACGGATCGTACAACCGCGATCTTCGGCTATAAACAGCCATGGCGCAACATTGCCGTCATGATCCAGGCGCGTCACCACAATCTCATCGCCTGCATGCAGGGTGCGAGCCAGGCTGCGACTGATGGAAAAGGTAAGGGTCGTCATATTGGGACCAAATACAATCTCCTCTGGACGAGCAGCGTTCAGAAAATCGGCCACAGCCTGGCGCGCCTCGGCTACAGTAGCATCTGATGCCATGCTGGTGTGAAAGGCACCACCGTGGTTGGCATTGGTAGAACGCAGATACCGGTCAGTCCGTTGTATTACTTCACGCGCAACCTGTGTTCCACCGGGATTATCAAAATAAATGGTGTCCGAGGCAAGGGCAGGGAAGTGAGAGCGTATTTCGTCCAAATTGAGCATTGCATGTCCTCCTGAGGATATAAAGAAGCGTTGTCGGTTTTGGCGGTTGAGCAGCAGGAAAGCCAACCTCTTTTCCCATTGTACCACAGGCGCTTCTGAAGTACGGAACCCTCGACCTTGTACCATTTTCCTCCTAATGATACGTGCTAGAATC
>DMFQ01000245.1:0-1614 GCA_003450555.1 Ktedonobacter sp.
TAGAGGCGCACCTGCACATGGTCCTGGCGCAAGAAGGCAACCAGATCCTCGACCAGGCGCAGCGTAGCTTCGTTGAAGTTCTCTCCCGCTAAATCGCGGATAAGTCCCTTCACCGGTTTAGCGCCGATTTCGCGCAATCCCAGGTCTGAGCCGGCTTCCGGTTCGTCACCGAGCAGCAGGCGAAAGTTGCCAAGCCCGTTCAGTCCATCGCGTAGGAGTTGCCAGCCACCGACGTTGAAGTAGGCGGTAGCTACGTCGAGCGAGTGACCTTTGTGATGGCGCAAGAGGTCGTTCAGGATGTCGGCCATTGTATGTTGTTGGTTGTCGATGACGAATGGGATGGTCATAATGTGGCCTTGCTCATTTCATTCTTGCAACTCGTGTGTCAAAAATATAGTGCATACAGCGCTTATTTTGAGTGGTAGTTGATGGTGAATTGCTTGCTTATGTCTGGGCTGACTCAAGATTAAATAACTGACGAATCCAGGCCATCAATTGTTGAGCATGTGGAGCCTCAGCTTTGAGATAACGTTTGGTGATAGCTTGTCCCATAGGTTTCCCTGGTTCTTCCTGCCAGGCAAGCCAGGTATGAATATTCGCTTTCATTTCTTGCGTTTGTGGGAAACGACGATCCTTTGCAATAACCTGCTGAACAATATCTTGTGCCATTGGCCATAGCATATCTCCGGCTGGAATCAGTAAGCTCATAAAATCCTCCAGCATACCAGGGATAGTATTATCAGGCATGAGCCAGAGGCCCACGATAGGCCGCCCTGCTTGCTTCAATATTGTACCGCCAGGATCAGGATGACGTGGCACGGTAGTATAACCTACTTCATTCAATCTATGACGCAAAGATTGCCAACGATTTGCGATGTTCGTATCAGCATCGACAACTATGCCAATCCTGGACTCTGCACGCCGCATAAGCTCAACTTCAAGGATATCTAAAAGGGCTTCAACACCTTCCTTCTGTTGAATAGTAACCTGAGTATCCAACCTGTAATAGCGTAACAAATGGAAAAATACCTGGGCATCATCTTGGCCTTCAACCAGTAAATAGTTTAGCTTATCCACTTTAATGACATCGTTACTCACAATTACCGCACCTCAATCTGCTCACGGGTAGCAATGCCCAATTGGCGTTCATCAAATAACGTGGGGATAATACCGCCCTGCTTGCTTTCAAGGCGAATAAGGAGTCCATCCTCCTGGTGACCCCTCTTGTCTGCTTTCTGGAACGCTTCAATGCAATCCCAACTATGCGTGGTTGCAAAAACCTGGACATTGAGACGTTGTGCCACCTGGAAAATGAGTTGCCATAATTCAGGTTGGACGGTGTAGTAGAGGCCATTCTCGAATTCATCGATGAGCAATATACCATCTTTGGCATTGACGAGCGCTAAGGAGATACCAAGAGCACGGAGCATTCCATCGCCAAGACTGTGTAAAGGAAGCGGCTCATCACTATCTATGATCTTCACAATGGGAATACGTTCCCCTCCGGAAAGCGGTGTGCTTACAAAAGTGAGATCGACCAATCCCGGAGCAAGGAGACGAAGTGCAGCCAGCACATCAGCTTCGAATTTCGTCAAGGCAATACCATCCCACAAT
>DMFQ01000245.1:1738-2279 GCA_003450555.1 Ktedonobacter sp.
AAACGAGGAGCTAGACTATCAGAAGTATAATCTTCTCTCGGCTCTAGCAGCCTTGTGTGAAGAGTACCATCGCGGGTTTCTGTAATAGACCAATCAATAGCGATAGAAAGCATCTCTTGCGGTGAATTAATGGGACCGATCTGGATAGGCTGAAGCCCTGGCTTGATATCGTTGCGCCCATAGAACAGGTACTTGAGGGCTGCGAGCATGTCTCTGACATTGACAAACGGCTGCTTCACCTCACGTCTAGCACTCATGATTTCCCAGATGAAAGTTGGTGTTGAAGCCCGGCTGGCATACAACTGTATTGCCTCAAGCAGGCTCGTTTTCCCAACATTGTTTTTGCCGACGAGAAGATTGACCCGACCAAGGTGTTCTATTTTCAGGTCGTGGAAAGCACGGAAATTGCGGACCTCAAGCGAGTTCAGAATAAGAGTTCCCATCGGGAGTCCTCCCTTCGGTGTCGATGTAGATCAAGTACTGTTTCTTAGACGCAGTTGTGGTGTTTTACTTGCTGCATTGTATCATGTTCTATAAAGCC
>DMFQ01000245.1:2371-7234 GCA_003450555.1 Ktedonobacter sp.
ATGGCGCAAGAGGTCGTTCAGGATGTCGGCCATTTTGTATTGTTGGTTGTCGATGACGAATGGGATGGTCATCATAGTTTGGTCTATTTAACTCTCTGTGCTCTCGTCCCACGATGAATAATAATCAAGGGGAAGTTCGTAGGCATTGCCATAATTATATACGCTAATTTCTTTTCGACTGAGTATTTCCCAGTCCATCAGTTCAGCTTCATTTCCCTTTAGTAGTGTGTTTGCTATCCATCCTCCTAATCGGGCTGCATCTTCATCATTTACATAAGGTGCATCGTTTCGCTCATCACGTAGAAAAATCATATCAACCTGAAACGGTACACTATCGTTTCGCAGAAAAAAGAGAATCTCGTCAATGCCATCAAGTACAGGGTGAAGATTATGTGAAGCTGGGAGTTTATCAACGGCCTTTACAACAGGTTTCTGTATAGCATCCACTATAGCATCTGGTAAAGCGGGACGATTGTAGCGCCTTGCTAACCAATTGCTAAATTTGGCTGACGTGACCTTGTCGTTTTCTTTGAAACCGTATTGTGGCGTAAGTGCGAGAAGAGCTGCCTTTTCAATTTGGATACGAACAGTGGCATCTGCGACTAACGCATCCTTGCTTTCACTGCTACGAGTACGACTCTGCATAAGAAAAAGGCGAGAAGAATTCTTCCCAGCTTGATGCATGATACTCCGATCGGAGGTCCAAAATCCACGTATGACCTCGATATATGGCTCTTGCATAGAAGACTTTTGAATATCGCAGGTTTGAGATGCAACGATAAGTACATCATTAGAATTAAGCATTTCGTGGTGGAGAATCCAGTTACCTGGAGGAGTCGGATTACTGGAGGAATCCTGTTCCTCCCGAGGAATCTCAGCCTGGTGGCTCAAGGTAAGCCATGACTTAGGAGCAGAGGCAGTTTCCAACAAGCTTCCTTGACGCCAACCTCGTTGAATTAATGCCGCTCCAACGACTTCTGGCCGAATTATTTGAACACCTTCATTTCGTGCCATCTTCTAAGATCACACTTCCTCACCATCTGTATCAGATAAATCATCATCTCTCCACGCCCGTGGCCTAAGTCGTTCGAGGGCATCTTTGACTTCTTCTGGCGAACGCTCTTTATATACACGACTTGAAGGTGTAAGGGGTCGAAACATCTCCCGACCAGTGTGTACACGAAGGAGAAAACCGCGAAAGGTATTATATTGCCGGGAAGATAGATATTCTATTGGTTTCTTTCCTCCAGGCGAGACTGGCGTCAAAAGCCAGGTGTTCGTAGCACTTGGACTGCCTAGATCGCTGGGCAGCTTCCTCCACGAGTGAAACCACCTCAAGAAGATGTTCGCGGTGTGCATCATGCGGCGGTGAGCCAGAGATCCACTTATGATACGTCGTTCGAGATACATCAAATATCTCTGCCAGACGTTCTACCTTGAGGCCCGAAACTTCTCTTAGACGCTCTGCCTGAAAAGATGCCGAGTTTGTGTCTGGGGTTGATGCTTGATCTAATTGACTCGTGTGAGACTTTGTCTGTATCCAGTTCTTGAATTCAAATGTTGCGCGATAATCGGTTACTACGCGATCTGAAGCCACCGCCAGAAGAAGTAGTACTGCCAACAAGACAGAATTTTCGTGCAGTTCAGATTCTGCTGTCGCAGATAGAAGCTTATAAGGTAGTAGACTTTGAGAGATGTCAGGTTGAACATCTGGCTTAGGTCTACTATCCTCTCCTGTGGCTGTCCATGAGAAAGTTGGATTAAGCAAATTCCCGGTTCCACTAAAAGCGGCACCAAAGTTACTATATGGACCATCTCTCAGATACATGATACCTGTTTGGTTGGTGATTTCAGCTTCTTTGAGCATGTATAGGCTCCAGGTAGTCATAGAGTTTCTTACTAAGTGTCCAGCGGAAAAATCGATACATGACATCATTGTATTCCTGCATCTGCTGAATAGTTGCTGGAATTTCAAGCTCACACTCTGTCATATCGAAGTAGTCGAGGTCAATCAAATAAAATGGTCCTGTTGCAGGTTGCTCTGGTGCTAATGGAGCCACAACAATACCATTCAGCAAACCATGTCTTACAGCCAGAACACCATCGGGACGATGCACCTGTAATTCTTGTATTGTATGGTCAACTTTCCCACCAAGCAGTTCAGATGCATCACAACTCACAAACTCAGGGTTCAAAAGCGTTCGCCATTCGGCAAGGCTTTCTGCTCCTGGATAGCGCACCTCATTGATGTAGCGCAGCCCAAGCCTTAGACGATCTGTTACTTCCAATTGCTCTTTTGCCATTTTCAATAGAAAGCGAAAGCGGTTCAGAAAATCATTCATTGAGTTATAATCACGGGATTCAAGCGTAATGGCAGACTCACCAATGACTACTGACCAGCGTAGATCACGCGTGGAGAAACGCCATAACTTTTCGCCCATATTAGGTTGAATACCAGTTGATGAAAGCTGGTAGGTGACTGCTGCTTCACGTGCTACCTTAGGATAGGTAGCACGAATAGCTTGTTGAAAGCCTGCAATAAAAGTATCTTGCCCAAAACGCGGCATGATCGTAAAGCGCATTTGTCCAATAACCTGCCGAAGTGGAGCCTTGCTGAATTGTACCCATTCATACTCTGGCAGTTTCATCTGTCCCCCTAGTTTTATTGAGCTTTCTTTCTATTTCCAGTTTACATGGAACTTAACACTTCGTCAAGTTTTTTTGTTGTCGGCTACTAACCACTACCGTCTATCTATCTCCAGTGACAGTATTACATTTATTCCTCCCAGTTCTATTCTGTGCACTCTATTGATTTTAGTTTACATGAAAGTTAACACTTCGTCAAGTTTTGTGTCATTATCAACTATGGCTTAGGAGGAGAAAAATCATTATGAATAAAGATAGTTTTGCAAAAGAGTATCTCGAGTGTATATCTCGCTCATAATCAACGCACTTCAATGTGCTCACGAGTAGCAATACCCAATTCCTCTTCATCATACAGCGTTACACCAATCCCACTGTCATTTGTCAGATAAAAAAGAGCGTTTGCCAAATAATATGCCACGCTGCCAGGTGCTTTCAGCAGACTGGCTCTGCCCTATAAAGTGACGTGACATCATTTTCTTGTTTCGCTCTGACTTTCATAGTCTTTTTGGCTCTGTTTTTTGGACTCATGCCAACATATGTGGCAGAAGTGCCAATTTATCTGGCAGACGATGCAGCCCCCTCGATCGGACAAATGACATTGTGACCTCTTTGTGCGATGATTCTTGCAATCTGAGATAGCAATGTGAAGGCAGCATTGTATTATTCATATTGGTACATTATCTGCTCTGATAGGAGACGGGTATTTCTGTTGGAGTACGACACTACACAAAGGAGGAACAACGCCATGGCCATAAAGTTCGCCAGAAGATTGATAACGGTCAGTGGAGCCGCGCTGGGAGCCTATATCCTGCTCTTCCGCCCCTGGCAGCACAGGTGGGGAGCCACAGACGAGGAGGTCAAGTGCACACTTCCAGGAGATGAACTGGTACCCCATCCTGATGTCAACCTGACTCGCGCTATCACCATACGGGCCAGGCCCGCCGCAGCCTGGTCCTGGCTGGTGCAAATTGGGCAAGGAAGAGGGGGATACTATACCTATGACCGGCTTGAGAACCTGATCGGCCTCAAGATGAAGAACGCAGATGCCATCAACCCTGAGTGGCAGCACATCCACGCGGGTGACATCATTCCAGCCGAGCCGGGTGGCAAGGGCTTCAAAGTACTCGTAGTCGAGCCTAAACGGGTGCTGGTAATCGGCAGCGTCGAAGCAAACGACGAGGGCGTCTTTGAGGGCTTCAAGCAGATGTTCCCAGCATTCACCTGGGCCTTTGTACTCGCTGAAGTCGATAGAGAGCACACGCGCCTTATCTCGCGCTTGCGCGGCCAGGCCCAACCGTCCCAGACTGCGGCAGCCAGGATAGCCGGTTTCTTCTTTGAACCAATCGAATTCTTGATGACACGCAAGATGTTGCTGGGTATCAAGCAGCGCGCAGAGCAGGCTAGCTCCCCCGCAGCCGGGAAAGCCAGCCACGAGAAGTCGCTGAAAAACGGCCAGGTTGTTGCGACTCCAGCACAACCGTAAGGGGCTGTCAAAGATACATGTCATTTGACGCTGATCCATGCGGCAGCTTCCTTTTGCAATTCGGCGGCAATGTGGAGCATCTCTAAGGCGATCAGAGCAGCGAGTTGAGGTTGTTGCTGAGAAATGGCTCGTTGGAAGCGCGTAAAGTTCTGGACAACCTCAGCCTGGATGTCTTGCCAGTGCGCCCAGGTGAAGGTGACAAAAGGGGCATCGAAGCCCTGCTCTTCCTGAATGCCGCAGGCCTCTTTGGGGTCACCATATTAAACGAGGCAAAACATACGCTAAGGCCGTGAAGTTGGTTTACGATGGCGGCTTTTGCTGCAAGAAGAGAGAAAAGCGGCTTACTGGCATTCCGATCAAAGCGTCAGAGCCCTTTCATCCCTTCAAGTGAAACCTCCTGAGAAGCGCATTCATAGCTTAGCGTATGTTTTACCCCGTTTAATATGGTGACCCCTAGACGAGCAATCGTTGTCCCTCATCCGTGAGGATCACCCGTCTATTGAGCCGATCAAATAACAACACTCCGAGCTCGGCTTCAAGCTCCTGAATTTGGGCTGAGACGCTGGATTGAACATAGCCAAGCAAGGCTGCCGTTTGGGTAAAGTTGAGCGTGGTAGCCAGGGTGCGAAAGGTTGCAAGGTGACGCAATTCCATAGAGATCCTTCCATCGAAAGAGGCGATGATGAGCATCAGTTTTATTCGTTGGACACGATTATACTTGCCCCTTACAATAC
>DMFQ01000245.1:7322-7729 GCA_003450555.1 Ktedonobacter sp.
AAGATAACAACTTCCCCACTTTATAGGATTTCTACATAGCCTTCCGTTCCATTAACCCGGATTCTCTGTCCGTCATTGATCAGCTTGGTGGCATTTTCTACGTTTACTACTGCAGGTAAACCATATTCACGTGCGATAACTGCTCCATGGGTCATCAGTCCACCAACTTCGGTGACTAGGCCTTTTATGGATACAAACAATGGTGTCCAGCTAGGGTCAGTAAAGGAGGTGACTAATATATCTCCATCTTCTAGATCAGCATCTTCCATGTTTAAGATGACACGTGCTCGTCCCTCTATAACTCCGGAAGAAACAGGTAGACCTACAATAGCTTCGGCTGGGAGATTTTCTCGTTTGTACTCACCTGCAATGATTTCACCATCAGACGTGATAACACGTGGGGGAGT
>DMFQ01000473.1:0-123 GCA_003450555.1 Ktedonobacter sp.
AAAAGCTAAGTTGAGCATGGTGAGAGATGAATACTAAGCATAAAACACGTAATGAAAGCCATTTAAAGTAATTTATGGAGGAGGGACATTCATTGTCACGTTATTTACCGAGTATGATTAAGT
>DMFQ01000473.1:376-12321 GCA_003450555.1 Ktedonobacter sp.
GCCTGGAACCACTTTTCCCGGGGCAACGGCCGCATCTACAGATAGCTTGAATCAGTCTACTGATGATGTTATTGAGTTACCCTCACGTACCGTTGCTGACATGGATTTATCAGAATAACCCTGATATCAAGGCGAAGGGCTTCACAGCGGAGGACCTGTCCCTTGATATCATCGCAATGAATCCATCCGCGACAGCTTCGACGATCCTGGTCACGGCAACAGCAACGAAGCCTGGCGACACAGTGTTTCTGGTCAATGCTATTGCCAGCGGCTATCAAGCTTATAAAACACAGAATCTTCAGGAACAATTGACGAAGGCGCGCGCAGATTTACAAACTTCCTATAACCAGTATAAGACTCAGAGTGATACGCTGTACCAGGAAATCCTGAAAATTAATAATTCCGCCGACCCACGTATAAGTCTTCTAACGACTGATCGCAATTCGATCATCGCGGCGATGAACCAGGTACAGACTCAACTTCTGACGTATCCTTCAACTGTTCATAGCGATGTTTATATCTTGCAACAGGCAAAAATAACGGATGTGACATCGACTTCCAAGGGGACAACCATTCTTTTAGTAACAGGTGCTCTGGGGTTCGTGATCGGCCTGCTGATCTGGCTGCTGATGATCTTCCTGGATAATCGCGTTCGTTCGGACGATCAGGTGCCGGAGAAACTGGGGCTGAGTTATCTTGGCGGCCTGACGAGCAATAGAGAAATTCAAGCCGGTTCAGTCTCCACGACAGGACTCGCTTCGCAGCAACTGGCGGATATTGGGATGAACCTGCGCCTCACCGGTGTCTTACCGGGCACGTGGCAAGCTCCTAAAGGGGCAGTTTTGCTTGTTACCAGCGCACAGCCGGTGGAAGGAAAAACTACCGTCGCGACAGGACTCGCTGCTGCTATCGCGCGTGGCGGGCGTTCAGCGTTGGTGATAGATGGCAATCTCCGCCAACCTGGTACTCATCTTGCCTTTGGTATGCCACCGGCCAGTTTTGGCCTTAGCGGCTTGCTTAAGACTACCGGTGGCGAGAACCTTGATGCCGCTGTACAGCGCAGCAACATTCCTGGTGTCTGGCTTCTGCCCGGAGGAACGACCATGAAGGACTCCACGCTCTTGCTGGATCAGAGATTGCCGGGTATCCTGGCACAATTGCGCAAGAAAACCGATTGGATCATTATCGATGGGCCACCCTTGCTCAGTAGCGCGGAAGCTAGTCTCCTGGCTTCCATGTCCGATGGCGTCGCGCTGGTGGTTGACTCCCGACATGACAAGGTCGCAGTGTTGCTCCGCGCTAAGGCGATACTCAGGTCGTTAACTGACACACCGATTGGCGTGGTCATGAACCGGCTATCGCGCAGACGCCGCAATCCCTATTTCGCTGTTGCCTTTGCTGAAGACGCGGCCTTTGACGCCACTGCTCCAGGTCCGAAGTATACTCGACATGGGGATACTCACGGGGATACGCGTGGGAATGGGCATAATGGGACGAATGGACAGCGGCCTGAACCCGTTGTAGCCGCGCCCAGTCCCTCATCTCCTAATCATTATGGCGCTCCAGTAGGTCCAGGCCCTATACGACCGATCTCTTCGATGCCGATGGACTTTCCGGTGATGCAGCCAAATCCGAATCCACCTTCTCCATTCCCTGCACCACGTCGCATGGATATAGCTCCTCCACAGTCGTAGTGTAGTGCTCTGGAAAAGATGAGTGAGTTTTATGCAAATTGCTGATACTTATGCTAATCGCGGGCTTCCCCCTTCTACTGGAGGGGGAGTGTCCGCACCTGATTTCGCCAGTCAATTGCGCGAGCAGTTGCAACGTCAGAAACGCATCCTGTTCTGGCGCACTGTTGGGGCCTGGTGGTATCCGATTGTTCTCATTCCTTTAGGGTGTGCATTAGCCATTGTCCTGGGACAAACCGTTGGCCTTACCTACCCCTTGCAGATATGCGTGGTTCTGCTAGGCTTGCCGGTCCTTGTACTGATCATCAAGCGTGTAGAGCTTGGCCTGTTATTCTTTGTAGCAGGAACAAGTGCGATTGCTCCTAAACTAGTATCATTGAAGTCATTGGACATCTACCCGAGCCAGATCTTGATAGCTCTGCTCTTTTGCATCATCCTGGTGCAGGCCGCGTTTCGCGTGCGTAAAATTTCTTTACCGTCTTTACGTGCGACCTGGCCGCAAATTGGTCTGCTAGTAATGGGCATTGTTGCTAATTTCATAGTTCAGCTTACCTGGACACGTGGTGTGCCGCACAAGCTCAATAACAATCCCATCATTTATGATGAGATACTTGGCTCTTTAGTGTTTAGCTTCCCATTAATGGTCTATTTCATCGTCACCATGATTGTGCAAACCAATGAACGTTTGATTAAATATACTCAACGTCTGTTCCTACTTATAGGTGTGTTTGTCGCATTTGTTGTGCTATACGATTTCAGACGTATCGGCGGAAACATTTACACGTTTCGCTTCTCTGAACCGCACATCGCTTGGATGAGCCTGCGCGCTATCGCACAGGTACTGGCTCTGGCTTGTATGCTCGCGTACGCACGCTTTCTCTACTCCACGACCTGGCCACAGCGCGTCCTTTATTGCGTAATCACGCTTCTGTGCCTGTCAACCATTATTCTCACCTTGCAGAATAGCTGGTGGTTAGAGGTCGGAGTTGCTCTGGTCATTATGACGATCATCTACTCACGGCGCTTGCTCATCTTTTATATTATGCTCATACTGCCCTTGCTTCCTCTGTTGAAGGCAGAATATGCGAAGCTGCAGAGCGTCAAGACGGATGATTTGGTGCGCCTGATTATCTGGACCGACTCTTTACGTGTCTGGTCAAAGCAACCTGTGCTCGGTGTGGGACCAGGGAATTTCTGGGCCTACGACCAGGTGTTCACGAACTTACCGAGAGCATTACGTAACTGCAATTCTACAGGTCTCTGTGTAGCTCATAACGGCTATCTGCAAATTTTGGGGGAAGAGGGACCGCTGGGACTATTCTTCTTCCTGGCCTTCCCTGCGGTAATGATCATTCTCGCATGCATGCTTTACCGGCGTGCTTACGTCCCCAGAAAGCGCAGTAATGCCAATTTCTTTGCCAGTTTTGCGGGGCTGATTGGCCTGGATCTGGCCAATCTCCCGGCAGCAAAGAAAGAATTGCCAACGTGGAGTGGGAAGGACGTCTTGTTTTTATTGACCGGGTTGCTGTTACCTGTCCTGCTCTTTTTCCGCGCCTTCTTTGTGAGTCCGGCGCGCTTCTGGCGGGGGGTCTGGCGTCTATTCGCGGATGATGGTCGCTCCCAACGCCACGAGGATCGTATGCTAGCGCTGGTCTGTATTGGCTTAACAGATGGTTCTATGGTCGGCGATTTCTTCGCCGGCGGTTTCTTTATCCCCCCCCGTCAAATCGCCGTTTTAGCTGAGATGCCGCAGGTGGTGACGAGTTGGATTATCTGGGGATTGGTCATGTATAGAGATCAAAAGTGGCGTATGGCCTGTAAACAGGCAGCAATAAATGGTGAGAGGCCAATTGCTTATCCTATAGAAGGAGTAAACAAATGAATAACACAAATACAGCTATGCAGAAGGCGGTAGTGCTGTGGTTAAGCGGTGTGCGATTAGCCGATATTCGCACTCTTCCCCAAGTCAAAACACTGGTAGAACGGGGAGCGACGGTCGAACTTGACTCGTCACCGATCACAGGATCCCAGTCTCAATACTATCAGGTTTTCAGCGGTAAGTCGCCTGCCTCTTTTGGCTTTTTTGATACATTCATCCCTCGTAACTACACGGTTACCGAAGAAAATAGTGGCCGGGGAACGACGCCAAAATTGCTGCCCGACCAACTGCGGACCGTCGGTTGGAGCGTCTCCTACGAGGAAACCAGACCAGCGGAGCTGGCTAATTGTTTGCGCAGCCTGATCCAATCCGCTACATCTTCGCCGTCTTGCCTCATCATTAAGTGTGCGATGCATGATACTGATGGAGCGGCAATCGACCAGGTGCTGGACATGGCGCGACAGTGGGTAGGAGAGACGGGACTATTAGCACTGCTCTCGGACACACAGCCTGCGGTGGTGAAGCATTTTGTGAACCTGAATAATTTCCTCGCCGATATGGAGATGATTGAGCGGGATGAGCAGAGCGGCCAGGTCAACTGGTTGAATTCGCTCGCTTACTTCGCGGGCAATGGACAGCTGATGGTAAATCTGCGCGGGAGAGATCCCCAGGGAGCAGTGCATCCACAAGATGAATATGAAGAAGTGCGTGACTCGCTGGTGAAAGCGCTGCCGAATAAGGTGCGCAATCCTCAGAATGGGGAGACCATAATCGAGCGGGTTTACCGCAAAGAAGAGCTCTACTCGGGTGATTATCTTTTCTGTGCACCTGATCTCGTTGTTCTATTCAAGCCTGGTTATGCTCCTTCGGCGCGCAGCAAAGAGATCGGCTTCGACGGGGCGATGCTTACACCGGCCGCTGGCGAGACAGCCCTGGCAGGCGTCAATCCGTCTATGGTGAGTGGTTTTCTCATCGCCGCTGCTCCCTCACTGGCGGAACGGGTAACTGAGTACGAGCGAGCTCCCCTTATGGCTGTTGTTCCAACACTGCTGCACGCTCTCGGCGTGGAGTATGTCGACATGGAAAGTTCGGCTATAGCGACATTGTTCTCATCTGATTACCTGGAAACGCACCCAATTCGCACGACATCTCAGCAACAGGAGCTTTCTGAGGAAGACGAGGAGCTTATCATCGGTCACCTGCGCGACCTGGGATATGTTTAAACAGAAATATGTCTATCTAAGCAGGCAGGAGGTAAGTATATTACCTCCTACTTTTAAAGGCAGTAAAATTGCATGAGCAATGACCAGGCACTCCCTTCTCAGGACGATTCGCAGCGCCAAAAGCAGCGGTTAAACTTTCAGCCTTTTAACGAAGCGCCTGAAGAGCAAGATCGAGCAATGCAAGATGACGCAACGTTGGTGGTACCTGTTTCAACACCTGAGCAGACGCATCGTTCTAAGGAATGGTTAGTTGCTACGACAACGCTTCCTACTCAAGAACAGATTCAAATGGAACTTTCTCCCTTAGGGCGAGAGTTGCAAAATATGTCTGCGTTCGTAAGCCAGTTTCCGCCGAAACGACCGCGGATAAAAAAAACTCCTTTGCCATTTGAGACTGAATGTGAACAATCAGAGGGACCGTACAGTATCGCCATGGTTAAAGCGGAGCAACGAGAGCAATTCCAGCACCCTACATCTGCCAGGCAGCATGTAGCGTTGCTTGAAACCCTCCAACACTCTATTCCTGACGATCTTGAGACTTCTCGAATCGCAGCGTTCAACGATGATCCTGAGTTTGAGAAGCTGAGAACTATACCGATGATGGTGCTCACCAACATAGCAAAGAAACAAGGTACTGAGCAGCTCGAAATGAAATCGGAAGTGTCAGGAGCGGCTGGTGCAGCTGGTATAGTCGGCTTCGGTAATATCGTCGGAAGTATACTTAAGTATGTGAGCACCTTTCTCATTCAGTACGGATTTGGGGCCGGAGGCTATGGTCTGTACACGCTCTGCTTGTCTTTGGTTAATCTTGTTTCTGCTGTCTTCAATTTGGGTTTGGATGACGCGATGGTACGCTACGTGGCCATCTATCGAGGCAGGCAGCAGACAAAATCTCTGCAGGGCTTATTATTATTTTGTACCGCGCTTGCTGGCATAGCTGGCATCCTGGGTGCCGTGCTTTTGCTCCTTTTTACGACTCAGCTGGTCACTTTATGGATTAGTTTAAAACACCATACTCATGACAATGAAGTATCGCTCACCCGCGCGATTGCTCTATTGCAGGTGATGGCGCCCGTGATTCCGCTTATGACCATGCAGGTGATGTGGTTTGCCGGGCTGCGCGGGTTTAGAGCTTTTAAATGGCGTGTCCTTTCAACTGGTATCCTCCAGCCACTATTACAGATACTCTTGTTAGTCGTTGTTCTGCTCCTATTTCGCAGTAAAGATGGCATCACTGCCGTTGCCCTCGTCTTGCTTATCAGCACAATGTTTAGCACGATACTGAATATGTATTTTCTTTTTCGTCAGGTCTCACGCGTTGCTACGCCAGAGCCTGAACAGTATGAAGTTCGCGAGTGGCTCACCTTTGCTACCTTGAATTTTTTGACAACGATTATCGATACCGTGTTGGACTCTATTGACACAATATTGCTGGCAGCCTTCGGCATTACTGCTGTCGCAATTGGTCAATATGGAGCCGCTTTGAGGTTAAGTAACTTTATCGCCATGCCTTTAATCTCCCTGAATAATATTTTTGCACCCACTATTGCTGAATTGCATAGTAAAGGCGAAATGAAGAAGCTTGAATCGATGTTTAAGATTATGACAAAGTGGTCTATATCTTTTAGCCTGCCGATCTTTTTGATTATGGGTGCTTTTCTCTCCATACTTACTTGCTATTCCCGGTGCTGTTTTTGCACCCGCGTGGCCGCTCCTGGTTGCTTTTTCTCTGGGAGCTCTCATTAATGCAGGAACGGGTGCCGTTGGGTATATGTTGCTGATGACAGGATACCAGCGTCTCTCTTTTCTCAACTCACTTGTAGCTGTTACCGTTAATATTGTACTGGGCATTTTACTTACGCCCCGTTATGGCGCCATGGGTACCGCTATAAGCACTGGTCTCTCTATCTGTGCCTTAAATTTCATGCGTATGCTCCAGGTACGCCTGCTTCTCAAAATGCACCCCTATCGCATGGATTCATTGAAGCCTGTAGTGGCAGGGTTGATTAGCGCCATCATGATCGGTATCGCGCTTTATCTGATCTATCTCCTGCACATTAGAATGAGCCTGATGATTGGTCACGCAATTTTTTCTATACAGTTGTTATTGATACCGGTTTTTCTCGAACTGTATATCTGGCTGCTCATATTATTTAAGGGAAGCCCCGAGGATGAAATTGTCTTGAAGGCAATACGTAACAAATTTACGCAGGTGAAAGGGAAGAATAACCTGAACAAAGTGAAAGAGGCATAAAATGCGTACAGTTATCTTTGGTATTGATGGGCTGACATTTCGTATTCTTCACCCATTGATTGAGCGAGGGGAATTGCCCAATTTTCGAAAAGTAGCTCAAGAAGGTTGTGAAGCTATCCTTGAGTCCAAATATCCACCGCTCACTCCACCTGCCTGGACCTCGCTTTCGACAGGCCTAAAACCTGCGCGTCATGGCGTCTTTGACTTCTGGGCGTACGATGATCAACATGAAAAAGGAAAGGCGCGCAAAGCGCACGTCTTGACTCGCCGCCGTGGTGGAAAGGCCATCTGGAACATCCTGAGCGAGTATGGCAAACAGGTGTTGGTGGTCAATGTGCCGGCAACCTATCCACCAGAACCTGTCAATGGGATTATGGTCAGCGGGTATATGACTCCGAGCACCTCGGTGGATTTTACCTATCCTTCTTCCTTCAAGGCGGAACTCTTTCAGGTAGCACCAGGGTATCAAATAGACCTGGAAATGAACGCTTACGAGCGTTTGAAAACAATGGGTAAGGTTGAACCACTGGTTGAAGCCATCATAGGTATGACAGAAGAGCGCATCAAGCTCATGATGTACATGCTAAAGGAGAAGCCCTGGGATTTCTGTTACCTGGCGTTCATTGGCGCGGATCGCCTACAACACCCGCTTTGGGAAGAGGTGTATGCGCTCAATTCTCGTACTAACGACTATTTTCGTCTGATGGATGATGCGCTGGGACAGGTTCTAGCCCAACTTGGTCCAGAAGATAACCTTTTCATTGTGTCAGACCATGGTTTCGGTGGGCACAGTACGTATTTCGATATCAATGAGTATCTCTACAGCAAAGGGCTGCTAAAACTGGGAGCCTCGTTTGAGACCAATCGGCGCAAGTCAAGCCGCGCCACCAGGTTCAGACAAATCGTTACGCGGATGGGGTTGCGCTCAATCGCCAGAAAAATCAAACGTTCACTCAAAACGATGGGCATGTGGGTTCCGCCAAATTTCGAGGCTGGACTGGATCGACCGGCACTGAATGATATCGATTGGGAGCAGACGCTGGCCTACGTACCCTCTTTTTCAGGCTTTCCCTCTGGCTATGCTGACATTTTCTTAAGCCCTGATCTCTCTGCCGAACGCGTGGAAGAGCTTCGTGCGGACCTCAAGAATTTGAAAGATCCGAAGAATGGCCAACCGTTACTCGATGCAATCTATTCATCCGAAGCGTACGGTTCAGGCCCGTATGCGCCCAGCGAACCGCACTTGTTGTTGTTGCCCAATGATGGCGTCACATTTCGTGTTGAGCTAGGAAATGAGCAACTTTGGGAAAATCTTGGGAAGTCCTTTGGCTCGCATCACAAAGATGGCGTGCTGTATGCTTATGGCGCCAGCTTCAAACGCGGCTTCAAAGCGCCCAATGCAGAGATATATGATCTTGTACCAACGTTGCTGCGTGGTATGGAACTACCTTTCACGAATGAATTTGATGGGCGTGTGTTGGATGAGCTGTTTGTGGAGCGGGAACAACCACCCGTCGAACCCGGCAATGGAGCAGATGGTGGACTAGCGCGCCGCAAATTGAAGAAGTTGCTTGAGGCGTAGAAATACAGATACTTGCTGACAGTAGAAGGAGATCATATATGCGCACAGTCATATTTGGTGTAGACGGACTGACATTCCGCATTATAGGCCCACTGATTGAACGTGGAGAGCTACCTAACTTTAAGAAATTGCGTGACGAGGGATGCGAGGCCATCCTTGAATCGAAGTATCCGCCGCTCACGCCGCCCGCCTGGACCTCACTTTCGACAGGATTGAAACCTGCTCGTCATGGTGTCTATGACTACTGGATTTATGCTGATGAGCAAAATGAGCGGAAGCGTGGAGTCACGCGCGGCGTTCATGTGCAGACGCAACGACGAGCGGAAAAAGCCATCTGGAACATCCTGAGCGAGTATGGTAAGCAGGTTCTCGTTATCAACGTGCCCGCGACTTACCCGCCCGAGGTCGTCAATGGCTATATGGTTAGTGGGTATCTTACACCCAGCACGGACTTGGATTTTACTTATCCATCATCTTTTAAGGAAGAACTTTTCAAGGTCGCACCGCAGTATCAACTTGTACCAGGCCCCGAATATGAAAGCCTCAGGTTGAAGTTGCAGGTTGGGCCGATGGTCGATGTGCTGATGCGTATAACGGAGCAGCGTACGCAGCTCATCATGCATATGCTGAAAGAGAAACCCTGGGATTTCTGTTACCTGGCCTATATCTGTTCCGATCGTCTTCAGCATCAGTTGTGGGAAGAGGCGATTGCTCTCGACCCGCGCACAAATCGCTACTACAAGATGCTCGACGATGCTCTTGGAGAAATCCTGGCGCTGCTTGGACCGGATGATAACCTGTTCCTTGTCTCCGATCACGGCTTCCGTGGGCATAACAGCTATTTTGATATCAACGAATACCTGGTTAGCAAAGGGTTGCTCACGTTAGATCCGAAGGTCCAGGCGGCACGCAAGAAAGCAGGGCATGCCAGTTCGCTCAAACGCCTCGCCAATCAGTTAGGGCTGCGTCCGCTGGCGCGCAAGTTGAAGAGATCTCTCAAGGCGGCTGGAGTCTGGGAGAATGCAGACATTGATGCATCCAGGCCGCTGCTCGAAGATATCGACTGGGACAATACTTTGGCCCATGTGCCCTCCTTCTCTGGCTTCCAGGGTGGCTATGCCGATGTTTTTCTGAGTCCTGACATGACGGACAAGCAGGTGGCGGAACTTTGTGCGGACCTGAAACGCCAGAAAGACCCAAAGAACGGCAAACCGTTAATTGACGCCATTTACACAACTGAAGTCTTTGGCGAGGGTCAATTCGCCCCGCGCGAACCGCGCCTCTTATTACTGGCCCAGGAAGGTGTGACCTTCCGTATGGAACTCGGCAATGAGCGCATCTGGGAAGACATCGGCAAAACATTTGGCTCGCATCATAAGGACGGGGTGCTTTACGCGTACGGCGCAGGATTCAAGCGCGGCTACAAAGCTGCCAATGCCGAGATTTTCGATCTGGTTCCCACCTTACTGAGCAGTATGCATCTACCCTTTCCCTACACTTTTGATGGTCGTGTCCTGGACGAATTGTTTGTTGAACAGAAGCACGCGGAGCAAGGGTTAGTGGGAGCAGGAAAAAGTGCAGAGGGTGGTGATGGCGGCCTGACAAGACGAAAACTCAAAAAAATACTCGACAAGTAAGTTGGGTGTGACGATAGAAGGAGAAAGAACAGCGTGCGTACAGTCATCTTCGGTGTCGATGGACTGGCATTTCGTATCATACATCCGCTCATTGAGCGTGGGGATATGCCCAACTTTAAAAAACTGCGTGACCAGGGATGTGAGGCAGTGCTTGAATCGAAATATCCCCCCCTAACTCCGCCCGCGTGGACCTCGCTCTCCACGGGTCTCAAACCCGCGCGCCATGGCGTCTATGACTTCTGGGCTTATGATGAACAGGCAGAGGTGGGGCAACCGCGCAAAGCACACGTACAGTCACAGCGTAGGGGCGGAAAAGCTATCTGGAACATCTTGAGCGAATATGGTAAACAAGTGCTCGTGATAAATATCCCCGCAACCTATCCCCCCGAACCTATCAATGGCTATATGGTCTCCGGCTACCTGACTCCCAGCACAGCCGGAGATTTTACATACCCTGCATCCTTTAAAGAAGAACTTTTGCAGGTGGTTCCTGACTATGAAATTGATGTAAATATGCGCGAAATCTTTAAAGGGAATGTCGAGTCCAGGGTGACCCGGCTCGTCGATGCAGTGCTCTCGGTAACGGAAAAGCGTATTCAACTCATTACCTATATGCTGAAAGAGAAACCCTGGGATTTTTGTTACGTCGCCTTTGTCGGTCCCGATCGTTTGCAGCATACACTTTGGGATGAAATCGTCTCATTTGAACCTCAGATAATCGAATACTACCGCAGGTTGGATTCCGCCCTCGGGCTGTTTTTAGATCAGCTTGGGCCTGAAGATACCTTTTTTGTTGTCTCAGACCATGGTTTCCAGGGAGTGAGCCGCTCCTTTGATATCAATGAATATCTCTTTGGCAAAGGGCTATTGAAATTGCATTCGACCGCTCAACGTGAAAAGGCGAGTCGGCTTGCCATTCTCAAACACGCTCTGGGTCAAATAGGCCTCCTCTCGCTGGTACGCAGCGCGAAGAAAACGCTTAAGAGTGCTGGCATCGTCAAGAAACGCAAAAGAGGTGGACTATACAAGCCGGTCCTGCAGGACGTTGATTGGGAGAACACTGTGGCCTATGTACCATCTGTGTCAGGTTACGGGGGTGGCTATGCCGATATCTTCCTGGATGCAAAGATGTCGCCTGAGCGCGTTGCCGAATTAGGTGAAGACCTCAAACATTTCGTTGACCCAGCTACTGGTAAGCCGCTCATCGATGCTATATATACGACGGAAGTCTACGGCTCCGGCCCATTTGCTCCTCTTGAACAACACCTGTTATTGCTGCCCAGTGATGGTATTACTTTCAACATGAGTCTAGGGAACAAGTGGCTCTGGAATGATGTATCAACGAGTAGAAATAGCAAAAAGAGGCGAGGTTCGCATCAGAAAGAGGGTGTACTCTATGCCTTTGGCAGAGGCATCAAACAAGGCTTCGCAGCTCCCAACGCAGAGGTGTACGATCTTGTACCAACCGTGCTCCATAGCATGGGTTTGCCCTTACCTCATGAATTTGATGGTCATATATTGCATGAATTGTTTGTGGAAGAGCGTGGGCAGGATGATCCAGCATTGACAATGAAAAATAAAGGGACAGAAGGTGGATTAGCTCAACGCAAGTTAAAGAAATTGTTGGAAGTCTGAGAATTATAGAGCTAGCTAGAATAGCTTGAACAATGAGAAGAGGG
>DMFQ01000473.1:12449-19774 GCA_003450555.1 Ktedonobacter sp.
CCCTCTTCTCATTGTTCAAGCTACATCCCAATACTACTTATCCCTCTGCAGGAGGAGAGGAAGTGGTGATTGTACCGTTTGTATGATAAAACCACCTCAATATTCCATCACTGACATTGAGGGTACGTAAGGTGCCATTGATCAAACCAACGTGGATGATCCCGTTCTTGATTTCTGCCGTAGTCGTAATGGCAAGGCCTACTTTATGTTTCCAGATAGGTACGCCCGTACTGGCTTTGAAGGCATACATATTGAGATCCATCGAACCAATGTAGACTCCCCCTAAGTAGAGTGCCGGGGAAACATTCACAGCAAAAGGCTTGTGTACTGGTTGGTGCCAGGTGAGTGAACCATCAGTAGCGTTGACCGCCGTCAAAAAGTTCGCTGCTGAGGCATAGTAAATGATGCCTGTACCTATAGTTGGCGTTGAGACAGGACCATTGTCTACTGGAGAACTCCACATCGAACTGCCGTCGACCGCACTTATTGCGTATAAAGCAGAAGAGCCACCGAAGTAGATCACTCCATTGGCCGAAGCCAGATTAGTTCCGGCAGCAACTGGTATTTCATGAGACCAGTTCACTGAGCCAAGACTCCCATCGAGAGCATACATCTGAGGGATACCTCCCGAAGAAGAGTGTTCAGCAGCATAGACCACTCCGTTGACCACAATCGGGTTCCCAAAAGATTGATCGGATGTTGTTGCCGTGAAAATCCAGGCAATTGAGCCAGTCTTTGCGTTGAGGGCGTAGATACTACCAGCACTTCCGTTACTATTTACCGCGAAGTAGATGAAACCGTTAGCCACTGCTATTCCGTTTGCACCAAAGGTTCCGGTGGGAAAGGGGAAGCTCCACTTCACCGAACCATCGAGGTTGCTGAGCGCTTCCACTGCTGTACTACTGCTATTAGCTACCTCGAAATAGATCTTTCCAACAACCACGAGTGCTGGGGACCAGGTATTGCCACCTTGCTGGTACTGATAGCTCCAGCGCAGAAACCCATGTGGTGCTTCTAGCGCATAAAATTGGTCATTGTTTGAGCCAAAATAGTCGCTCAAGGGGACTACATTCGGACTTACACCCTTCGCATGAACATTGGATGCTCCTCGATGGGTAAATGTAAAGAGTGTAACGCTTGTGATGAACGACAAAGCCAGCAAAACAAGAATCGCTCGCTTCATAGTATGTGACATATAAAAATGTTCCTTTCAACCCTTGCATGACTACTTGGAACCTAGCTGGTTCTGCACTTCCTTTCATATCGTAGTAGAGTGACTCTCGGAGAATTTTACCGTTTTGACGAACAACAACGGTGACTCCCGGAATAGAGAACGCGCGACCGGTGGCAGGCAAACCAGGGTAATTGCCCGTGTGAGTGCCTGAAGCAACCCATTCAACGGTCAACTGGCTGCCATTCACAATGCGATTTGTCACGCTGATCTTCAACCCGGGGATAGCCGCCATGCCTGCACTTTTACGAGCCATAATCGCCGCGCGACCAACAAGTGGATGGGGGTACATACTATCTTCAACGACTGCGTGCTCAGCATAGTCGTTGTGCAATTGATGCAAATTGCCTTGTGACTGGTTTGTAAGATGTTCGTCATGGCGCTGAAGGTGATCCACATTATGCTGTAGATTTTGATGTGGAACTTGCTGTGAGGCGAATTGACGCGAGGCCGCGGCTGCGACGATAGCTCCAACGCCAGCCGCAGAAACGCCCATGAGCGTGAGCCGTTTCATAAATTGACGACGCTGCATTTTTCCTGCGCGGACATCGTCAACCATCTCAGGAATAGTATATTCTTCTTCGTGCATATATCCTCCAGCACATGATGTATGTCTTTACTACTTACTTGTCGGACCACTTAGACATGCAGAACATTCCTCTAAGGAACCTCTCCTCGTACAATAGCATAAGTAGATGGGGCTTGTAGGTTACGATTTTGTTAAGATAATGCAGAAAATCAAGAAATACGGTTAATTTTTATCAACCTCGCATACTCCTTTCTATACTCCATGCCATTTAGTACTATATCCTGATGCTTCATGGTGCTTAGTACTATATCTTGTTACCCTGGTTAAGACGAAGCGTTGTGCTAGTGGGGGAGGGGAGAGTATTGTTTACTAAAGTAAAGGGGAAGTTATCGTTTTATGGAAAAGAGTACGCACAAAAGGTTCCGTTTTCTCCAAGAAGGAAAAAAGATGAGCAAGTCCACGCGTATGCTGGTATTGTCATCTCTCATTCTTGTATTTTTGTTAACTGGTTTGCTGATTGTCAGAGCACAATTAGTAACGCCAGTAACTGCCTCTAATGGAGTTACGGCTGACTTTGGTACCGCACAGAATAGCGCATACTCATTTACTAGTCAGACCCAACAGGCGAACACTACCAACACTTCAAGTACCTCAAGTACCTCAGGAAATATTACTGTGGACTTTGGTTCGCGAAATAACCATGCACATCCCATTCCATCGACATTTCTTGGAGTTGGGGGCATTGGCATTGGTATAGCTCTCAACCATGCCGGTAGCTACGTTCCTCAAGCGGGTCTCCGCCTGGCAAAGCTGGGCGATACCGACTACATGTCACAAATATTTCCAACATCAGCCAGTTTAACTACCTCCTCCCAACAGAATTGGACGTTGCTCGACTCTCAACTGGCGCTTGTCACAGCCTATAATTTACAGCCAATGATTTCATTGGGCTATACACCGAACTGGTTACAACCGCAGAACCAGTCGCCGAAACAGACGAATCCGTGCCTGACAAACAACCCTCCCTATAATCCCGCATCCGTGAAGCCAATGTATCTTGTTAATGGCCATGATGTAGGGACACAGACCTGGGGCAAGTTGGCGGCATTAGTCGTTTCCCATGTGGATCACCAGTTTCCCAGGTTGCATACACTGTATGAAATTTGGAATCAGCCCGACGGCGGTCAGTTCCTGTGTATGCCCCAGGGTGATCAGAATGCTGACCAGGATAGGGTTACCGCCTATAAAGCAATATTTGCGGCAGCAGCTCCTCTGATGCGGCAACAAGCAAATGGAGATGGAGCGCAAATCAAAATAGGCGGTCCAGCGCTGGTTTACGCTCTACAAAGTCATCTGACGATGTGGTTTTCTAGCCTGTTAAACGATCCGGCAATTTATCCGTACATTGATTTCATCTCATATCACCGCTATTTGTATGGATCAAACTTTAATAGCGGAGGAGATAAGTCGCTCGTTGGCAATGCGCAAGATCCACTATTAGGGGTCGCGTCACAATACGAGCAAGTATCCAGAGCTGTTCACGCTGGTAAGCAGCCAAACGCTGCCACAACTCCTATCTACTTAGACGAGTATAATATGAATTCTTGTGAACCTAACGTTTGCAGGAACGATCCAACCCTTGCTCCCTTAAACAATGGGCTGTTTATGGTTGATCTTCTTAATACCGTAAACGATACGCGTTCTTCTTACGGTGCATCACGAGCAGTACCTGCTGGACTGGCATTCTATTCATGGAATATTCCACAGGGGAACCTATGCATGTTTGGGGTCGTTGATTCAAAGATGGACTGCGGTACACCGAAAGGCGGCACATTTCAACCCTATCCCTCTTACTATGCATATCAACTATTGGGTGGAGCAAATTACCTGAACATCACCGATGGTGGTTATGTCGCAAATGCTGCATCTGCGAACTCCTCAGGAGTGTTAACGACGGGCTTCTATACCAGGACACAGAATAGTATCGTGCTTGTCAACACGACTGGAACTGATTATTCCGCCTTAAAAGTTCTCGCGCAGAATCCAGGGCTGGTAGCGGGCACCAAAGCAAATGTGTATACAGTCAAGGTCAATCTTAACCAACCAACTAATTGCATTTCGACGACGCAAGTCAATCTCGTATCAGGGGCAAACTGGTCTAGCATGACCGTTCATCTCCCTCCATACACGATGATGGGAATCTCTTTTACATAACAGTAATACAGTGGGATGAGTAACAGATAATTTTGAACTTGTAGTTACCTTTCTATAACCACAAGTTCAGAATTATCACCAACCTACTGCCGTTTGTGCATGGGATGTTCCTACATAAGCTGTATTCTTTCTTGTGGTATCCTTGCCGAACTATATGACAAGCTACAAAGGAAGATACGTAATGAAAGATATATCGCCTACTCGTGGAGCATCCCAGGTGTCCCAAACCTTTTCAAAAAAGCAATGGGCAATAGCTTTAGCAATAATGATCCTTGCTTTCTTACTGGGAGCCATGTTGGTCGTTATTCCACGCAATTTCTCAGCTCATGCTGCCGGAGCCTCTATAACCCTTGTTCCCAAGAAGGCAAATTATAAGAAACAATCTGGCATTGCGGTGAAATGGTCGTTTAACTCGAATAGTTCCTTTCCCAACTTCTCGGCTCCCCTGGTTGACCCCGTCAACAACCTGGTCTTCTTCGGTACCATTGGCTACCAGAGTACTGGTATTCCCTCGCCGCTCTATGCACTTGATGCTCAAACCGGTGCGCTCAAATGGAGCATGATTATGGCGTGGAATGTCTATGGTCCTCCAACCGTCGCTTTGAAAACTCTCTATGTTGGTGTCGCTCGCGGAGCCAATCCGACTCAAATATATGCCATCGACGAAATCACTGGCAAACTTGATTGGCAAAACCCTATCAATGGTAGCATCTGGGGTGCTATCGCAGTTGATACCAGCACAAACACTGCGATCGCTTTCATCAGCAACCCGGCCAGCATGGTGGTGGCCTTTGATGCAACATTGGGCATCGTGAAATGGCAGTCTCCAATAGCTGGCTCTTCATCAAGTAGCCAGGCAGGTTCAGGTATTGCCATCGCGAATGGCTCCGTTTACTTCAATGGAAAAAACGGTTACCTTTACAAACTCAAGGAGAGCGATGGTTCGTCCGTCTGGACGGCATATGTAGGAGTGCAGCCTACCGGTCAGGGTAACATTGCATCACCAGCTATCGCCAACGGGGTCGTCTATGCAGGAGCGATGGATAATAACCTGAATGCTGTGGATGATAGCACGGGAGCTCTCCTTTGGAAGAAAAATATCGGGCTGATCTACGGCTCTCCGGTGGTAGCAAACGGCGTCGTCTACCTTGCAACGCTGGGAGGTAAAAGAATCTACGCAATCAATGCTACATCGAAGGCAATATTGTTTAACTACCTCACAGGTGGCCTGATCTACTCGTCTCCCATCGTGGTCAACGGTTGGCTCTACTGCGGCTCAACCGATGGTAAGATGTATGCCTTCAGCCTCTAACAATGAATCAGTCAAATACGTATCGGCTTATACAAGCAGCCGATACGTATTTCTACCTAAAGTAAAAATAGTACCCTCTTGTTAGTTTCTACATCTTAACCATATATAGAGAAAAACAACCACTTTACTACCATCTAAACCGTTATTTCTTGCTATGCATAGTCTATGCTGTATTTGAGATTAGCCCTACAATAACCGGTACGCGAAAAAGGATAGGACAGCATGGATCTACAACCTCAGCCTCAACCCACGTCTAAACACATCTTTAAGAAAAGGGGACGTTTTGTCCTCATAGTACTTATGCTTCTCTTCGTTTTAATAGGGACAATGAGCGTACTCCTTCGGCAACAGGTTGCCCGCGCCCAGGATGGGGATTGGCCTACTTTCCTGGGCAATGATGGACATACCAATTTCAATAGTGCCGAAACGATCATCAATCCTGCCACTGCACCTAACCTGAAATTGCGCTGGTCGCACAAGATAAGCAGCCACATCAGTACCCAACCAATAGTAGCAAATGGCTTGCTCTATTGGGGATCCTATGACGGCTTTGAACATGCATCAAATCTATCAGATGGGAGCGATCTCTGGAAAACGAACCTGGGGCAATCCACAGATTGTAGAAACCAGATTCATGGTGTGCTCAGTACAGCGGCAGTTGCTTCCGTGCAAATTGGAGGAGTGTCCAAAACAGTGGTTTTCGTCGGCGGAGGTGATGCAAATCTCTATGCGCTTGATGCGAATTCTGGAACAATTATCTGGCAAACGGCCCTCGGAACGTCGCCAAACACCTTTCTATACAGTTCACCAACAGTGTTCAATGGCAGCGTCTACATGGGCGTATCGGCCCATGCTGATTGTAGTAAGATACAGGGATACGTTGTTCAGCTTGAAGCCTTAACAGGAACGATACAACATACCTTCAATGTTGTACCTGCAGGGTGTGTGGGCGGAAGCGTATGGTCTTCACCAACCATTGACGTGAACACAGGCACTCTCTATTTTTCCTCCAGCGAGAGAGGGTTATGTAATAAGCATGAGAAGATGATGGATGCGCTAATAGCTTTAAACGCATCTGACCTATCGCTTATCGGCTTCTGGCAGATACCAGCAGCAGAAATGATCAACGACGGCGATTTCGGCAGTTCGCCAACACTTTTCACTGCGCTAATTAACGGCACCTCTCATAATATGGTCGGCCTTGCCAACAAGAATGGTATCTATTACGCCTTCGACCGGGCAAATATCAGCGCAGGACCTTTATGGGAACTACGGCTCGCTACACCCCCAGGGCCGAGTAGTTCATCCAGTGCCTGGGACGGAACTACCCTGTATGTAGCTGCTGGCACCGCGACAGTGAATGGTACAAGTTGTGCCGGCACTCTGAGCGCTCTAAACCCGGCCACAGGTGTCCCTCTCTGGCAAGATTGCCTTAACTATGACGCACGTAGTAGTGTGACCTCCGTAGCGGGGTTGGTTGAGGTAGCCGTTGGCACTTCTATGATTGTGGTAGATACAACGACAGGTAACCAGCTTTTCAGCTTCCAGGATGCAAATAGAAAATCAAATTTTCTGGGTCCAGGAAGTATCTCTAACGGCGTACTCTACCAGGCAAACATGGACGGCATAATGTACGCATTCGCACCATAGACCGCTTTCGCACCTTAAACATAGACAGTTTTAAAAAATTGTGGGGGGATTTCATTAATGTCTGAAGGCTCGCTCAAATTTACATTACCTGCTCGACCCTTTTTTCGCAGTGGATGGAGTCTTTCTATTTTGATACTGATACTTTCTTTAATAGTATCAGGCATCATCATTGCACTTCCTCACCCTCCGTATGCACGTGCATCGGGTGCAACACTCTCAGTTACTCCTACAAAAGGAGCTTATACAGCTAATGACGATCAGATTCCTATTACGGTACAAGGTTTTCTGTATTCGCCCAAGGAGGTTATCAATGTCTACTGGAACTACACCGGTCCTGGCACAGGTACCCTGGAAGCCACTGCAACAGCTAATAGCAAAGGGAACTTCAG
>DMFQ01000473.1:19799-22030 GCA_003450555.1 Ktedonobacter sp.
ACAGCCACATTTACTCAGCTACCTCAAGTGTATTTACGCCCTCAAGCTGGCGGTCCAGGTTCGGCCACTGCTGTTCACGGTGATGCCTTTGCGGCTGGCGAGACTGTTAAGGATCTTTTGGAACTCCAAGGGCCATACAAATGGAGTGTTGATTGCAACTACTACTGGTGATTCTACAGGGTCGTTTACGGTCAATGCAACGATTCCCAAGGGTTATGCTCCTGGCGTCTATTATGTCGCTGGTATTGGTCAGACAAGTAAATTCATAGCGACATACAAATACACCATCTACACGCCAACTCTCGCGCTCGCTCCCGTGAAAGGTTCCGCCAACACAACGTTGACGGTGAGTGCCTATGGCTTCATAGGACTCGAAACCGTCGATATCTTCTGGAACAATGGCTCTACTCCTTTAGCATCTGCTACTACAAACGGCTTCGGATGTTTGATACCAACTACAGTGACGGTGCCGGCAGCAGCAACACCTGGTGGCTACTCTGTGAAGATTGTTGGAAGAACAAGTCAGCTCGCTATCACGAATATCTACACTGTCCTTGCCCCGAGTTCTAACTTGAGCGCCAACACAGGACCAGCGGGTCTCAATGTGGAGATGAGCGGGCAAGGCTATGCCGCTAACGAGACGGTACATATAATCTGGAACTACACCGGCCCCGGCACAGGGAATGACATAGCAGATGTAACGGCTGGTTACTCAGGTACAATACAGGGAAACTTCACCGTTCCCACGGCAGCCAATGGCGCTTATTCTGTGGCTGCCCTTGGAGCTACGAGCAATAGCATTACACAAAACGCGTTCACCTTGAGCAATGGCCTTGGCACTAATCCGTCAAGTATATCGCCGAGTCAGAGCGGTACCGCTGTAGGCTCGGGCTTTCAGGCGAACGAGTCTGTTAAGCTTTACTGGAATGATACTTCTAGTATAGCTCTTGCTACTACAAGCGCCGACGCCAATGGAAATATCAGTCAAGCTGTCACTATTCCCACAAGTGCTACCCCTGGTTCAAATACACTGATCGGTGTAGGGCAGACAAGCGGGAGCACGTTTTCAGCACCTGTTACAATTAATACGAATTGGGGTGATTTCGGCTTCGACCCTGCGCATCATCGTGCGAACCCTTACGAATATGGACTCGGAGCGGGCAATGTAGCCGGTCTTCAACCGAAATGGACGGGAGCGACTGCCGTAGGACTGAAAGACTCTCCTGTTTATGCCAACGGTATCGTCTACATTGCCACTATGGATGGGTTGCTGAATGCCTACAACGCCACCAGCGGAGTCTTGTTGTGGTCTTTCAATCCACACAGCACCTTCCGCAATTATTCGGCGCCTGTGGTTGATCCTGCTACAGGCCTCGTCTTCTTAGGTACAGTTGGCAGTAACGATGAGGGTATCCCTTCTCCTTACTACGCCGTTGATGCACAGACGGGCGTACTTCAATGGAGCGAGATTCTCAACTGGCACCAGGTGAGTTTTCCAACCGTTGCTTTTAAGACTCTTTACCTCGGAACCTCGCACCTGGATCATAACTCCTGTTCAATTTATGCCATTGACGAAGTGAGTGGACAAATCCGCTGGCAGTATACGACTGATGATGGGTTCTGGGGAGCGATCGGAGTTGACACGAACACGAACACCATTTTTTCTGGCGTCGGCAATCCAAATGCCGCGGTGATAGCTTTGAATGCAACAACCGGGGCGGTCGTCTGGAACTATCCGGTACCCCAATACGGTCCTGATGACGACGTTGGTTCTGGCATCACGGTCACAAAAGGTATCGTCTATGCTAGTAGTAAGAATGGAAGTGTTTACGCTCTCCATGAGGACTCAGGCACATTGGCCTGGTCAACACCGATTGGGCAGGATAGTAACGGCGATATATCTACCCAGGCGGTCTCAGACAACGGGACGCTCTACGTTGGTACCATCAGTGGGAACCTCTATGCTCTCAATGCTCTTACAGGGGCTAAGCTCTGGAAGACACATGCAGCATCCAGCATTTTTAGTTCCCCAGCAGTAGCCAATGGAGTTGTCTACTTCTCGTCCTTTAATAAAATCTATGCGTTGAATGCTTCAACCGGGGCAATATTGTGGAATTACCTTACAGGAGCGAACTCGTACTCTTCGCCCATCGTCGTGAATGGCTGGCTCTACTGGGGCTCAGGCGATGGCACCTTCTACGGTTTCAGCTTGTAGCTAGAAATAGCTGGCG
>DMFQ01000473.1:22154-32813 GCA_003450555.1 Ktedonobacter sp.
CGCCAGCTATTTCTAGCTACAAATGTGAATTCTATTGACCGGTCAAATGCTGTTTGACAATCTGCCCCATGCCTGCAACAGCTTTCGCGTCCCCACATGTCCAGGGGACATCGAGTGAAGTTGGACTAAAGGTGTTGAAATCCTGAATTAAATGCGGGGGGGCAAAGTCCCACGCAGACCAGCTCGCGTGGCGGGAATCCATGTAGTCTAGAAAGGCCTTCACCACGCTGTCTGCCTGGTCATGGGAGACGCCCTTGCAGTGAGCCGGAATCTGCGCATTCGGTAAGAACGCCCACTCACCATAATAGAGCGGGTAGTGATTGAGGATTGGTCCCCACTTTGCATCTTGCTGTTGAGCAGATAGATTGATCTTATCATAAACATGCAGTGAATACAAGATATTGGGATCATTGATAATATTATTACCAATTGTTGTCCAGCCGCCCTCCTCGGCAGCGTCGGCCCCCGGCACCCCTTTTCCTGCCGATCCTGGCTCAACAACGATGATCTGCTTAGCGCCGACTGAGCGTATGGCATTCACCAGATCCTGCATCCCAACCACCGTTGCTCCACTGACCGTTCCACCTCCATGCAGCCAGGTATTCCAATCGTGATATTTTGGCTCATTGTACACATCAAACATGACCATCGGATTGTTCTTGTAGTGCTCGGCGATGGTTTTCCAATAGGCGATATCTTCGGTTTTTGGTAGAGTTGCATCTTTACCATAGGGTGATCCACCCTGGTTAGTATCATGCAAATCGAGCACTACATAGAGCCCTGCCGCATTCGCCTGTTGGACCGCTTGATCCAACTTATTCAGATAATCGCGTGGGATACTTAGCATAAATCCAGTTGGAGGTGGGCAAACGTAGCACATTCATCTTCCAATCATGTACCATAGCGCCAAAAACTTTGCTGTTTAAACTTGCCGATGGCTGCTTGCCCTGTTCCCACGCCTTCAAGTAGTTGAAGGGGCTTTCGATCTGCGCTCCATGCAATAGAACCGGATGTCCTGTCGCATCGATAAGCTGGGTCCCATCAATATGTAGCATACCAATTGCGGTATACGTCTGGGTCGTAGATGTTGAAGTAGCAGTTGTAGTGCTTGATCCACTTTGTCCCAACCGTTGCCCCAGTAGAACTCCGCCAACAATAGCGACAATAAGGATAACGATAATTGCAGAAATGATTATTGTAATTATTCCTCTTCTTGACATAATTTTCCTATCTTAGTATAGTATAGATTGACAGCGATTTATCCCTTGAAGCTTAGCATGTACTACTAAGTAGAAATACGTACTTGCTAAACCTTCGGTTTCGGGTTCCACCAAAAGTCAGGGGTCCGAAGCGCAATAGTACATCAGGCATTTATGTGTATAGTAGGGACGCTTCTTGCGGTCGTCCTGGACGCTTCTTCCCGTTCAAGCATTTCATGGATCAGTTTCGTGACAGTCATTCCCCATGCGTCCCAATTGAGCCTGTTTTCATAGGCAGCTCTGCTCGATTGCACCAACTCAGCGTACCTCTGGTCATCGCGGTACACCTTCGCAATCAGTTCTGCATACTCAGCGCCTCCCGCGCTGAGTGGCAGCATAAAGCCATTTTCACCATTCGTGACCGCTCCCGAGACGCCACCGGTATCCGTTGTAATGCTCGGCAATCCATATGAACTCGCTTCACAGAAGACCATACCATAACACTCACCTCTTGTGGGCAGGAAGAGGAAATCTGACGTTTCAAATAGCTTTTCCATCTCGCGACGCTGTTTTTCATCTTTCCTGTTTAAGAAAGGTATCACCTTCATGCGCTCATGAGAAAACTGTGGTGGCGGAACGCATCCACAAATAGTTAATTCTGCCTGAATACCCAGCTCTTCAAGCTTGAGCAGCGTTTCAAAAGCTATGGCGCCGCCTTTTCTTTCCCAATCAACTCCGATGAAAAACAATGTACATTGGTCAGATTTCTTCCGCGTCAGAGCCACCTCTGCTGGGGGAGGAGTATCAACATTGGCGCCAAAGGGAACAGCGTAAACCTTCTCCTGTGCCACGTGATAATTCTCAAGCGAAGATAGTCTGGCCCACGGCGAAGGGTGAAGTACCAGGGCCGCTTTAGTGAGCGCCAGCCCTTCGAGCGTATTTGCCTCGTAATAGGATCGCTGGAGCAGGTTTGAAAATTGCGCGTAGTAATTATGCAACAGGGCAAAATTCGCATCTTCAACAATCACAATAGGCGTATTTATCTCCAGGAAGGCCGTTTCTGAGGCGCAGGCAGGAGCAAAAATTACGTCAAAATTGCTATCAGACAGTTTCCTTGGTAAGCAGTTTAGCATATTTTTTGGCAATAAAGAAGCTGTGATAATACATGAAATTCTTCTTGAGCAACAACTGCGTTGCTTTATTGAAAACTTTTCCTAGCAATAACTCCGGAATATCTATTGGCTCGATATACGTTAAATCCCCACAGTACTTTTCGAGCACTTGAGCCATATACCCATTGGTAATATTCCACGAAGAAAGCTTATCCACCAGGGTAAGCGAGGGCAGAAATCCTATTTTCAAACGCCTATTCATAAACTAACCAAACCTCTTTCGCTTGTCCTGCCCAGAACTATTGCTTGTATGATAGCGGCATCTCCGGGTGCCCTTGCAGAAGCCATTGCCATATACCAATATGGCTCGCTACCTTTGAGAGAAAGATAAATGGCGCGTACAGTAGCACTCTGGGGTATTCCCGCACGTTCGCCCGCACAATATTGAGCGTCGCTCCCAGGGAGACAGGGAGCATCATAAATGGATAAAGGAAGGGGTTACGGATTCTGGTCAGAATCGAATTACGTTTTGACATTTCAGGGTAGAGCCTCTTCACATAAAGACCACTGACCCGACCATAAAAGTAGCTGTAGCGCATCAAGACGGCAAAACTGTTACGACGGTGATCATGAAGCACTTTAATCGATGGTTGATAGACCGTCTTATAGCCCATTTTGATCAGGCGGTAACAGAAATCCATGTCCTCTTCAGAACGCAAAATCTCGCTGAAACCGTGAGCTTCTTCAAATGCCTTGCGCTTCACTCCCAGGCTTGCCGAACAAACCGCCCCCTCCGATGGTTTATTGACTTGACTGAAGCCAAAGCGACTGAAATCAACACATTGGGCGAAGAAAGCCCTCGATTTACCTGCGATCTGTCCACCAACCGCTCCAACTTCGGGCTTTTCCAACTCGCGCACGTTCTGTTCGATCCAGTCCATGGCGGGTTCACAATCATCGTCCAGGAACAGAAAATACTCTCCTGTTGCGACATGAGCGCCGATGTTACGAGCTTCCCCCGGATAATAAATGGGTTTGGTCTCGACCGCTCGGATGCAGTCGCTGCTCAGGGCGTTACTCTTGGGGCCTACGAGGAGTATTTCGGTCAATTCAGCAGGATATGTCTGCTGCATAAGTTTTTCAAGCACGACTTCAGCCAGGTCGGGCTTTGTAAAAGGTATGATCACACTGACAAGTGGTGTATTCATAAGCACATTCTTTCTCTCGTGTATAGTGAGCGCGGGAATCCATCCTGTTGCACCTACGATTGCCTCCTCTTACTCCTGCTGCCCAGGAGGTAGCGGAATCCCCTGGCTATGGTAACCCATGGGTGGACCAGGTAGAAAAGGAAATAGAGTTGTAGTGGCAAGCGCGAATGATCCATATAACGCCTGGCAAGCGCTGCTGGCGGAGGAAAGAGTGTCTGCAAGCCAACTTTGAATATTTCAACCGTGCTATCAACCATAGCACGATGTGCGATGATGCGCCGTGCTTGCCTCCGTGGTAGTACAAGCGTCTCTGCCTCATCAGGCATCGCGATGCGTTCAACCAGCAGGCGGCAGATCAACGGTGGGCGCAAGCGCGCGAAAACATCTGCGGGAATCTCAACGCCAAATAGGTTATGGCACCAGGACAGACAGTAGTACAGCGTTGATGCTAATTGCTGCCGTCGCGCTGTCTCGATAAGTGCTGTCCAGTCGAGTTCTGAACCTACAGCGCGCAGCATAACCACCACGTCATAGAGCCAGAGCAGTCGGGAAAAGCTATGAAAGCGATAGTGCCAGCAAAGATATAGCAGGTGGTCGATTGGAGGCATAGTCAATGTTGGCTCGCCCAACACCTCAATGTGCTGCGCCTTTGCCCACATGGCTTCTATGTCAAAAAGAGTGCCGATTTCGCTCGGATGAGGCGCGGTGTGTAATTCAATTACCACCTTCAGCCACGAATCCTGTCTCTCCAGGGTATAGTTATAGCCGGTACGATCGCGATCAATAACATTTGAACGGTACTCCTCATAGAATGCATAACCCATTTGGGTCAGCAATCGATCGGCTCGCGGCATATCATCGGGATGGATAAATGCATCAAAGTCATGGTAGGTACGCAGGCGCGCCTCAGAATAAATGGTATGTGCCAAAGCTGGTCCCTTAAAGAGCATGAGCGGGATATGCGCTTCATTGAAAAGATGCAATAGGTGCTGAAGCTGCTCCTCCAGAAACAGGTTTTGCACTACCTCTAGTTGATGCAAATCCAGGATTCTGGTAGTCACCTTCTTGCCAAGCAACTCAATTAATTCCTTACGAGAGAAATAGGCACATAGGATGGGAATAAGACGCAGCAATGCCTCATTTGAGTCTAGTTCAATAGATTTTCCCGAGGCAAGCGCATCAGTTGCTACCAGTCTCAATAGGTGTTCCAACGCTGTCTTATCATCTTGCATTGTAGGGGCCTGCCTCATTGCGCTCACCTGCGTATGACCTCTTCCCAACCCCACGGCCTCGTTTTTGGGCGCTTCCTGAAAGCCAGAAAGAAAAGCATAGTTATGTAGCACGGACGAATCACCTTTCAACAGGTAGGAGCGATACGTTATACGGAGCAGAGCCTTGCCCAAAATGGTGAGCAATTGCTTGTTGGTAAACATTGACCAGGTCGCCAGTCAGCGTACGCCATTCATGGTGCTGTTCTACATACTCGCGCCCGAACTGACCCAGCGCTGTGCGCAATGGAGCATCATCCATCAGGCGTAAAGTTGCCTCTGCAAATTCATGCGCGGACCCGGCCACCAATAGATCACGACCGGAACGAGCTCCGAAAGCCGCCGCTGCCTGCGTTGCAACAACTACAGGTGTGCCAAGGGCCATGGCTTCCAGCACCTTGTTTTGAATACCAACGCTGTAGACCATAGGACTCAACATGACCTCGGCGCGTCCGACGTATGGGCGCATATCGGTTACATAGCCGGTTACCTCCACGCGTGGATCACGAGCCAGAAGTTGCAGTGATTTAGGTGGTTTACTGCCGACAATCGTCAGCGTAGCTTCTGGCTGTTGTTGCCAGATCAAAGGCATAATCTGCTGGTACAAATAAAGCGCCGTAGCTACATTTGCGTGGTAACTCATTTTTCCTGAAAACACGATATTAAAACGACGACGCTCCTGGTGCAGTGGTCGGAAATAGTCCAGGTCAACGCCATTCGGCAGCACTTTAATACCTGCGCCCAATGCTTCATCACTGCTCACAAGATCGCCCGTGTACAGACGCTGTAACTCGATCAGTGCCTGACGGTCACGTTCTGAGGTAACTGCAATATGCCGGAGTTGCTGCACCATTCTAGCTTCATACTGTTGCGTGCGCTTCTGTTCCAGCAAGGCTACTGCACGCACTGATAGACTTGGACCTGCCTTGGCAGCATGCTTACAGAGAAGACTGATGCAGTCGACAGCGTCCCAAACGAGTGGGCTGATATGAATGATCTGCTCCATTGACGCGATACCCCGCAAGTGTTCTACATGTATGACATCGAAGGTTCGCTGCGTACAGAGATCTTGAATCGCATGCGTAAAGCGAGTTGAGCGGGCGTAGGCTACCTGAAGCGACTGTGAGCTGAACAGCGCCATTCCACTGCGCAGCATTGCCTGTCGCTTTGCTTCCTGTACTACCACTACTTCATGCCTCTGTTGTCGTAGTGCCTCCACATCAACCTGTTCTTGCTCTGATATGCATTGTGTCATCACGGTTACTTCGTGCTCGCGCTGAAGTTGAGTTAAAAACTCATAGCCACGCACACGGATGCGCGATGGTGGATAGGGTGTGACAAACAAAATACGCATATGACCTCACTCTACAAAACAGTTCAACATCACGTCTGGCTTTTTTTATCCATTGCCGCAAGTGTAGCAGGGAGAAGGCAGGGAAGCGGCAAAACATTGGTTAAGACTTTGTTGTAAAATCAGCGTTTTTGTAGCAGTTTCTCAACCGTCTCTCAATGCTTCCTTCACTGTCAATTAAGTACACTGGCTGAGGAATAATTGTAAGTCTGCGAACATTCATGCACTATAGATAATTTCTCCTGGTAAAAGGTAAAGTATGCGTATTTTGTTACTTAGCAATCTCTACCCACCGCACGTAGAGGGTGGGGCGGAAATACTGGCGCGAGACATCGCAGGCAGCCTGGAAAAGCTGGGCCACGAAGTTCTTGTGCTTACTAGCTGGTACGGACTTTCAAAAGCACAGCAGGACGGCCAGGTATGGCGCACGCTGCGCACGGTTATGTCTGCCCATTTCGACCGGCGACGGTCTATCTGGCAACAGTTCAGCAAGCTAAACAACTACTACCGGGATTATCATAATGCCGCGAATGCGCAAGAGCTGCAGCGCGTAATTGCAGCCACCAGGCCCGACGCGCTCTATATTTGGGAGGTCAATGGCATTGGTATCAACTCGCTGCTGTCTGTACTTCCCACGTTGACGATTCCTATCGTTTTTCACCTTGGTAGCTACTGGTTCCCCTATGCTCTTTCACCGGAGACTGAGCAGTCGAATTTGCGTTTACGCTGGTTCAAACAACTGTTGATAGGTAGAGTGCCTTCCCTTACTTACACTTCGCTCATTGGGGTAAGCGAGACCGTTAAGCAGAAGTATGTTAAGGTGGGCTGCGATCCTCAACGCTTTGAGGTCATCTACAATGGTATAGATGCGCGCTTCCTTGATCTCCCTCGCAGCGAGAAAGAGGAAGAATCAAGCCATAGCAAACAATTGTTGTTCGTGGGTCGCTTACGTGCAGAGAAGGGTATCCTTGTCATTCTCAAAGCACTTGACATACTTACCAACGAACGGCAGAGAACAGATCTTCATCTCAATATCTTTGGTGATGGGGACGAGGTCTATATCAATGAACTGCAAGCATTCATACAAGAGAAACGCCTTACAGGTGCCGTTACCTTCCATGGCAAAGTTCCACAGGATGAATTGCTCGCATACTATGACCGTTCACATATCATGCTCGTACCGTCCCTCTGGCAAGAACCGTTTGGCCTGGTTATCGCTGAGGCTATGGCGCGAGGTTTGCCCGTGATCGCGTCAGACGTTGGGGGACCCGCTGAGATCATTACACATGGGGTAGACGGCCTGCTCGTTGCGCCAGGAGACGAACATGTGCTGGTTTCCGCAATGAGTCGCCTGTTGGAAGACGCAAACGAATGTCAACATCTCTCGGAGGCGGCGTTAATCACAGTGCGGGAGCGCTTTACTATTGAAGGAAACGCCAAACGTGTAGAGCAGCACCTGTTGCACGCGCTACACGGCGAGATAGCTAACTCAGGCATGGTTGGGGTTGGCATTACATAGGCGCATTGACTCATTACAATTGACTCACTACAAATGAATCATTTTTTCAAACACGACACTCGCGACACTTACGCGTAATTATACAGTTAGAGATAATCTTGCGCACTGCCATAGCACATGGCCTTCTTGCAGGATATCAAAGTTTTCTAGAGAAATGGGGTTGTTCATGCGTTATTTATTGCGACCACTTCCAGTTATAGGGCTTTTAGCACTGGTGGTCATTGGAGCCTTACGTTTTCTTCATCCGGTCGATGCGTCTACACATCGCATTGGGACAGCGATAACGCCTATTAAGCATGTGGTCGTTATCATGATGGAAAATCATTCGTTCGATAACATGTTTGGAACATTTCCCGGTGCTAACGGCAGATCTGATTTGCCGCGCGCCTCTAACCCGATAATCACAGACCTCAACCACGATGATCCATCTACTCGCTCCAACATCGACAACGGCGCTATGGATGGTTTCTCTTCACATGCCTATGTTCAGTACACGAAGGCAGATATTCCTAACTACTGGAGCTATGCACAGCAATTTGGCCTCGGTGACAACTTTTTCAGCTCAGACGCGACTAGTAGCACGCCCAACCATGTGAATATGATCGCTGCACAGACTGGAGGCATTGATGCAACACAGGGGAATGGGTGCAACTCGTCGCAGAATACCATCCTGTATTCTATGCACGCTAATGGGACTCCGTACTGGTCCTATCCCTGCTACGACATTAATAGCCTGCCTCAAGAGATGGACAGTGCTGGCATGAGCTGGCGCTACTATAGTTCGGTTCCCATCTGGAATGCGCCCACGCTCGTTCAGCACCTCAATAATAACGATAAACAGAATATCATCAAGGACAGTACCCAGTTCCTTAAAGATGTGAAGGCCGGCAATATGGCTACCGTTTCCTGGGTCACTCCAACTAGTGATTACACTGATCATCCCCCTTTGCCATTCCAGGGAGGGGAAAACTTCGTCACTAAAATTGCCAATACCATCATGAACAGTTCCTACTGGCAGGATACATCCATCTTCGTTACCTGGGATGAAGGGGGCGGCTTCTACGATCACGTGGCGCCGCCGCAGCTTGATGGGCGTGGGCTAGGCCTGCGCGTACCGCTGCTCGTCATCTCACCATTCGCCAGACAGGGTTACATCTCCCACCAGCTAGGGGAGTTCAGTTCATTTACGAAGTTTATCGAGTCAGACTTCGGGTTGAATAATCTAGGTCAACGTGATGCGATGCCTCAGGTAAGCAACCTCATGGATTACTTTGACTTTAATCAGCCCCCTCAGCCGCCATTGATTCTCAACTCGCTTCCCTTTACGGGAACGCTGATGGTACCTCTTCTCAAACAAGCTCCGGGAGCAGTCAGTCCAACACAAGGAGGAACGAATGATACATTCACGTACAACATCCTCTATAACCGAACTGACACTCCGGCGACTCATAACGTCATTATCGATGGGGTTGCTCACGCGATGAACAATATGGGGAAAGCCCCGCGAGGAACCCTCTACCAGTACAGTACCAAACTGTCACAGGGTAGTCACAACTTCAGCTTTACGTTCTCCGATGGCACAGGAATGCTCACGATCCCGTATAACGTTCCATTTCCTGGTCCCGATGTCAACCCTTTCTACCTGCAACACAAGACGATTACTGCTACAGCTCTGCCCGGACAAACGATCAACTATTCGGTGCAGTACGTCTCGCCAGCAAACAAACCACCGACTAAGGCCCAGGTGCTCATCGACATGGTTCCTCAGAATTTGACCTCGTCGGGGGGAACCAATTATACGAAAGGCGTGACCTACACGTACAGCACGAACACGCTGTCGGTGGGAGAACATACCTTCCGCTTCCGCTTTGACGATGGCTCAGGTATCGTTACCTACAATGGAAGCACAGAGCCATCGATAACGCCCGTCGTCTTATCCAAATCGTCGGTCAGCCCCGCTGCTGGAACCAGTTCAACACCCTTTACCTTCTCAACAACATATGCCGATGCTGCGAATCAAGCGCCAGCACAGGCCCAGCTCTTCGTGGATAATACGGCGTATCCGATGAGCTATGTCTCGGGCTCCAATAACACGGGCGCTCTTTACCAGAAAACAATGACTCTTCCCACTGGGAAGCACTCGTTTTTCTTCGTCTTTAGCGATTCCGTGAGTAGTTGGGCCGATCCTTTTGCTCCGAGTGTCTATGCAGGTCCCGGTGTAGGAGTAAACACTTCTGCCGTCAGGTCTGGAACTCTGATCACTTCAAGCGATGAAGAGGATCCAGGATTTCCAGTAGATACGAATTTATAGTCAATGGGAGGATATATGCGTACTATCAAACGTGGGTTTATCATAGTGGCTCTTCTAGCCATTGTAGGGCTGGGAGTCTGGCATCAGATTTCCCTGCCGCCCTCTCATGTTAGCGCGAGCATTTACCGCAAGGGAACTGCAACCACAGCCATCAATCACGCCGTTTTCATCATGATGGAAAATCACACGTTTGACAACATGTTTGGACGCTTCCCTGGTGCCAACGGAGTAACTAACATGCCTCGCGCTGGCGATCCCACGGAGGACTACAATCACGATGGACCATCCCTGTTCGCAGCTATGGATGGGGGCAAAATGGATGAGTTTCCGGATCGAGGACATATCCAGTATACGCAGTCGGATATTCCTAATTATTGGAGCTATGCTCAGCAGTTCGGTCTAAGCGATAACTTCTTCACATCTATGGCAACCAATAGCGCAGCTAATCATATAGCCATGGTTGCAGCACAGAATGGCGGTATCTTCGCGTCGACCCCTGAAAACGGCTGTAATTCCGTACAGAACGACCTGATGGATTCCAAGGTTGCCTCGGGTAAAGCCTTCTGGGGCTATCCCTGCTACTCTATCAACAACCTACCTCACGAACTCGATACTGCCGGGATAAGTTGGAAGTACTACAGCGAAGAAAATATCTGGAATGCTCCCATCCTCCTCAAGTCAGACTACAAAG
>DMFQ01000473.1:32884-34161 GCA_003450555.1 Ktedonobacter sp.
GCTCCCATCCTCCTCCAGGTCAGACTACAAATCGCCAAACATCATAAAAAATCCCAATCAATTTGCTCAGGATGTGACGGCGGGGAACATGGCCAGTGTATCATGGGTCACCCCTCCACCCGATACAAGCGATCATCCACCTACATCGCTGGAAGCCGGTCAGAATTTTGTGACGAATGTCGTCAATACCATCATGAATAGCTCCTACTGGAAAAGTACCGCTATCTTCGTCACCTGGGATGATTGGGGTGGCTTTTACGATCATGTCTCACCGCCTCAGGTGGATGGTGTAGGATTGGGACCACGCGTTCCACTACTCGTTATCTCTCCCTATGCCAAACAGGGCCACATTTCTCATCAGCAGGGGGAATTTAGCTCGTTTGTTAAGTTCATCGAAGAGGATTTCAACTTGCCCAGCCTTGGTTACCGCGACGCGCTTTCGGGCACAAGCGATCTGATGGACTTCTTCGACTTTACCCAGACACCTCAACCTCCGCTCATTCTCAATCAGCTTTCCTACTCTTCATTACTGCAAATACCGAAAGGACAGGCAGTACAGAGTGGAGGGGCTGGACTCCATAAATCGCTCAATCCCTTTGTAGGAGGGAAGACCCAAACATTCTCCTATAGTATCGTTTACATGGGATCTGGCACTCCTGCCGTGCATAACGCGATCATTGATGGGGCAGCCTTTCCCATGAATGCTATAGGGCCGGTCAGCGGGGGAGGAACGCTCTATCAGTACAAGACAAAGCTGGCTCTGTGGATCACACACGTACAGCTACACCTTTTCTGATGGACAAGGAGGCACCGTCAATCTGCCAGATAATGGCGTACCGTTATATGGTCCCCAGGTGTACCCATTCAACGTAGGTAACGCTAGTGCAGGCGTAGTTCCGAATGTCGCTTTGGCAGGTAAACCGATTACCTTCACTGCCACATACACATCACCTAAAAACATCGCCCCGACACGCACCGAAATCGATATTGATGGCGTCCCCTATACTATGCAACGGATAGGCGGCACCAGCTATAAGACCGGTGTGACCTACTCGGTCAGCATCAGTACTCTCTTTGTAGGTGTACACTATCATCGTTACATCTTCGATGACGGATCAGGACCTGCCACATACGAGAGCACATCAAGTCCCCAGGTTACTCCGCTTCTGCTCTCAAGCTCATCGGTCAATCCAACATCTGGGACGAGTTCTACCGTATATACCTTCCAGACAACCTATACCGATGTGAACGGTGAAGCCCCAGCACAGTCCCTGCTC
>DMFQ01000473.1:34253-44235 GCA_003450555.1 Ktedonobacter sp.
CGCCCCAGCACAGTCCTTGCTCTATGTAGACAACAAAAGCTATCCGATGCATCTTGTCTCTGGTGCTTACAATACAGGAGCAGTTTTTCAGGTGAAAATGACCCTACCCACTGGGAAACATTCGTTTTTCTTCGTCTTCCAGGATTCTTTGACCAGTTGGGCCGACCCGTTTAATCCTAAGGTCTACGCTGGGCCAAATGTAGGGGCAAACGCCCAACCTGTTCAGCCGGGAACTACTATTGATAATGGTGAAGACCCCGAGACCCTGGCGAATATGAATTAGTTGTACTCATATGTTGAAAGGATAGGCTGTTGTAATGATCAACAGCTATCCTTTCTTCTTTTCCCACGTGTGGACCTGCTGTTTAGACAGTATTAAAAGCAAAAATCCTTTTAAGGAGCAGCAATGCGTCATTTCAAGCAATGGAATATTTTTCTGATCCTTCTTTATGTCATAGGTATAGTGGCCTGGCGCGTGCTTCCAACTTTCCCCTCGCACTCCGCTCAAGCTCAGACGCACCGTCATGGGACCTCAAACAACGCTCATTACGCACGCCGTCATCATTATGATGGAAAATCACACCTTTGATAATTACTTCGGTAGATTCCCTGGCGCCAACGGCAGAAATGATTTACCTCTTGCAAGTAATCCACCACGCGGTGACCTCGATCACACGAGCCCCGCTGCTTATGCCGCCATGGATCATGGTGCTATGGACGAATTCCCTGCTGAAGGGTATGTCCAATATACGAAGGACGATATTCCTAATTACTGGGCTTACGCGCAACAGTTTGGACTTAGCGATAACTTCTTCACCTCTATGGCAAGTAGTAGCACACCAAACCACATTGCAATGGTTACAGCGCAATCTGGCGGCATTGACACTACCAGCACTCCCAAATCCTGCAACTCAACACAGAATACACTGGCCTATTCGAAAGATGAGCAAGATAACCATCTTTGGACTTTTCCTTGTTACAATGTAAATAGCCTCCCACAGATCCTCCAAAACAATGGTGTTAGCTGGAAATATTATTCAACTGGTGGCAATTGGGATGCACCTGGTTTCATTCAAAATCTTTCGGGTTCGGCAAACGATATACAGAATCCTAATCAGTTTAATACTGACGTACAATCAGGCAAGCTCGCAGATGTTTCCTGGGTCACGCCTCCTCCGGGTCAGAGCGATCACCCTGCTCAGCTACTACAATTGGGTCAGAACTTTGTGACTAAAATAGTGACCAATATCATGAATAGTTCCTACTGGTCCAATACCGCCATCTTCCTCACCTGGGACGATTGGGGCGGCTGGTATGATCACGTGCCCCCCCCACAAACTGATGCTTTCGGCCTTGGCCCACGTACTCCCTTGATCGTTATCTCACCTTACGCTAAACCAGGGTATATCTCTCACGCGCAAGGAGAGTTTGCCTCGTTTGACAAGTTCGTTGAGGAAAACTGGAATCTTCCCAACCTTGGACAACGCGATGCATTGGCACAAACCAGTGACCTCATGGATTTCTTCGACTTTCAACAGGCACCTCAGTTACCGCTCATACTTAACCCACTGCCATTGCCACCAGCCTATTCAATCTTAAAACAACCCTCAATGCCTAATTCGTCCCAACAGGTTGGCTCTGGAGGAGGAGCAATTGTCCCTTCCATTGGTGGCACAAGTACCGTGTTTAAGTTTAGTGTCGTTTACACACCACAACAAACTCCTACCGTAGCTAATGTAACCATCAATAGCGCTACCTTCCCAATGGTCCGCATAGGAAAAACCAAGGGAGGTTACTTGTACCAATACAGCACCAAACTAAAAGCAGGTACATATGGCTTTCTGTTTACATTCTCGAATCCAGCTGGTGGCACCGTGAACTTTCCCGTGAACAGCGTCCCCTTCTTTGGACCAGAGGTGCATCCCTTCGTCTTGAACAGAAGCATCGTTAACGAAGTGACACTGCCCGGTACAACCGTGACATTCGTCGGAAAATACAAAATCGCCAACGAATACACAACCCATTCGAACAGTCATCGAAGTTGATGGATTACCATACACGATGATATCAACTGGAGGCACTGACTACATTAAAGGTGTCACGTACAAGTACAGTATGAACAACCTCTCTATCGGCAAGCACTATTACCGCTTCAGTTTCGATGATGGATCGGGCGTTGCCAACTACCAGGGAGATGAGCACCCACAAATTAACCCGATGTCGCTGACAAATTCCTCGGTAAGTCCGGCATCAGGAAATAGCTCTACGGTATTCACCTTCCAGACAACCTACACAGAGGTTGCAAATAAAACACCTGCACAGGCACTGCTCTACGTGGACAATACGGCCTACCCAATGAGCTATCTAAGTGGGTCATACAACAGTGGAGCAGTATTTCAGGTTAGCACGACTCTCCCTAATGGGAATCACTCCTTCTCGTTCGTGTTCTCTGACGCCAATAGCAGTTGGGCCGATCCATTAGGGCCAGCCACGTACGCCGGCCCCAATGTCGGCGCTAATGCAAGCCCTGAGGGGGTTGGAACAGTTATCTATACTCTTGGTACTGGCAATGAGGACGATAATTGACGATACGGGCTTTTTCTATTGTTGTGGTGACTTATGTGGAAATTGGAAGGATGCGGTAGTATTAATGAGCAGCTCATTCCATTTACCTGAGATACGTACTCAAAGCTTCTCCAAAAAATGGAGAGGTATTGCTCTTCTAGCATTGATTCTCGTTTGTATAGCAACCGAAGTTACCAATGCGATTCCGTTTAATCACATTGTTTATGCAGTCAGCCCCAGTCTAACGATTAGCCCTACATCAACCGTCTATAAGTATTCATCAATCAGGATCAAAGGCTTTCATTACGCAGTAGACGAGATTGTCAACGTCTATTGGAACTATAGCGGACCTGGAACAGGTATACTTGAGACCAGTACTGCCACCGATACCACGGGTGCCTTTTTCACTAAATTTCCAATACCGCTTGCACCCACCGGTACTTATACCATTGCTGGCATCGGCCAAACTTCGGGATCAATTGCCAAAGGTACCTTTCAACTCCTACCCGCACTATTCGTAAATCCGCCTGGTGGCGTTCTCGGCACGAAAATAACTCTCACCGGGCATGCCTTTGCTGCTGGGGAGACAGTTCCTGTCTATTGGAACTACACTGGCCCCGGCACTGGTACATTGCTTTCAACAGTTACAGCCGGGTCCGACGGCTCGTTCAAAACCACTGCTTTCGTTCCTACTGGCGGTACTACTCCGGGACATATTCCTATTGTGGGTACGGGTCAGACTAGCAATACTACAGGCACCTTTAGCTTCCTTCTCTACCCACCCACCCTGGCACTTGCTCCACTAAAAGGTTCAGCCAACTCAGTGCTGACGCTGAGCGCCTATGGCTTTGGGCCGAATGAAACAGTCAACATCTATTGGAATAATGGTACTACACCAGTGCTCGTCACCTCGACGAATTCCATAGGCTATGTGGCCTCGTCCACTATTATGGTGCCGGCAGATGCCATGCCAGGCGTTTATACACTGACAGCCATAGGTCAAAAAACTCAGTTTACGAACACGAATACTTTCACAGTAGTTGCTCCAGGCTTTAATTTGAGCATCTCATCAGGACCAGTGGGAGTGAGTGTGAGGGTTTCTGGACAAGGATATGCTCCAAACGAGGTGGTCAAAATTCTCTGGAACTATGCCGGTCACGGCACTGGAACAAATGTTGCAACTAAGAAGGCAGGTTCCTCCGGCATCATCAGTGCCAGTTTTATCGTTCCTACAGCATCTATTGGTACATACATTGTGGCCGCAATAGGAACAGCCAATAATAACGTCAGCCAGAGAAAGTTCACCTTGGGCAATGGGCTTGCAGCCAGTCCATCAACCGATCCTCCAGGCAATAGCGTCACAGTTTCCGGTACAGGCTTTCAGGCCAACGAGCCAGTTTTGCTGTACTGGGATAGCACCTCTAACACCCCGCTCGACACAACCACTACCGATGCTCATGGGAATAGTAGCCAAACTGTTAAACTTCCCTCTACTGCCACCCCCGGCGTTCATAACCTGATTGGTCTGGGACAGACAAGCCAACAGTCATTTACAGCTACAGTTACCATCGATACCAGTTGGGGTGATTTCGGCTTCAAAAATGCGAATCAGCGCGAGAACCCCTTTGAAAACAGTGTAGGTCTGTCTAATGTTGCAAACCTGCAGAGAAAATGGATGGTGGCTACCGCCAAAGGTCTTGAGGATTCCCCCGTCTATGCCAATGGCATTGTTTACATTGTGACACCGGATGGTCTCCTGAATGCCTACAATGCCACATCAGGAAACCTGATCTGGCGGTTCACTCCTGGTTTTGGTTTCCCCAATTACTCATCACCGCTGGTCGACCCGGCTACGAATATGGTTTTCTTTGGTACTGTGAGCAACTTTAGCCCTGGCGCTCCCTCGCCATTCTATGCATTAGATGCGCAGACTGGTAATCTCAAATGGAGCCTGATCCTCCCCTGGGACGTTTATGGTTTCCCGACCCTGGCTTTCAACACCATCTATATAGGGACCTCACATGAAAAGGGACCCGGCACAGTACATGCCATTGACGAAATCAGTGGGCGCGTTATCTGGCAGTACAGCACTGGTGGCGGTGTATGGGGCGCTGTTGGGGTCGATGCCAATACCCAGACTGTCTTCACAGGCGTCGGCAATCCAATCGACTCGATAGTAGCTCTCAATGCGAACACAGGAGCATTCATCTGGCAGTATGCGATTCTCAACTCTGGCAAGGACGACGATCCAGGCTCTGGAATTACAGTTGCAAATGGACTGATCTACGTCAACAGTAAGAATGGCAATGTTTACGCGCTTAATGAGGTTACTGGCGCATTTGTCTGGTCAACGCGGATCGGGGCGCAAAGTAATGGTAACGTTTCAACCCAGGCTGTTGCGGCAAATGGAATGTTGTACGTCGGTTCTCTCGATAACAACCTCTATGCCCTTGATGCAGCTAGCGGCGCAATCGTCTGGAAGATACCTACAGGTGGCGGGATCTATAGCTCTCCAGCTCTAGCAAACGGAGTCGTCTACTTTGCATCGCTTGACAAGAAAATGTATGCAGTTGACGCTGCAACCGGAGCACTTCTTTGGAATTACTCCACCGGAGGCCCTATCTACAGTTCACCCATTATCGCGAATGGCTGGCTCTATAACTATTCTGGCGATGGTAATCTGTACGCCTTCAGCCTCTAAATGATACAATCACACCAGTATGCCAACAAAGAACCCCGAACACAGAGCTAGCAAGATCGCTTTATTCTGTGAAACAATGCTGTAAGGATGCATTAAAAGTGATGAGACAGATTTTTGTATGATTGTACGAGAGAATTCAGAAAGGGAAAATGGAGGATTGCTTGCTCCCTTGCCGACCCTCGCCTACCAACATCATTGTTGGTTGGGCGGGTCAGAGGACGCCAGTGCCCTATCAACAGTATACCTGAACGGTATCGTCTACGCAAGATTTGCTTGAGTATCGTCACGAGCCAATCTTTTTAGCCAGTGGTAGGGCCTGGCGTATCAAACCCGCTGCCAACTCAAAGGAGAAAAGGTTGGTGTTGATCAGCAAGTGATATAGACCGGGGTCGTGTCCATCCGCGCCATAATAGTGGCGCAAGTACATATCGTGTTCATGATCGCGTCGTTCAATCAATTCCGCTGCATGTGCATGGCTGACCTGTGAATGCTTCATGATATTTTCTATGCGATAGTCAAGTGGAGCAAAGATATAGATATGCATGGTACGTGGTAGATTATGCAGTAGGAACTGCGCACCGCGACCAATGATAACTGCATTGCCTGCTGTTGCCAGTTCCAGTACTACCTTCTGTGTCAGATGAAAATAGGCTGCCTCTTTTGTCTGCGTGGCCCCTTTCTCCTGTCCGAGGAGCGTACTATAATTGACCACAAAGGGGTTGCCCAACTGCATAGCTTCGAGGACATGTCCAACGGTGCCTGATGTTTGTTCATCTTGATTGGCAACCTGTTCCACGTTCACACCGAGCCGCCGCGCAACCTCGTCGATAATTTCGTGGTCAATGTAGTTAAGCCCGCCTTCCTGGGCCACGATGCGTCCAACCTCGGCGCCACCGCTGCCAAACTGGCGAGAAATCGTAACCACCACGCTGTCTTCAGGAGGAATCCCTGAATACATTGGCTCATCAACCCAGTTTGTCTCGGGGAGTACTCGTGTTGTAGATGGTTGGTCCTTGGGGATTGATTTCTGCTGATCTCTTCCGCGAAATAGTTGCACCACCTTAAATCCTTCTGATGCTTGGGAACATAGGTATTGTCGTTGTCTCTTGTCTTCTTGTTCTCTGGTAGTATGGTACAACGTGAAACGATGCTGGCGCAAGGTACCTTCGTGAATTTGTTCCTTGCTATAGCAGACCGCGGGGAATTACCAAAGCAGTTGACACATCCGGTTAACATGGTACTAAATATCTGTGTATGTTTGTCTGTAGGGAGGCTTCGGAGGCTTCATGCGCACTCTCAATTTGCATCAACTTGCAACCTTTCAAGTCGTCGCGAAACACTGTAGTTATGTCCGCGCCGCCGAAGAGTTGCATTTCAGTCAGCCCGCCGTATCCGCCCAGATTCGCAAGTTAGAAGAAGCCATGGGCATCAAGCTATTTGAACAAATAGGCCGCAAAACGTACCTCACGCAAGCCGGAGAAGAGCTGTATCACTATAGTCAGAAGATTTTTACCGTCATCGATGAAACCATGGAGATCATAGAAGAACTGCGTGGGCCTGACCATGGCCGCCTGCGCGTTGGAGCTGACACTACTGTAGGGACGTATGTCATTCCCAGTCTGCTGGGGAAGTTTCAGAAGGGCTATCCCGATGTCGAAATATCGCTTGACGTGGTGAATCGTGCCGCCCTGGTGGATAGAATTATGAACAACCAGATCGACATGGCCATTGTGGGAAGAGTGCCAGATGATATCCCCGTCGTCATCGAGCCTTTTGCGCCCAATGAATTGGTGCTTGTCGCAGCGCCCTATCATCGACTGGCAGGGCAAGCGCGTGTGCCAATACAAGCTCTGGAGAAGGAACACTTTCTTTTACGTGATATTGGCTCTGGCACGCGCGCCGCACTCGAAATTGCTTTGCAAGAGGCGGAGGTACCGCTACATGTCAGTATGCATATGGGCAATAATAGCGCCATCAAACAGGGTGTGGCGGCTGGCCTTGGTATCGCGCTCATCTCCCGCGTTGCCCTAGACATGGAATTGGAGACCAACCGTCTGGTGATTCTCGATGTCGAAGGGTTTCCCATCATTCGTCAATGGCGTATCGTCCATCTCAAAGACAAGCATCTTTCCGCTCCTTCTCTGGCCTTCAAAGCGTTTTTACTGGAGCACGCGGATCGCCGCCTGCGCAGAAAAGAGCAATAGGATGGAAAACCTGGAAACCCCTTTCGATGCCGATAAGCAACTCATCATCGCCGAGGTCCGGCGCTTTGTAGACCGCGAAGTGATCCCCGTAGCCCACCAGCTCGAACACGATGATAACTACCCCATTGAGCTGATCGAGAAACTCAAGCAGCTAGGCATCTTCAGCGCCACTATCCCCGAAGCCTATGGTGGCCTGGGTTTCGATTTTACCACCTACGTACAGGTCGTCGAAGAACTCTCGCGCGGCTGGATGAGCCTCGCCGGTATCGTCAACACCCACGTGCTCGTCGCCTATATGATTGCCGCGCAGGGTACGGAAGAGCAACGGCAGCGGTTCCTCCCTTTGCTGGCGGAGGGCGATAAACGTGGGGGGCTATGTATCTCTGAAGCTAACGCGGGCAGCGATGTACAGGCCATTACCATGACTGCCGTGCGGGACGGTGAGGACTACATCATCAATGGCGCCAAGCTGTGGGTCACCAATGGCGTGCATGCCGGCATCTTTGCAGTACTGGTGCGTACCGACCCCAATGCTCAACCAGCACATCGCGGCATGAGCGTCTTTCTCGTTGAGAAGGGCACGCCAGGCCTCACGGTCAGCCGCACCTTTGAAAAACTCGGTTACAAAGGAGTAGAGACGGCTGAACTTGTTTTCGACGCGGTGCGTGTACCGGCGGTTCAGTTGCTCGGCGGCAGCGAGGGAGCAGGCTTTAAACACGCCATGAGTGGCCTCGAGGTCGGGCGCATCAACGTCGCCGCTCGCGCAGTTGGCCTTGCGCAAGCCGCCTTCAACGATGCCATCAGGTACGCCCAACAGCGCGCGACCTTTGGCAAGCCCATTGCGCAACACCAGGCCATCCAACTTAAACTGGCGGACATGGCAACCAAGATCGAGGCCGCTCGCCTCCTGCTACAAAAGGCGGCGCGCAAGAAAGATCGCGGCGAACGCTGTGACCTGGAAGCAGGCATGGCCAAGCTCTTTGCCTCAGAAATGTGCCAGGAGGTTACCCTGGACGCTCTGCGCATCCACGGCGGCTTTGGCTACACCAAAGAATTCAATGTCGAGCGCTACTACCGCGATGCCCCCTTTATGCTGGTGGGTGAGGGCACTAGCGAGATTCAACGCCTGGTGATTGCCCGCCAGTTACTGGAACAATATAAGATCTAAGAGAGCGCTGTCTGGGACGCATGCTACATCCCAGGCAATACATTCCACATATAGACAAGGAGAAAACGATGCAATTTGGCCGCTGTTACGAAGAATTTGAGGTCGGCGCCTTGTACAAACACTGGCCAGGCCGTACCATCACCGAATACGACGACACCCTCTTTTGTATGCTCACCATGAACCATAATCCACTGCATATTGACGCCAACTATACCGAGAACACGCGTTTTAAACAGCGCTTAGTAGCCGGTCCACTCATCTTTAGCATTGCCCTTGGCATGTCCGTTGCAGACGTGAGCGGGAACGCCATCGCCAACCTCGAATTTGAAAACGTCAAGCACCTTGGTCCCACCTTTCACGGTGACACCATCTACGCGGAAACAAGCGTGCTGGACAAAAAACTGACCAACAGCAATTCGGATGTTGGCATTGTAACGGTCGAGACCATCGCCTACAACCAGCGCGGCGAGACGATCCTCTCGTTCAAACGGCGCGTGATGATCCCTAGCAAAGCCTACTACGAGGAGCAGCAGCGACCATGGGAAGAGAAAATGGCTGAGGCTCGTAAGCGAGCCGCCGGGACAGAGCTATGAAAAGAGCAAGCTGTACAACCATAGGCAACTACACCACAAAAGAAGGGAAACACAATGCGCCTCAGACGCTCTGAATTGTCAACGCCTGCCAGCAATGAACGTATGATAGCAAAGTCCGCCTCCAGCAGCGCCGACCTGGTGTTTCTCGACCTGGAAGATTCCGTAGCTCCCAATGAAAAGGTGGGCGCGAGAGCAAAAGCTATCCATGCCCTCAAAACATTAAACTGGGGTAAAAAAACACGGGCCGTGCGCATCAACGACCTCGAGACCGAGTACGCCTACCAGGACATCATATCTATCGTTGAAGAGGCTGGCGAGTATCTTGACATAATTATCATCCCTAAAGTAAAGACAGCCAGAGATGTCTGGTGGGTCGATGTACTGCTCACGCAGATAGAGAAGCGCCTGCAACGCACAAAGCGCATTGGACTCGAAGTGCTCATTGAAGAAGTAGAAGCCATGATAAACGTAGAGGGGATAGCCCGTTCAAGTCCTCGTTTGGAGGCGCTCATTTTTGGCCCCGGCGACTACAGCGCCTCGCAGGGTGTGGATGCCAAATACATCGGCAATGATCTCGCTACCTACCCCGGCGACCTCTGGCATTACGCGCGCAATAAGGTGGTCATAGCCGCTCGTGCCGCCGGCATCGACGCCATCGATGGCCCCTATCTCGACTTCAAAAACGCGGAAGGGTATCGCAGGGAGTGCACCCGATCCAAGGTATTAGGTATCGTGGGTAAATGGGCCATCC
>DMFQ01000017.1:0-5398 GCA_003450555.1 Ktedonobacter sp.
AAGATGGCATACGAGATAGGAGTCCGTCTCGTGGGCTCGGAGATGTGTATAAGAGACAGCTAAGATATAATACGAGTACGTAATCAACTCAACTACAGCACGCATAGAGGTAGGAAGGAAGGTAGAGGAAAATATGCCATGGGAGGTCATACCGCCAGCAGCACAAAGTCCACGTAGCGCCACAATCCTTATCGTCGAAGATGATGCTGATATCGGGAATTTTCTTCAGGAATTAATTGAAGAAGAGACGCCCTATAATTCGGCTGTTATTTCAAATGGTCTTCAGGCACTGGAGAAAGCTCCGCAAATTCATCCATGCCTGTTGCTCTTGGATTATCGCTTACCTGGCATAAATGGGATAGAACTGTACGATCTTCTCCAGGAGAAAAAAGAGACGAGTGGAGTGCCAGCAATCATGATGAGCGCTACATTACCAGTTGCAGAGCTACAACGGCGCGGCATCTATCAGTTACGCAAACCAATGGATATAGGGAGCGTCATCCGCATGATTACTCATGCTCTCGCTACCGCCGAAGAGCAGCAATTACATTAAAATGTACGGGCAGGGCTTGCCCCTGCCCTGCTGCCCCTGCCCTGCTGCCCCTGCCCTGCTGCCCCTGCCTTGCTGTCCCTGCCTTGCTGTCCCTGCCCTGCTAATTCACAGCCGCTTTGAAAAAGAAGTCATAGGAACTATCTCTTCACACAAATTTTTGGTACAATACAAGTATCCAGTAAAAGTCTGCTAAAGTTGGCTCTAGTGCATAGTAAGAGGACCTCATTGAAAATGGGGTGCCGAGAGGTATCGCTTCTCAGTTAGGAAGAAGAGAAGGATTTTCTCCAATTCTTTCCGCTTTGTATGCGCCCGTTAACGGAAACAGGAGGTACGTTTCGTGGCAAATAAAGAACAGAAAAAAGTACAAAAAGCTGCACCCAAGTCAAATAAACAAAAGAAAGAGATGCAGAAAGAGAAAAAGGCTTCTAAATCGAGCGGCGGCATCTCTTTGAAAAAAGAGTAAGCCTCTTCAAGAATGAAGAAGACCGGGCACCTGACTGCGTAAAGTGCCCGGTCTTCTTCATTCTTGTGACCTGCCTGGATAGCTTCATACGTACTTGACATGCTTGTTACAATGCGGGTAGAATGCCTTTAAAGTAGTACACACCTGCCCATTTCAGTAGATTTTTTGTCGCTAAAAACTGTTTTACTGTTGAGAGAAATAAGAGAAATTGGGGGTTCATGCAATCGATGTCGCACGATAATGCATTCAAGCGTAACATGGCCCCAAAGCAATGGACAGGGAAGTCTGAAGCAAGGCCAGACGTGTATCAGGAGGAGCAGGAGGATCAATGGGCCGTACTGCGGCACGAGGTAGAGTCGGAGGATGCGCTGCGCGTTCGACCTGATTGGAACCAACGTGATACCGAAGAGGATGTCCTTCCTGCTCAATCACCCTCGAACGCGCTAGAACGAGCACCGCACCACGTTGATATTGTGGTGGCAGGTGTTGGCGGCGGCGGTGTGAATGCCGTCAATCGCATGATTAGCGCTCGCGTGCGTGGCGTGCGCTTCATTGCCATGAATACTGATGCTCAGGTACTTTCGCTTTCGGAGGCGCAAGGGCGCATCTGCCTGGGGCAACATTATACCAAAGGGCTGGGCGCAGGTGGCAATTCAGCGGTAGGTACGCGCGCAGCAACGGAGAGTACAGCCGAGATCCGTGCTGCCCTGGGAGATGCAGACCTGGTGTTTATCGCTGCCGGCATGGGTGGAGGCACTGGTACGGGTGGAGCTCCTATCATTGCATCAATTGCTAAGAAAATAGGGGCATTGACGATTGGTATTGTCACCCTGCCCTTCAGCTTCGAGGGTTCGAGGCGCAGGCGGATTGCACAGGAGGGGCTGACAGAACTCAGCGCAGAGATTGATGCGCTGATTACCATTCCCAATGATCGTTTACTCGCGACAACGGAACGTGATCACACCCTTGCCGATGCATTCAAGCTTGCTGACGATGTGCTCCGCCAGGGCGTCCAGGGAATCGCCGAAGTTATCAATGTTCCCGGCATGATTAACGTGGACTTTGCTGATGTCCGTAGCGTATTGCACGAAGCAGGTACCGCCTTGATGAGCATTGGGCAGGGACAAGGGCGTAACCGCGCTCAGCGTGCCGCAGATGAAGCTATTGCCGGAGGATTCCTCAATGTCACCATTCGAGGTGCTAAGCGCGTCCTCTTCAATATCAGTGGGGGCGAGGATATGACGCTCTTTGAGGTAAACGAGGTAGCGGAACGCATCGCACAGGCAATTGATGATACAGCCGATATTACATTTGGCGCGGTGATCGATCCAATACTAAAAGATTCGATCCGTGTAACGCTCATCGCTGCTGGCATGGAGGAGCGCAGTACGGCGCGCATCCCGGCCATCCATCTCAATCAATCACTATCTACGCCAATAAACGTGACGCCGCCAAACGCGCCACAAAGTAAGCCTGTGACTCCTATGACGCCACCTTCACGCTCAGCGAACCGGGATGGACAACAACGTCCTCAGAGTTACACACCGCAACCTACACCACCTCGACCGCCTCGCTCGTCTGGCGTACCAGGACGACAGCAGCGCAGCTTAGAGGATCTACGAGGAATTCGTAGCATGGGACGGCGCCGCGAGCCGCCAAAGGGACAACAAACAGACGAGGATGAGGGGGAAAGGGGAATCGAGATACCACCATACTTTAAGAAGTATGACTAGCAGGCAAACAAAAAGAAGGAGTGAGCAGTTGACTAAGCCATTTGCTCACTCCTTCTTTTTGTCTGCGGAGTACGTAGTTACACTTATTCGGAAGCAACGCGACCACGTTCACCGCCCATTTTGCCGATTTTAGAGTAAAATTCTGAACCACGTTGACGTTTGGTAGACTCCCCACCCTTCTTTCCAATCTCAGCGTAGAATTGTGGCCCCCGTTTCTCTTTGACGGTTTCGCCACCTATCTTGCCAATCTTGGAGTAATGTTCACGGCCAAGTTTTTCGCGTACAGCCAGGCCACCATGTTTTGCCTTGAGTGATCCCGGTTCTGGTCCACGCTTTTTGTTTGTCATAGAAAGTCCCACCTCTCTAAAGCGCATACTTCCACATTGCCCCAACTCATTGCGCGCTGAAACATCTCTCGAACAGTGAGATCGCAGTTTCCCTACCGCGCTTGATGCTCTCGTGCCTGCGCCACACGGTTGGCAATTAATGCCGCCGTAATACCCGCGCCAACACCATTATCTATGTTGACCACAGAGAGACCTGGCGCGCACGTTTGCAACATCGAAAGCAATGCGGCAATACCATTGCCACCGAATCCATAGCCAATCGACGTCGGTAATCCAATTACAGGAACAGGAACAATCCCTGCTACTACGGATGGCAACGCCCCATCCATACCAGCGGCTACGATGATCGCATCTACATCAGTGGCAAGCAAGTTACGTAATGGCTCTACCAGGCGATGTAAACCTGCTACGCCTACATCATAGATACAAGTCACGCGGCATCCCATTTCTTCAGCGATGAGCGCCGCTTCCTCAGCTACCGGAATATCGGACGTGCCAGCACTGATAACTCCTACATGCCCTCCGCTGTGGGGTCGCACAAAGTCGGGTCTGTAGATCACCACTGAACGAGCCGCCTCATGAACACGAACAGTGTATTCTTGAAACGCCACCTGAAGGGAACCTATAGCTTCAGGATGCACCCTGCTGACTATCGCTCTACCTGATTCTTTCAGCAATCCTTGCGCCATGGCAATGATCTGGGCTACTCCTTTTGTTTCACCAAAGATGACTTCAGGTGTTCCCTTGCGCCGCTCACGTCCTGAATCAGGACGTACCTCAATCCGTGTCCGTGATACATCATTATGCTTCGGGTTCTGTAATTTCTGCTCCATTTCTTGAGAGAAATCGCTACTGTTGTGTCGCTCATCCTCCTTTGAAGAGTGTTGAGGTAATTCCTCTTGCAACAACAGGTTCAGCAACTCCAGTTGCTCATCAGAGTAATGATTCACAGAAAATACATACCTTGCATGGGATAGGGAGGGACATGTACAAAAACGACGTATCAGGGAGCGTGCCAACCAGTCATAGTTTACCATAATTGCACCAATCGAGCAAGACAAGCATTCTACAAAAAGTGCTCTCCAAGATATTTCGGGCAGTAAAGGCACAGGTAATAGCCTTAAACCGGCGCCATTTGTTCTATCTTTTGTTCTATCATAAAGAACATGGTCTTGCTATGGTATAATTTGTTGGTATAAGGAAATACTTCTAAGCTCTTGTTATGCGAGATTGTGACCAAAAACACATTTTCTCACAAAGTTCGTCTTTTTAACATGAACAATACTAAATTTTTGGAAATAGGAAACATGTATACATTTCGCTCTATAGTAGTAACCGTCCCTGTTCTTAGCTTGCTTCTGCTGCTGGCAGCGTGTACGCCATCTGTCGCCGGGCAGACCACTACCAATACACAACAAACAGTGACCATCAATAAAGGATTTCAGTCGCAAGCATCGCCCATCCCTACCGTTCCACCCTATCGCTGTAGCGCCTGGTCATCAAACAATGCCCCTCGCCCCAACTCGACGATCACAATTTACGCCAGGATCACGAAGAATATTGTTCCAGTGAGTGGTGCCAGTGCAACAGCTGTAGTACATTTCAAGAGCTCCGATCAACAGCTTGGCTCGCAGACGCTGAGCGATAATGGAGGGTATGTCACCTTCACTTTGCCGTTGCAAGGACAGCAACCCATCAACGTTCCAGCAACCGTTGATGTGACATTTACCAATCTTCCTGGAGCACATAGTCCTTTGCATTGCACGCCAGCTTTTTTCACTCCACAGTGAGTTTCTGGCAACCCGGGCAAAAATGAGCGCTGCGCTGTCCAATGACGATACGTTCAACCAGCGTCCCACAGCGCAGGCAAGGTTTTCCATCCTGCTGGTAGGACCCGTACATGGTTGTAGTTATCACCGGCCTCTCCCCAGAGATCGCGGTAACCGCTAAAAGTGGTACCTCCATGCTCGATAGCGCGGCTCAACACTGAAACAATACCTTCATGCAATAGCTCAATCTCAGCAAGACTGAGCGAATCCGCGCGTCGTAAAGGATGAATTGACGCGTAATACAGCGCCTCATCGGCATAGATATTGCCAATGCCCGCCACAACTTCCTGTGCTAATAGCACCTGTTTGATGCTACTCTTGCGCCCCGCAAGGGCTTGCGCCAGGTGTTCCGCCCTAAATGCTGTACTCAAAGGCTCAGGGCCTAATCCCTTGAACGCCACTGCTTCACAATCCCGCGCCCACAGCTCAATTCGCCCAAATTTGCGCGGATCAGTGTAGAGCAGGCGCCGCCC
>DMFQ01000017.1:5601-5774 GCA_003450555.1 Ktedonobacter sp.
AGGCGACATAGGTGTTGAAGGAGATGCGGCAAAAAAAGATGGCCCCCTCGTGCTCCAGCCAACAGGGTCCCTCTCCCGCAGGCTGGTATCAACCTCCCATCCAGAAGGAAGCAGCAGCAGATTACCGGTCATACGACGATGAATAGAGAGGAAAAGATCACCCTCCAGATCAA
>DMFQ01000017.1:6063-7759 GCA_003450555.1 Ktedonobacter sp.
CGTGCGCTCCCAAAATACAAGCGCCTTGTTTATAGTAGCCCCAACGATACTGCTTCGTAGTTGGCGTGCAGTAAATTCTACTTCTGGCAATTCCGGCATTGTTCCCTCTAGCTCTAGAGCGGATTTAGACCCTCTCATGTATATACTATGCTAGTTAGTCTAGTAAATCAAGGTGAAATGGGGCAGACTTGCAATTTGCTGGGCTTTTAGTACATTTGAAAAAGTACCCTGCTAGCCCTTCGCCACCACTCAATTTAAAGCTTGCCATACTGTTCAAAGGAAACTTAAACAGAACAACAGAATAGAACGTTAGTCATTAATCTCCTAATCTCATTTGAGATCCTATAGCGGTATGGAGCCCATCCGTATTTCAAAAGTGGATTGGGAAAGAGATTGGCTGGTTCAAGGTGTAGTAGTTATAAGCTTTCATCTATTTGACAGGAGGTTATTAGAATCAATTGGCTGGGGCGAGTAGGAAAGACCTCCATCTGTACTATTTACCTCGCTGTCTTTAGTAATCAGTAACGCTTTTGCGAGGGGATCAGGAAAATTACTGCGATCCCGCTTACCGCCTCAAAAGTAATGGTCTTCTTCTTTTTTGAGGGTGAATGCAAGACTAAAAAATGTGGAATGAAGACGTGGAAATCCTGACACAAGATGTCAGGACTCTTTTATTGTTCTGCCCCTCGTTCCCCGCTTTTCCTCAGTTTTGCACGAACGAATCGCTCTTCTTGCCCCAGGCCGTCAGAAAATACCAGAGGGCACAGAAGTCGTCCTGCATCATTTCTGCGAGTGCCTGGTAATACAGGCGCTCAGCCTCCTCCTGGGTAGTTAAATTCAATTGGAGGAGTAAGGGCCGGGCTAATTCCAGGATGATCACGAAATCCTGGTAGAAGCCATGGTGATGAACAGTCCCTGCTGAGAAATCAATGGCATGGGCCTTGATCTTCGTCTCCTGGTAGCCAGCGTCCCGCAGGAGACGAGCTAACATGGGGGTGATGCCAAAGCTGCGCCCATCAGGAGAAAAACTGCGCCCGATCAGCTTCATTGCCAGCATGCCCATGCCATTCAGTTGTTCCAATGCTGGACTGTTCGTCAGGCTGCCCTCACACTCCGTCAGGCAAATGACTCCACCTGGACGCGTGATCCGCAGGCACTCTTGCAGGAGTGCAGGCCATGCAGCCGGGTGCATAAAGCCTAAGAGGAGACGAGCATGGACCAAATCAAAGGAGTTGTCAGGAAAAGCAAGCGGTTTGGTCGCATCTATGACCTGAAAGCTAGCATTATCATCTATTCCCTGTGCATGTGCTCTGGCACGTGCGAACTCAATCACTGGCTTGCTGATGTCGATACCCACCACATTGATCTTAGGATAGCGATAAGCCATATCCAGGACCCAACTACCAGGACCGCAAGCCATATCCAGGATGTCATGTGCAGCAGAAAGATCAAGACTTTCAGGCAGTTGATCATCCAGGGCGGTTGCAAGAAGGCTGTCTTGATGGATCAGACGTGTCACCTCCGGGCCGCTTTCCAGGTCGAACACATAGCCATTTTCAGGTTGGGATGGGTCCGTCGATGTGTGCGTCATCGAAACCTCTTCTTTCCATAGCTCGTCAATGAATTTTTATACAGTATACACCAAATGCACTTGAGAATACTACGAACAAGTGACAGCAAAACTATTGATAAGTTT
>DMFQ01000281.1 GCA_003450555.1 Ktedonobacter sp.
CTGGAGTGTAGCCGTGAGTGACTGAGTCACTCACGGCTACACTCCAGGCGACACGTACGTATATTTTTAGCGAGCGGCTGCTCCATAGATGAGGCTGTTGAGGATATTGATCAGTTCCTCATCTTGATATGGTTTGACGACGTACGAGTTGGCGCCTAACTGCATGGCACGCTGCTGGTGTTTCGTGGCAGCACGCGAGGTCAGGACAACAAGCGGAAGTGTTCGATATTGTTCCTGAGCACGAACGGTGGAAATCAGTTCATAGCCATCCATGCGAGGCATTTCTATATCGAGCAATACGGCTGCTGGTGCTTGTCGGGAGATCATTTCCAGGGCCTCTACACCATCACGAGCCATCTGGACTTCCCAACCACGTTGTTTGAGCATATTACTGACCACACGGCGAACGCTCGGGCTATCGTCCACGACGAGCACGTGTTTTCCGTGCTCTGCCTGGGAAGGAGCTGGCACAGTCGGAGGTTTTGAGGCAGCGGCAGAGGCTGTTTGCTGGCCAAGAATTGGCGAAGTGCCCGGGGTGCCTGCTCTAAAGTTTGTTTCCAGTGCTGGAACGCCCATACCATCACGATAAGCATGGAAAGTTGTCGTAGCTGGAGCGCTCCCGAACAGTTTAGAACGAGTAGATAACAGTTCGATCAGCTCAAGGATGAGGACGACGCGGCCATTACCCATAACGGTTCCACCAGCTACACCATGAACGCTGCGCAAGTGAGGACCGAGATTCTTCATCACGACATCTAACTTACCCTTAATTTCGTCGACAACCAGAGCTACGCGGTTACCACCCGCGTTTACCAGGAGTAACGGCGCTTTATCGTCAATTGGGTCTTGCGGTAGCGATAAGAGTTGGGCCAGTGTATTCAATGGATAGAGATCGTTTTGCGCCAGGACAGCCGGTTTGCCAGCAAGCGTTGAGCGCTTGAAGTTATCCAGGCGACCAATGGCTTCGACGAGTACGGTCGGAATAGCGAACTGCTGTTTACCAGCCATTACCATCATAGCACCCTGAATGGCCAAGCTGGTGGGGAATTTCATTGTGAATGCAGTGCCCTGGCCTGGCATTGATTCAACGACAAGCGTCCCTCTAAGGCGAGATACACTATCACGCACGACATCGAGGCCAACACCGCGACCGCTTTCTTCGCTGAGTACTTCGGCAGTTGAGAAACCAGGACGGAAGATCAGATCAATTATATCGCTATCAGCGAGCATTTGATCTTCTTGGATGAGTCCACGGGATATTGCGGCGTTGCGGACGCGCTCTGGATCGATACCGGCACCATCGTCACGCACGGTGATGACGACCTGGTTTCCCTCATAAGAAGCGGAAAGTTTAATCTGGCCAGCGGGAGACTTGCCCTTCTGTACGCGCACTTCCGGCGTCTCAATGGCATGGTTTACGGCGTTACGCATCAAGTGGAGCAATGGCCCGGCAATCTCTTCATTGACGGTGCGATCGACTTCTGTATCTACACCTTCTAGAAGGAACTCGAACTCTTTATGCTGCTTGAGTGCGACGGCACGAGCAGAGCGGTAGAGGCGAGGTGTCATAGTCGAGAGAGGTACCAGGCGCGCTTTCATCAAACGATCCTGGAAGGTGGTATTGAGACGATTCTCACGAGAGAAGACGCCTTCACAATCTCGTATGACCGCATCCATCTCCGTGCTGAGGGTCGTCATATCTGAGATACCCTCACTTAAACCACGAGCAAGCTGATGGAATTCGGTGTACCGGTCGAGTTCCAGTTCATCAAAATCCGCGAGATGTTCAGGTTCGGTGCGATTTTTGTTGCCATTTCTGGAGAGTTTGCTTAGTAAGCCTTCGCCGGGCATTACCTGTACTGAATGGCCACTAGGCAGGGTTGCAGCTTCAAATCTGCTCTCAAGTTTTTGTCCCACATCTCGCAGGCGATTACTACTGATGCCGACATCGGAGACGAGCTGCACGAGGCGATTCACGCGCTCTTCCAGAATGCTGCGATTCACGAGCTGTTCACCAAAAAGATTGACGAGTTCATCGAGTTTTTGGAGTCGCACGCGTACACTCAAGTCACTACGAGCGGCACGCTGGGCATTTGTCTCCGAAGGTTGAGTACCCGAGACGACACTTGCGGCAAAAGAACCGTCATCCATCAGGCCTTCTTCGTTCAGTTCATCGGCGTCAATATCTTCCGCGCCAGCATCTGTGAGGGTACTTTGTTCACCGAGCAAATTCATGTAGCGAACGCGAAGCGACTTGACTCTTGCCTCTTCATCCTGTGGATTGATGCCTCTGCCTGTTATGAGCAGATCAAGAGTCTCAGCTGTATCGAGGACGAGGCTGAGTACTTCGGGTGTGATCATGGTGGCGCCTTCCATGATACTCTCGAGAAGATCCTCAGAGATATGGGAAAGATCGGCAATAGCACGGAACCCCATCATAGCCGCGGCTCCCTTAAGTGTATGGGTGGCACGGCGAATGCCCTGAATGAGTTCACGATTTGTGGGGGATTTCTCTAAAGCGGCGACATGCATTATGATGGTCTGAAGGTGTTCTTCAGCCTCTAAACGGAAAATTTCCGTGGCCTCTTCACCAAAGTCCGCGGCAAAAGCGGAAGCAGAAGTCAATGGCTTCGGAACAGCAGGTTGAGGATGGGATGGTACGGCAGGATTTAGCGATGGCAAGGCCTCAGGTGCAAGGGAGACCTGTGGTGGTACAGATGGCAACGGGACTGACACGGTTGGTGGTGGAGTAAAGGTAGACTGTTGTGTTTCATGTACGGGCGCCTGAGTATTGAAGGTGGGCAGGCCGGTTGCCAGTCGCGCCTGATCAGCAAAGTTTGAAATACGCGGTGCTGATGGCACAGGCGGCACCAGAGTCTGTTGCATAGACGGATTCAGGATATCTCCAACGCCATTGGTTATCTGGTTCAGGAAATCCTGGCGGACCTGTATCTCAATTTCACTACGAAGTCTGTCCTCCAGTTCTTGAAGGAATCCATCATCCTCTGACCCGGAGACTCGTTCCTGCAACTGCCGCTTTGCCTCAAACTCCTGGCGAATTTCGCTACGTAATTGCCGTTCTAACTCGGAACGCGCAGCGAGGGTCAGGGGACGTGTTTCGTACTCGCGGCGTATTTCTTCACGTATCTTCGCCTCTTGTTCGCGGCGATATTCCTCACGAACAGATGCCTCAATTTCGGCACGAAGGGCCGCGGGATCGCCCTGCCGCTCAAAGGTTACTCGCTCACGCATCGCTTCCGCTTCACGTGCGACGCGCATCTCCCAAGGGGTCCATCCCTGGTCATGTGTAAAGGTATGCGAAGAGTTTTGGGCCTGCAACTGCTGAAAGACATCGCCGCACGACGCTATAGAGGCAGTTAATTGTCGCAAGGCAATACTGATCTGCTCATCTGTCATCTCAACGCCACTGGTAATCTGGGTGAGGAGATCAAGCACCTTCTTCAGTTTGGTATTTGAGACCCACATAACAGACAGGGGCAGATAGCGCCTCACTTGATCGGGGCTATTGCGGAGATTGAGTCCCATTGCCTCTCCGGCCCAATCCTCCATACGATCAAGGGCATCTCTGGAGCCATCGAGGAAGCCTTTAAATTCGGTACGCTGGCCTTCGATTATGGTTACAGTCATGCGCAACTGCTGGAGCAACTGCTGGAGAGATGAGGCCTGTGCTTCTATGGAGCGCGTCTCCTCGTGCATTTCGTTGAAGGCCACTGGGAGCATAAGCTCAGCTGGGGTTATGGGAAGTACGGGAGTAACTGGCGCAGACGGTGTGACGAACGAGGGTTGTTTGGGATCAGTAGCACTCTCTTGCTCGAAACCTGAATATGAATTGCTCTCATGCTCAAGAGGTGGAGGCGCTACTGGTGATTCAGCAGGATTATAGTGAGAAGATACTGACTCTACAGGAGGTACGGGATGGGCGGCTGTAGTAGCAACCAATATTTCCCAGGCACTTGGACTTACCGGTTCTGGTTCTGGCGCAAGGATTGTTTCAGGTTGGGCAAGTTCAGCAGTCTGTTCTTCAAAATATGAAACTGGTGTTTGTTGTACCTGTTCTGCTTGATAGGTAGGATCAGTTGGTACAGGTTCAGCAGGTGCAATCTCCTCTGGCCAGGCGCTGTCTTCATCTGTTGTCACAGATGGGATGCGGAAGGAAGCCAAAACTTCGTCAAATGATGGCAGCGAGGTTATTGAGGAGACCGCTGGTGCAGTTAGCTCAGGTATATCGTCAGTAAAGGAGGGTGGCAGCGAGGCCGACGGGGCCTGTACATTACTAACGTTGCCATTCGCGGCTGCTTGTGATGAAGAGTCAATATTAGCCCTATAGCGAACATAATCAGCATCATCTTCTGCCATGATAGCTTCTTCGTCGATGCCTTCATGTATGCCTCGCAGGAGCTGGTGCATTCTCCCAAGAGAGCGTTGCAAAAGCTCGAGGCCTGGAACATCCAGGGTAGATACACCATCTAACGCGTCCCCGAGGATATCTTCCATACCATGAGCGACGTGTGCCAGACCAGGAAAATCCATCATCGAGGCAGAACCACCAATAGTATGGGTACGACGATACGTCTCCTCTATAGCGTCCATGTCGCCGGGAGAGTGTGCCAGGCGTTCAAGGTTTGTTTCAATTTCTGGCAAATAACTATTTACTTCTTCGATAAACGAATCGAGTACTGAAAGTTTATCAAATGTATTCGACATTTTGCGCGTACCCACTTTTTCTAGTTACACATTCCAGGATACAAAAAAGGTTCTCGGGGGACACCCCCGAACCTCCCGGCAAGGGGCTTTGCCCCCTGCAGCCCTATTCTATTTGCAAGGAGCAAAGACCCCTCCATCCTTTGAATTGTGTAGCTCAGTTAGTTACTGACCAAACTGCCCATTATTTGGGGAAGAAGGCTGGTCCTGGCCAAACTGTGATTGACTTTGATTCTGCTGAGAACCTCTTTGCCAGCGTTGGTAAGAGGCTTGAGATTGCGCTGGCTGCTGGTTACGCAGCGAGCCAGAATTTTGTTGTTGATTAGCTCCCTGGTTCGGGGGGAGAAAGCTTTGTTGTCCCTGACTGCTAAAACCAGGCATTCCACCAAATTGTTGCTGGTCAGCGAAACCCTGTTCTTGCTCAAAGCCACCAAATTCGTCTAAGCCAGGTTGGTTACCGAAGGACTGTCGACCACCAAAATCTTGCTGATACTGGTTGCCAAACGGCTGCTGTCCACCAAAGCTTTGTTGATTATTAAACGAGGGTTGCGTACCAAATCCCTGCTGGTACTGGTTATCAAATGAAGGTTCGCCGAAACCCTGCTGGCCATCGAATGAAGGTTCGCTGAAACCTTGCTGACCATCAAAAGACTGTCCCGCAAACATTTGTGAATTGCCATAAGCCTGTTGGCCAAAATCCGGCTGAGCGGCGAAAGATGGCTGACCAAAACCGGGTTGGCTTTGGCTATTGAAAGATTGCGGTGCATTAAAGTTCTGCTGATTATTAAACGCAGGCTGCCCGAAATCTTGCTGATTATTATAGGAGAACTGACCCTTGCGACTTGAGAGCGCGACCAGCGAAGCGGAATTGCCAATGCCAGACAGCGGAGGGAAATTGCCAGAGGTATCCTGCGCCCAATCGTTTTCGGAAGCTGGACCAAGGGCTGGCTGGAAGAACTGATTGCCATTTCCTCCCTGTAGTTCTGTCACAGAGGTCATACTTGGGAATGATGCCATCACGTCGCCGCGTTCCGGTAAGCGGAAGGTTGAGACGGAGGCACGGAGTTGCTCAGTAAGCTCGGCGAGATAGCTCATGCTAGCAGCGGCTTCCTGGGTACCGATGTTGGTCTGGCGAGTAATGTCGGAGATTTGGCCCATGGAGACAGCAACAGCCTCGGAGACGGTTGTCTGTTCATTCGCAGCACGAGCAATGCCGTCAATCATTTGCGCCTGCCGTTCTACAGCAGTGAAAATCGAGTTCAATGAACGTCCAGCTTCATCAGCGAGTTGCGATCCCTTGACGACTTCTTGCGTGCTATCTTCCATAGCTACAACTGCTTCATATGTATCGCCCTGGATACTCTTGACGAGGGTATCGATACGCTTGGTAGACTCGGTTGAACGTTCGGCGAGAAGGCGGATCTCGTCAGCGACGACAGCAAAGCCACGGCCATGTTCACCAGCCATGGCTGACTGAATGGCGGCGTTGAGAGCCAGGAGGTTAGTTTGATCCGCGATGTCTTCGATGATACGAACAATTTCACCGATTTCGTTGGAGCGCTCACCAAGACGTTTAATTTTCTTCGAGGTCTCCTGAACGTTTTCACGAATGACGACCATACCTTCAATCGTCTGGCGAACGGAGCGTTGACCGCTATTGGCGTTGTGCAAAGCTTCCTGAGCAGCTTCAGCACTGAGTTGCGCATTGCGTGCCACGTTTTGGATGAAGATAGCCAGCGCTTCGACGGCTTCGGTGGTTTGAGAAATTTGTGACACCTGAGTCTCAGATGCGTGAGTGAGTTCATCGGAGCGATCAATAATGCGACGAGTAGCGTTCGTCACCTGTACAGCGGTGGTTTGAACGCGTCCGACGACTTTCGCAAGCTCCTCGATCATATAGTTGAACGAGTCGGCCAGAACGCCGAGGGTATCCGGCGTTACTTCGGCTTGAACGCGCAGGTCGCCATCACCAACTGCGCTTACTTCCTGGAGCAGTTTCTCGATCTGTGATTGAAGCGCAGCGGCATCATTGCCAGTGGAGCTAAACGTAGCTCCACTTTGCAAGGTTCCTTGACTATCAAGAAGTGAATTCAGCGACATCGACAGCATGGCGAACTCGTCGTCACCGTTGAACGTAGCGCGAACAGTGCGATCTCCGCCAGCATAATCACGACAAACATCAACGAGTCCAAGTAGCCGGCTTTTCACTTCGCGCTGAACAAAATAATTGATGGTCATCACGCCGATCAAGGCCACGATTGCACAGGCAACAACAACCAGTACAAACGTGGCAGCATCGCTGCTAGTCGTAATTCGTTGAGAGACAAATACTCCGAGAAAAGCGATCATAACGACTGGAATTGCTGCTGATAGAAATAGCCCCCATTGCATCAGCGTATTGACAGTCATTCCGCCTCTATTGCGATCAGGATTCATCGCCAGGCCTCCTGTGTGTAAAAAGTACGTCTATAAGTACAATCATTCGTTAAAGAAGGAAATATCATTGTAGGGCTTCATAACGCTGCATCTTTTCTGAGAAAAGCAGACGCGCGGCATCTATCAACACAATCACACGTTTATTGATCAACGCAATCCCAGAAGCATAGGGGATAGCCCATTGTGGTATAGCGGTCTGGCGTACACTTATGCTGGTAATAGCGGTGGGGTGAATTGGTATCATTTCACTGACACCGTCCACAACCAGGCAAATCACCATCTCATTGTAATGCACCGACAACAAACGAGTTCGTGGATTGTAGGGCAACTGCTCCATATCCAGAAAGCTGCGAAAATCGACCACAGAGGCGATTGAGCCGCGCAAATTAATCACACCTCTAATCCAGGAGGTAACATTAGGAACAGGGGTGACATCAACTAAGCGTTCTACGCCCTGAATATGTTCAGCTTTGAAAGCAAACTCGCGATCCAGGAGTGAGAAGGTCAAATATTGCTCGCTAATAACCTCAGTTGAAGTTTCTTCCTGAGCGACATTAGCTGAACGAGATTGTGAGATTTGTGCAATCTGGGACTGCAATGCCAGCACAGAAGAAGCGTGGGAGATACGCTGACGCTCACGCGATTCTTCAGAGAGACCGTTCAATTGTGTACTTGATTGCTGTGCAGCTGACATAGTTTGTGCAGCCAAAGCATCACGTTGCCGCATTTTTAGATCATCGCTGGCCACAAAATAACTCCTTGGGCGACAACACCGATCGCCGGGCACAATTTTCTAAAGGTACAATGATGGTACACACTTAGAGTACAATGCATTTTTATACCAGGCTGCGCACGCTAGCCACTAATTCATCGCTATTAAAAGGCTTTGTTATGTACAGGTCTGCGCCTTGCCTTAATCCCCATGATCTGTCGAGGGGAGTATTTTTACTTGTTAACAAAATAATTGGGATGTGTCTGCTTGCTTCTAAACTTTTGAGTTTACGACACAGCTGAAAACCGTTTTGTTTCGGTAAGACGACATCTAATACAATACATTGTGGGTGTTCTCTAAACACTTTTTCGATAGCTTCATCGCCATCAACAGCGGTAACCACATCAAAGCCACTATTACGAAGTGGAGCGACAATCATGGTCAACTCTGTCCAGCTATCATCTACTACGAGAATCTTCTGCCCAGGCATCATTATTATACCTTTCCGGTAAGTCAGTTATGCTAGTGAAATGGGAAATAATGGCTATTCCACTAACGCGCAAACACCTGTAGAATCTTCTGCTACAGGCAAATGCAGACGACGCCTAGCCGCGACGTCGCAGGCGAGTGCGCATCCCTTCATGTTGTGGAGGCATACGTTCTTGCCAGTTCACAAGATGTTTTTTTACGGTTTGTACCAGTTCCACCGAGTCAAAAGGTTTTGTCAGGTATTCCGTTGAGCCAGCGAGCCGACCACGCATCTTGTCGAATAGACCATCCTTCCCACTGAGCATAATAATCGGTATTTGACGAAACTGCAAGTTTTTGCGAATAATCTGGCAAATATGGTACCCATCCATACGGGGCAACTGTATATCAAGCAGGATTACAGCGGGCATTTCGTCGGCAACCGAGGTGAGAGCGCTCAGACCATCTCCAGCGGTAATCACTCTAATATGCTCCCGTTGCAGGGTCATTTGGACGATCTTGCGCACAGTGGGACTATCATCCACAACTAGTACTGTCGGTTCAGCCATCAAATAGACCTCCTATGTGGCTCAGGTGACCTGTAGGGACCACCTTCATTTTCAGGGACATGATTCCAATTTTGTATGATACCCATGTGAGTAGGTTGCATGACATCATGGCCACGAGTTACGTGCGTGTTGCGTTGGGCTCGATAGACCTGATATTGATGTATCTCCTGATCTATTTCCGTCAAGAAGGCCTTCCAGGCGAAATTAAGGTTGCGCCCGGTATGTGAATTGCCTACCTCATCGCGTAACAATTCCGCGAAAACCATGCGTAAGAAAGATGCAAGACCGAGTACGGCTTCCCAATAAAACTCTTCTAACTGCTCTCCTTTTACTAATTTATCGAGGGTAAGAATGCTGGCACAATCAAGTTTCCCGTGAGTAAATTCAATAGTTTCCAGGATGGGGTATTGTTGCTTCGATAGAAGTTGGAACTGGTTGGCGAAACGGCGCTCTAAATAGCGTACGACCTCCGCGTAGGGTACCTGTCCTCGTCCGCGTAGACTTTTCGCATATCTACTATGATGGAACAACAAGCCGTTGATGCAATCGGAGAGGACGGTAACGAGGCCAAGAAGGTGTTGTTCCGGGTTGGAAGACTGATGCTGCCGTGTTAATGCTGTCTGGCACCTGATAATAAGGTTTGAAATGTCCTGTTGTACCTCGGTCTCCAGGGCAGTATCAACGATTTCGATGAGGCGAAGTTCGAGTAGACGGGTCATGATGCGTGCGACGCGTGCCTCGGGGGTCATCAAAACCAAGGCGATGGCCTGGAGAGGTAGTTCTCCGTTCGAGAGGCAGAGCACTTCTATATATTCCTGGCTCAACCCGAGGCTACGCACATCATTATGGATTTCAGGCAGCCAGCGAGCGACGGTTGTCCGCGTCAAATGGATCTCACCCATCTCCTCCCATTCATCTGCTTGACGTAAAGCTTCAAGGAGGGTCGAGTCGATGTCGAGCGGCTGCATTCTGTTTTCCATGGGAACAAGTTGACGATGAAAGGCAAAACGGCCATCGACCCAACGCAAGGCGTGACTGATCGACTGAGTGACGCCAAATTCCAAGCGGCGCTGCATTTCGGCGGCACTCATCCAATTGCGTTCAACGAGCAACGCCAAGGCAACCTGTGTATTGCCGCTCGCACGCTCACGCACTGCTTGAGCGCGCTGAGGATCCAGTTTATTGACGAGACAGAGCATAACAAGCAAATCTGGTTGCGGCACGCCTTCTTCGCGCAATGCGACGATCTGGCCCTTACGAAGGCTGATAGAGAGAGTTTCTGGTCCTGAATGGACGAAGAGCGTGCCTGTTTTTCCACTCAGTGCGAGCATTTTCAGGATAGATTGGAGACCTAATGTTTGTAAGTCTCCATCCATAATGCGGTCTTGCTGCTCCATGGTTCCTTCTATTCCTTTCCCGGTCAAGCGTGCGAGTCAAATGCTCTGCTCTATCACACACTGCCACCTGCAATGCTCTGAAAAAGTATTCCATTCTCTTCTAGTTTGGACGAAAGAGAGAGGAAGAAGTATCAGGCCCTGTTCAAACATACCTGCTCAATAGCGGAGAGGAGGTGATCGATGTTGAAGGGTTTATCAACGTACGCCACCTGATTGCCGCGCATATACGAGCGGTTCCACGGGACTTCAAGCTGAGTTAAGGCACTCATTATGACAAAAGCGGGCCTGGCATGCAATGAGGCAGCGTTTAGACAGCGCATGACCTGGTAGCCATTCATCCAGGGCATGATCAAGTCTGTAACGATACAATGTGGTTTCCAATCGAGGCATTGTTCCAGTGCCTCTAATCCATCATGCGCTACAGCGACTTCATAGTTCGATTCAAAAATAAGACACTGCTCCAACCGCGCTGGCAATTGCCACGTCGTCATCCACGACCAAGATACGTAATTTTTCATTCAAAGGTTTAATTGCTTCGCGCTCAAGCAGAAGCCTTTGCAATACTTGTAAATAGCGCTGCAAGCGGCCCATCTCAAAAGGTGTTTGCAACAGCGCTACGGCCCCTATTTGCTCGAGCGTTGAACGAGAGACGGAATGGCTGCTGAGGGCAATTTTCAGGCGAACATGAGGCCAGCGTTGCTCATATTTCTTTATACTATTCCCTACCAACGATAGTGGTGCAACGTTTTCTTTGACAGGTACCCGTACGCGAGTGCGCTCATTGCCCATTCCCATAGCTATACGAGAAGCTTCATCCAGGTCAAACAATAAAATGTCGCCTTCGGCTTCGCTCCCCGACAAAGCGGAGGAGGGTAGTACGATGGCTTCATAGCCCCAGTTTTGTATATTTGTGGTGAGAACATGCTCAAAGCTGTTATGCTGTCCAATGATCAGCACGCGAAGTTTTGGGCATCTTCGTGGAGATTGCATGATAGCTTATCCTCTTGTGTACCGCATAAGCATGAAAAAGTACATGATACGTAGTGTACGCTATTGGGAGTTAGGTCGATATTAAGAAAACAGGGAAAGTTATTAAGATTGTATTAAATATTTTGCATTACGACGTTACCGCGAAAGACATAGCCGATGCCGGGTTCGGTTATAATATACCGGGGGTGTGACGGTTCCAGTT
>DMFQ01000105.1 GCA_003450555.1 Ktedonobacter sp.
AAAGAGACGAGGATGGGCACCTGATGCAGCCAGGTGCCCATCCTCGTCTCTTTTTGACTCAATGATTTAATCGCCTGTAGCAGATGCTGCCATTGAAAGCGGTGCAGTTCCTTTGATCAGGTCAGCAGCTTTCTCGGCGATCATGATCGTTGGCGCGTTGGTATTGCCGCCCACCACTGTTGGCATGATCGAGGCGTCGATAACGCGTAAACCCGCTACGCCGTGTACGCGCAAGCTAGCATCTACCACGGCCATTGCATCATTACCCATTTTACACGTTCCAACAGGATGGTAGAGTGTTTCCACAAAGTTGCGGATGTACTCAGCGATTTCCTCATCACTCTGCACACGCGGACCAGGGTGCGTCTCCACATCACGGTATGGAGCAAATGCCTGCGCTTCACCCACCTTGCGCGCAACCTTCACGCCTTCTATCAGTGCCTGCATATCGGCTTCGTCAGCAAAGTAGTTTGGTTGGATGAGCGGCGCTTCAGTAGGATTGGCCGAGCGCAACGCTATATACCCACGGCTTTGCGGATGCAGCACGCATGGGGCTATCGTATAGCCATCTCCTTCAGGTACGGTAAAACCATGATTCAGGTAGTATACAGGCGCGAAATGGTATTGTATGTCTGGCATGGGTAGGTTGGCGTGCGTGCGGATGAATGCCCCGCCTTCCGCGACATTTGAGGTCAGTGGCCCCCTCTTGTTGTCTACAAAATCTTGCAGATTTTCGGGCGTCTGCGCGTGCGCTAACGAGATTGGTTGGGTGGAAGCATAGAGCACGACAATGGCGGGATGATCTTGCAAATTCTGTCCCACGCCTGGGAGATCAGCCACCACAGGGATACCCTGTTCCTTCAAGTGATTGGCGGGTCCGATACCGGAGAGCAGCAGTAGTTGGGGAGAGTTGATGGTGCCACCGGAGAGAATCACTTCTTTGCTGGCATTGACCTGCTGCTTTTCACCATGCTGGAGATACGCGACGCCGACAGCGCGCGTTCCCTCAAATAGTATATTGGTTACGAGGGCTTGAGTTTGCAACGTGAGATTGGGACGATTCAGGATGGGGTGTACGTAGCCAACGGCGGCACTAAAGCGTAATCCTTCTTTTTGTGTCACCTGGTAAAAGCCCACGCCATCCTGCTCGGAACCATTGAAGTCATTCGTCAAAGGAATGCCTGCTTCTACTCCTGCTGCAACAAAAGCATGAGAGAGAGGATTGAGCGTGCGGAGATCTGTGACGTTGAGCGGGCCACCAGTACCGTGATATTCTGAAGCGCCGCGCTCCTCATTTTCAGCCTTCTTAAAGTAAGGCAGTACGTCAGAGTAACTCCAACCATCATTCCCCAGTTCGTGCCAATGATCGTAGTCGCGGCGATTACCACGCATATAGATCATGGCATTGATCGAGCTGGAGCCGCCCAGGACCTTGCCCCGGGGCCAATACAATTTACGGTTGTTCAGATGTGGCTGTTCCTCAGTCTCATATGCCCAATCGATCGGAGATTTAAATAAACTGGAGAATGCAGCCGGAATGTGGATTGCTTGCGCCTCATCTGGTCCCCCTGCTTCAAGTAGAAGGACGGTGGTTGCAGGGTCTTCGGTTAAGCGGTTGGCCAGCACACAACCCGCAGATCCTGCGCCGACGATTACATAGTCAAACATAGAGAACCCCCTTTGGATGGAACTAGTGGTCGTACTACGTTATTTGTAAGTATAGCCGCCAATCTCAACAAAAGTCAACGCAATCTATCAACCTTAACATAGTGCGAACAGGATCACCAGGCGCAAAATAGCCAAAGATAAAAGTTATGAACGTCTGAATATATTCGAAAATGGGCTGGAGATGCGTTTATTTGCTTAAGTCGTATGGTATGGAGACCGCGAAGAGACGCTACTCAATACAGGCAGTGATAGCCTTTGTGGTCGAGCAATAGACTTACGAGCGCCCTGGGGTTGGGGCGAACTCACATGGTCACGAAAGAATGAAGAGTATGCAGGCAGATACACGTTCCAAACAGTTCACATTTCCAGGCGTATGTCCCTTATGTAATACACCACTCAACATTATGGGACCTACCTCTTCCGCGCCTAGCAATGTCACGTGCTCATCGTGTGGCTACTCCGGGCCTTATGTCCAGCGACAGCGCCATCACACGCCCTCTGTTGATCGGCAAGCTCCCTCTTCTCAGGGTGGCCCGTCCGTCTGGATCGATCCCGCCGTTTCAGCCTTTCTATTGGATGGTCAGGATGGCCAGGTTGATTACACACAAAGCATCTTACAACCCCGCTCTCAGCAACCGAAGAAACCGCAATCGATAAGCTCTCCCCCTCATAAAGGTCTGGTCACGCCTATCCCAGCGCGCGCCTCGGCTCAACATCCGAACAACGTTAAAGTGCGCCCAAAATATTATGCGACACATGGCAGGCCCAATCAACAATATGACAGGGATATCACGCGTATTCCGACGTATCCTCAGCCAACCATGTGGCAATATGAATCGTCAGATTTTGAAGTCGAGAGCAGTCTTGCTACGTTATCATTAATAATTGACGCGCCAACACACCCGGAATCATCTTTTTCTCCAAAATTGACAGATCGCCTACCATACCTGGACGAGGTAGATACCCTTCCTGTTCCCAAAAAGCAGACTACCGATATTGATGAGGTAGATACTGATCCACACAGGCACGTGTCTCGCCAGGTGGAGATCGATGAGATCGATACACTGCCTGGTAAGGGACAGAGTAATCGCTCGCTCGTCTCCATCAATTCAGCTCCCGAAGTGGCATTGGCGCCTGCTTCACGTGTCTTACCGACAGCTCGTAATGCGGTGGCTTCTATGGATCCGGGCAGACTGGCCTTAGCTAGTGAAGTTACCGATCCATCATCCTGGACAGCAGGAAATGCCAGTGGGTCTCCGTATGCTCGGCGTATTGCTGAACGACCTGAGGGTGCGAGGCGCGCGCGATCACTGCACCCTATCGATCATCTGCGCTGGTGGTTATTGCATCCCGGTCGACTCGAATTTATCCTATGGTTGGGTGGCACTATCGTATTGTTGAGCGTCACCTTTTCGCTCTTGCTGGCCTCTGCCATTAGCCTATCGTGGTTTGCACCTGGTTCTCGAAACGGATCGCTCCCTTTATTTGGTGGCTCAGGCAATACCTCTCCTGTTACCTCCTCTCCTGCTCCAACAAACACTATGACCAATGGTAAGCTGAGCCTCTCACTCAATAATACTGAACCCCTTATACCTGGACAACCACTGCATCTGCATGGTCAGGGATTTAGTCGACTGGGCATCGTCGTATTTACTGATGAAAATAAGCAACCATTATTCGAGTTGGATAGTCAAATCAACTCTATCAAGGCCGACGTACACGGCTCGTTTTTTGTTACGCTTAGCGATACCGGCTGGATCTCAGGAACGCACCATGTTGTGGCCAGTGATGTTGCCACCCACACTAGCATAGATTTCCTGGTTATCCTCGCCGCGGGTCCATTTGGCAAAAGTGCTACGCCTACACCTGCTGCACCATCTGCAGGTTTGACTGCGACGGCGACAACCACTAATGGCCCTGGTGCATTCCCAACGGCTGGGGTTACACCTACTGTGCAGCCGAGGCCAACGGCAGTTACCACGCAACCAGTTCCCACGCCGACTCAACAGCCAACGCCGACTCCGACTGCAACGCCTATAGTCACGCCAACGGCAACGCCGGGCGACACTCCTACGGTAGGCATTACTCCCACTACAGGCGCCAATGGCTCCTTTTTCAACGGCGGGAGCAATTCTATAGGTCCGAGCGCTGCTGCAAGTATAGGTCAGAGCAACCACCTATCCCATGTTGACTCCAACTTCCTCAGTTCCTGGAGCTGGCTCCTCATCTTGGGATATATCCTTGCCATGTTCATGCTGGGGATAGCAGGCGTCCTTCACAAGAGACGGAGAAATTTCTAAACATTCCTCAATCACAATACGTAGGCTCAACGCGATGCCTCAGCCGCAGGCAGGTTCAATAGATGGGTAGAGGGTAAAAGTACTCTCATACGTCAATCTAGCGCTACATCTGCTGCCTCAATCGTTTTATTAAGAAAATAATCATACTCTACAGCATAAAACTTGGGTTTCCAGGAGCTATGAAACATATGTATTGGCCGAAGTTACATGTACATACTGCGATAATCGTTCGTATTATCCTTATCACACTCTTCATGTTCGCTAGCAGTACTCTTATCTGGTATTTACTCGCCGGTGCTCACCTTGCCGTCCACGCAAGCTCTCCCACTATTCGTGAAACGACGTTGCCATCGCCAATTCCATGGGGTGTAAGCTTTGACGCAAGTGGCAATGTCTGGGTAGCTGAACCTGGCTGCGATCCCACACCCATTTGCAGCCCTCAACAAGCGCCTGGTAATATTGCGCAGTATAACCGTCAAAACTTTTCCCTCGTACAAAATTATGCAGAACCTGGGGGTTATGCTCCTCCACTGTTTCTCGCGGTAGACACGAATGGCGCTATCTGGTTTACTGAGCCATCGATAAATGCCATCGGCGAACTTATGCCGAACAATGGCAATCCTACCTGGAAGCAATACATTGTCCCAACACCTAATGCGTCACCGTACGATCTCACGTTTGACCAGGCAGGTAATCTCTGGTTCACAGAATTTACGGCAAGCAAAATCGGTGAGTTCAATCCAGCAACGCAGGTCTTTACAGAGACTCCTACCCCCACTCCTAACAGCAATCCTTACGGTATAGTGGGGCCAGATTCGAATACAGGTGCTATCTGGTTTACCGAAAATAATAGCGCGGTCTCGCAGATCGGCAGGTTCACTCCACCGCTCTCCGGCACATTAAGTACTACTAGTATCGATGAATATCTGACGAAATCACGCAATAATTCCACCCCTCACTTGATAACCTTCGATCACAAGGGGAATATCTGGTGGACCGAGGGTTTTGATGCCACTATAGGAAGCCTTGCGATAAGCCAGGCTGTCAGTGGTACCAGTAATGGCGTTGCCGAATACCCTGTTCCCCAGCCACAATGCGCTTCCGGCTCAAATTGTGGTAGCCATATCTCTGGTATCGCTGTGGACAGCGCTGGAACTGTCTGGTTTGATGACTCGCTTAGCTCGCGTATCGGGTCGTATGTTCCTACTACCGGAACATTTACGATGACAGTTATCGAGGGAGGAACCGATAGTAATGCTCATCCACACGATGGACTGGCAGTAGACGCCAGCAATACTATCTGGTTCACAGAGGAATTTGCTGATAAATTGGGGGAGGTTATACAAAACAATGTTCCCACGCCAACTCCCACACCTCCGCCAGGTAGCCCTCCTGTCAACAAGACCTGGTACTTCGGAGAAGGACGGATCGGAGGCAGCTTTAATGAATATTTGACGCTTGGGAATCCAGACGCCGTTCATGCTTGCGCCGTGAATGTGCAATATCTCTATACGATAGATGGCAGCAAACCAACCAGCAAAACACTGATAACAACTATTCCCCCTAATACGCGCGCCACCCGTGTAGTCAATACAGACCTGGGCATTCAGTCTTTCCAGGTGCCTGCCGCCTCAGTCTCGGCCTTTCTCTCTATCAATTCGTCTTTGACGCCTGATTGTAACGGCATCGTCGCGGAACGCCCAATGTACTTTAGCAATGGAATAAAAAGCGGACATGACGTGCTGGGTGCCACTCATACGGGAACTACCTTCTACTTTGCTGACGTGCCTACAGGTGGAGGCTACTCATCTTACTTCACTATCTTGAATCCGGGCAGCAATGCTGCCACTGTCACCGCCGCCTATTATGCGAATGGCCAAAAGGTGAACAGTCAAATACTCCAGGTTCCTGCTGGAGCACGAGGCACCATCTCCCCTAATAGTCTCGGACTGCCTCGGCACGTCGCGGCAATCGTTACCTCTGATCAGCCTGTTGTTGTAGAACGACCTGACTACTTCAGCAATGTCAACGGGGGGAATGCTGGTATTGTTTCTGGTGGAACATGCATTGTTGGAGCGGCAACGCTTGCCAGCGACTGGCTCTTTGCTGAAGGTTTTACCGGTGCAGGCTTTCAGGAATATTTTGTAATCGCTAATCTTGATAGCGTTGCGAAGGTGGCGAACGCCACGATCAAGTTGGAGTATCAGGATGGTTCAACGCTTACTTTTCAACAGAGCGTCAACCCAAATAGCCAGGTTATCTGGAACGTCAACCAATTTGGCAAGCCCTCTCAGGCGACGGCAGCGGAGATTACATCGACCGGCGCAAACATCATTGTCCAGCGTGTAATGTACTTCCGCTACTCGCTCGAGGGCGTCAAAGCTACCGCAGTAGGGGGTACCGATGTCATTGGTCAAGTTGGGCCCGCGTCTAGCCACGCTTACAGTTTTGCCGAAGGCTACACGAACACGGGGTTTAACGAGTGGCTGACCCTGGAAAATCCAACCAATAGTACTGAAAAATTGTTTGTTACGCTCGTCAATGGTGCTGGACGCGTATACACTCAATGGGTTCAGATTGGCCCGAGCACTCGTTCAACGCTTAATATTACGGCGCTTGTATTGCAACATCTCGTCCACGCGGATGATGGAGGTGCTGACTATGAGGTTTCCATAGTGGTACAATCCCTTAACAATACTCTATTTGTTGCTGAGCGTCCCATGTATTGGAATGTTGTCATGGGTTCCAATTTTCCCACGCAGGGTGGAACTGATATCATTGGCTATACTGGACTATAAGGAGACGTTTTTTAGGATGGTTCATAGTAACATTGTGTTTCGTAGTATCTTGACGCTGGCACTATTGTTTACCGGTTTAGTATTCACAAATGGGACAATCAATCATATTCAATTGGTGCGTGCCCAGACAATTTCCACCACTATAAAAGAATATCCTGTTCCTAAGGGTAGCGATCCCTGGGGTACAACGACGGATAGTAAGGGCCGTGTTTGGGTTGCTTTACCTGGATGCGATCCCTCTCCTATGTGTAGTAATACTACCCCTCCTGGTAGATTTGATGTATTTAACCCCGCAACCTCCAGTTGGGTAGCAAGTCATCATCTCCCAGCGGGCTATGCCCAGCCGTTATTTTTAGCTTTTGATAAGCAAGGCGTTCTCTGGTTTCCTATGCCTATGGATAACTCAATTGGCATGTACAATCTCTCGAGTCATACCTATCAAAAATGGCCTGTCCCCACCGCTGGAGCAGGACCCTGGGATCTAGCCATCGACTCCAATGGTATCATCTGGTTTACTGAGCACTATACCAACAAAATTGGCCG
>DMFQ01000103.1:0-2394 GCA_003450555.1 Ktedonobacter sp.
AGAATGGGTCCCCTGCACCGCGTTCACGTCAAAGGCAACGTGTTGAAAGGCGGGAACAGAGACCGAGATGGTCTGTGTGGTGCTATCGTCGTACTCCAGGTTGATATTGGCGGTGGCAGCGACGGCGCCGAAGTTGGCGAGTTCGTAGTACTCCTGGAAGCCACTGCCGGTAAAGCCTTCGGCAAAGAGCCAGTCGTTGCCGGGAGCGGTAGCTCCGATGACGCTGGCTGCTCCCGTGGTCAAGCCTCCGGCACGCGGGATGTAATCCTGGAAGTAGAGGGCACGCTCAGCCACAATAGGATTGTCGGACGACTTAACGGCGATAGCCAGTTTGCCGTGGATGCCCTTATCGGTGGGAGAGACCGTGAGGTGCTGCAGTGGGGTGAGCGTGAGCTGTTCGGTTGGACAACTGGTGGTACAGCCATTGGCGTAGTAGGTGAGGGTAACATGCGCGTTGAGCGTCGAACTGGGATCGAGGATGGACACATAGGTTTTGTAGTTGGCCTGTCCTGCCTGGGTGGTATCGGCTTCAGAGAAGTAGTAGGACAGGGATGGATGGGTGGCACCCAGAACATCGGTGCCACTGGCGATGCCGCTCCATTTGAAGTAGATGGGGCGTTCAGCGACGATGCCAGGTCCACTTGTGACACGGATGATGACGCCATCATGGTAGCCGGTGCCAGAGGGCGTGGTATGCAAGTCGGCCACCGCATTGAAGGTCTGGCGCGAGCTGGGAGCGACGCTGTGCTGGACAACGACCGGCGCGCCATTGGACAGGTAGGTAAAGGTGACATTAGAGGTCTGGGTGGGACTGGGGTTTTGCAGGGTGATGTACTCCTGGAAGCCGCCGCCTTCGGAGCCTTCAGGGAAGTACCAGAGGGTGCTGACAGGGGCCAGGCGTTGGCCGTTGTTGGCCTTTGTCAATGCCACCAGGTCTGTTGCCAGGTTGGCCGCATTGAGACTACCAAGGCCGGTTGCCATGTCGTAGCCTACAGTAGCGGGATACAGTTGATTGTTCAGATTGTTAAAGTCATTATTGCCACTTGTGACATCGTGGAAGTCATTGTTGTATTTGGTGGGATCGCTAGCGATCTGATAGAGCAGGGGATTGAGGAAACCAATATTGAAGCCACCTTGCTTTACCGATTCCTCGTTGGTCAACACGGCAATCGCGGCCCAGATGGGAGCAGCGCACGAGGTACCCGCAACGCCATACCAGTGAGTACTGTTGGTACAGCCGTCTGGGATAGAGGAACAATAGAACAGGTAAGGGATAGCTATGTCCGAATGTAAGGATACATCGGGGGTTTCCCGACAGTATTTTCCCTGCGGTGCATTACATGGCAGATTGCTGCTGTACTGGTTTATTACACCAGGGACATTAGATAGCGTCTGGTAATCGAGCATCTGCCAAAGATGGCTAATTCCACCACCACTAGCTCCCCCGCTACCTCCGTTGCCGCTACCATTGTTCCAGGTGTTCTCGCTCTTGTAGCTATTATCTGCGTTCACCATGAGATTTGTTCCACCAACGCCAGTCACTAGGGGCTGAGCCGATGGATTATCTGCTACCAATGCATTGCTGGGATAACTTGGATCAAACTGGCATCCCGCGCTGCCAGAGTCGCCAGAGGCGGCTAAGATGCTTTGTCCCTGTGCTATCGCCATTGAAAATAGAGCGTATTGCTGAGTCATTTCCTGATTTAAAGTCCCATCTTCGCACCTGCCCCAACTGGTGCTGACGACAGGAATGGCGTCCTGGACGATTCGAGCCCATTGAGCAGCATCTCCGGCAGCACTGTTGGGAGCTTCATAAATGCGTAGTGAACCGAGTCCAGGAGCTGCACTCAACATGAGTTCGGCGTCCAATTCAACTTCAATTACGCCAGAGTCACCTTGTCCTGGAGGGGGAGGACCGCCAAGAACGGGAACAGTCACAATAGAGGCGTGGCTATGACCAAAGCATGAGGTATAGGTAGTGATGTCACTCATCTGGAACGTGTCTAATTCGTAGAGTGCGGCTGTCTGTCCTTCTCCATGATAGCCAGCGTTGTAGAGGCCATTCAAGTTATAGGCAGTAGCAATCTGGTTGGGAATGTAATAGGAGGAACTAGCTGATGGACAGGTTATATTTGGTTGTGTCATATGCGCATTGGCATTAAAGTGCAAAGAAGAGTTTGTCGTGGAAAGTGGTGTATGATGGTAGCGCGTCACGCTGTTCAGCCCGGTGAGACTCTGCACTGAACCAACGATAGAGGCTGGCACTAGCGGGTCAGTGGTATTCGAGTAGAAGGCCTGTCCACGTGCTGTAGTGTAATTATTAATGGTGACGTGGAAGACGCTCTCTGCCTGACCGATGGTCCCTTTGAAGACGATCAGCACGCGATGATTGAA
>DMFQ01000103.1:2518-4176 GCA_003450555.1 Ktedonobacter sp.
CACGCTGGGCGAAAAGGCGCCCTGTATCTGGGCTGCCGTGAGATAGTGATGATAGTTCACCGATTTCGGTCGAGTTATGTCTTGCAGGTAGCTGTTGAGTGCGGCAGCATTACGCAAGCGCAGTCCGATAGTTAAGTCTATTGTTTGATGGGGATCGGCTGGCCCATTCAGTTTGCTATGCGCAATAGCGGATGAAGGCACTGTCCCTGCGAGGGGAACAAGTGTATTTGCTGGTGCCGCATGGACGAAGTTTTGCAAATAGAGTGTCAAGGTTCCCGTGATGAGAACGATGGCGAGTAAGGGTATCAGAATGATGGGGTAGATGGTGCGCGGTCCGCGACCATTGTCCTTAAATGGGGTGGGGGAGTTTGATGACATGAATCGGTGTACCTTCCTACAAATGACGGTCAAAAGACAGTTTTTGATGTATTATTTGGCAATCGTTTGGGGTTTACTTTAGCATAGTTTGTTATTGGCGGAGTTTACTTCGATTGGTTGGTAGGAGTAATGTACTAAGGCAGGTGGGCCAGGAGTGGCGGCTAATTCTGTAAAATCACCACGTTGGAAACGTGGTAAAACTAGACACGTTGTTAACATAACAAGACTAGCAAGGGGGTTAGGCATGTTCTTCTTTTCAGTGGCCATTCCTGGTATACTAGCTGCGCGGCCAAAAAGGAATCCCGGGAAAGGTCGAGTAGGAGAGAAGAAAGCATATGCCGGTATGACAGCGGAACAATCTTCGGATGCACAGGAAAAGGGCAGCGGTGTATTCTCATTTGAGGAGGATGCCGGTGCTTTGAGTATGCTTTACGAGCAGTTCCGGCGTCCGATACACTCCTATATTTATCGCCTACTGGGAAACCAGGAAGACGCAGACGATGTGACACAGGAGGTTTTTGTACGCGCCTGCGTTTCATGGAATGGTTTGTATGAGCGCGATAAACTTTCGGCATGGCTGTACCGTATCGCTACGAATTTATGCGTTGATATGCTGCGGCGGCGCAAGCGTATTTCCTGGTGGCCGCTGACCTATCACAGCCCTGGTGATGAGCGGTTCGAGGATGGCGCTAGTGATGATGGTTCCTCTCTATTGTCGGATAACGGTGGCATTCCTGAGATTGCCGAGAGGGAGCATATTCGTCATGCACTGGCGCATATGCCGGAGGAGTACGCGGTCGCGCTCGTGTTGAGCGCGGCGCAAGGGGTGCCGTACCAGGAGATAGCCGCGATCGTGGGTATATCACCGAACGCGGCGGCAACTCGTATTTCGCGTGCCAAAAGGATGTTTGCGGAGCAGTACCGGCTTCTCAGTAAAGAAGGTGTTGAAAAACAGGAGAATTGGCGATGAACAACACCTATAGCGATCAACTCCCTATGCCAGACGCCGAACATATGCCACCTCTTCCGAAGTTAGGGGAGGTTGGTCCCCATGTTTGTGAAACGGTTCAGCTTTATCTGGGGGTGTTGAGTGATCTTACGACTGATGAGGCGGAGATCGTGCTTGCGCATGTGCGAGCCTGCGCGGATTGCGCGGCTGTGCAGCGTTTGATGCAGGGTACGATGCATATTGTTGCCGGTTTGCCGGATTCGATGCCCTCTGCTCGTGTGGATGAGGCGGTGATGGCAGTTATTGCTGCTCGTGGTGGGAGGCAGAGAGG
>DMFQ01000103.1:4427-4592 GCA_003450555.1 Ktedonobacter sp.
CCCGCCCCTACGGGACGAAGGCGTGTTGTTCTGCGGTGGAGGACGCTGGTGGCAGTGGCGATGGCGGCGGTACTGTTGCTTTCGTTGATGACGATGATGCACTTCCTGATTGCGCCTCAAGGCCAAGGCGTTTACACTGCCTGCAACGCTGTCGTGGAATGGTTA
>DMFQ01000427.1:0-4083 GCA_003450555.1 Ktedonobacter sp.
ATAGAAAATAGCAGGCAAGCCGCGTTGCGCTGAACTACATTCAGCGCAACGCGGCTTGCCTGCTATCATTGTTATGCCTGTGCTGCCGCGGCTTTCTCGGCTTTACGCCTCTTCGGTCGCTCGTGACCGTTGGCGGTCTCTTTCAGCTTGGCCTCTTGCTGCTGCTTGGTGGGTTCGAGCGCGGCCTCGAGCACCTCGCGAATATCGGTGACGAAGACAAAGTGCATCTGCTCGCGCAGTTCTTTGGGCAGGTCTTCCATCAGGTCCATCTCGTTCTTCTTGGGCAGAATGACGGTACGGATGCCTGAACGGTACGCCGCCAGCACCTTCTCTTTGATGCCGCCAATTGGCATCACTTTGCCGCGCAAGGTAATCTCACCGGTCATGGCCACATCGGAACGTACATTGCGTCCACTGGCCAGCGAGACCAGTACGGTGGTCATAGTCACGCCCGCCGATGGTCCATCTTTCGGGATAGCACCCGCCGGAACGTGGATATGGATGCTCTGATCCTCGAAGACATTCTGCGGCAGACCGAGGGCGACGGCATTGGAGCGAACGTAGCTCAGCGCCGCCATGGCAGACTCTTTCATCACGTCGCCCAACTGCCCGGTCAGGGTCAAATGGCTCTGTTTGCCCGGCATGCTGGCCGCCTCGATAAAGATGATTTCACCGCCTACGGCCGTCCACACCAGTCCCGTCGCGATGCCAGGACGATCGATACGCTCCGCCGCTTCCTGGAAGAAACGCTGCCGTCCGAGGTACTCGGGAATCTGCTCGGCGGTCACTGCGATAGGTGTCTCCCGGCCCTCCGCGATCTGTTTCGCCACTTTACGGCAGAGCGAGCCAACTTCACGCTCGAGGTTACGGACACCCGCCTCGCGTGTATAATCACGCGCAATGCGGCGCAGCGCATCATCATCTACCGTCAGTTCTTCCTTGTACAGCCCGTTGGCCTCGAGCTGTTTGGGCAACAGGTAGTTGCGCGCGATATGCAATTTCTGTTCTTCGGTATAGCCGGAAAGTTCGAGTATCTCCATACGGTCGCGCAGTGGAGCCGGGATAGGCTCTAAAGCGTTGGCCGTCGCGATAAACATCACTCTGGAGAGGTCAAAAGCGAGGTCCAGGTAGTTATCGCGGAAGTTATAGTTCTGTTCAGGGTCCAGCACTTCCAGTAGAGCCGAGGAGGGATCACCGCGCCAATCGGCACCAACTTTATCAACCTCGTCCAGCATGATCACCGGGTCATTAGCCTCAACCCGGCGCAGCGTCTGCATGATGCGCCCTGGCATTGCGCCAATGTAGGTGCGGCGGTGACCACGAATCTCGGCCTCGTCACGAATGCCGCCAAGCGACATACGAGCGAACTTGCGACCGAGCGCCCTGGCGATCGACTGGCCCAGCGAGGTCTTGCCAACTCCGGGAGGGCCGACGAAACAGAGAATAGGCTCGCGATTGATCTGCCGCGTGGCCTCGTCAGATTGCAACGGCTGTGTGGGCGTTCGCCCCTCTATATCAGCTTCAGCAGTGGCAGCCTCCGCCTCGCGCTTAAGGCGTTCAGCAACGCGTTCTTCCTTTAAGCGGCGCACCGCCAGGTACTCTAAAATGCGATCTTTGATCTTTTCCAGGTCATAATGATCATGATCAAGGACCTGGCGCGCATGTGGGACATCGATCTTCTCGCCGGTGCTCTTAGACCACGGCAGGCTGGCCAGCAGTTCGATGTATGTGCGAATAATGCTGTATTCGGGAGAAACGGTAGGGAGCTTCTCAAGCCGTGACAGTTCGCGATTAGCTTCTTTCAAAGCCTCTTCCGGCATCTTTGCTTCATCGATCTTACGACGCAGCTCGTTGGCCGTGGCCTGCTCTTCACTCTCCTCACCGAGTTCGCGCTGGATGGCCTTGAGTTGTTCGCGCAGCAGGTACTCGCGCTGTACCTTGCCCATTTCTTCCTGAGCGCTGGTCTGTATCTTCTTGCCAAGCTCGAATATTTCCAATTCGTGAGTGAGGTAGTTGCTGAGGTTCTCCAGCTTGGCACGCACGGAATCGAGTTCGAGCAATTTCTGGCGCAGTTCCAGCTCCATCTGCATAAAGGTGGCGATGACATAGACAACCTGGCGAGCTTCTTCTAGATTCAGCGTGGCAGCGGCCACTCCTTCGGGGACATTCTGTACAAGAGCAACCAGGCGCTGGAAGAAGCTGACGACGTTGCGCTTAATAGCCTCCGTCTCTTTATCATCTTCCTGTGTATCCGGCTTCAGCGCCACATGAGCCATCAGGTACGGTTTCTCTTGCGTAAATTCGCCAAGCTCCACACGCTCCAGGCCCTGGACAATAATCTGGATGGTACCATCGGGCATGCGGATCATACGAGCGACACGCGCCACTGTACCAATCTTGAAGATATCGTCCGGTCCCGCCTGCTCCATCTCGGCTGATTTCTGCGCTACCAGGACGACCAGGCGATCACCGCGCATAACATCATCGATCAGGCGAATTGAGCGCTCCTGGCCTACGCCAAGCGGTTGGACCGCGAAAGGATAGATGACGACATCCTTGAGCGGCAGCACTGGCAGCACGTCGGGAATACTTAACTTATCCTCGTCCTGCTGGCCCTGGGACTCTGACACGAGATCTTCAAGTTCCGCAACGCTTGTGGCTTTATGCTCCTCTGAGGAAGCGTCATCTTCCGACTCTTCCTGTGCAGGCTGTTCGCTTTCGTCACTTATTGTATTCTGTTCAGCTGGCGCAGTATCGGGGATTACCTCTTCTGGCAGTTCCTCGTGCTCCACGACTGGATTATTGTGTTCTTTCTCCCATAAAACCTTCTCACTCAACACGTAATTTAGTATGTACTGGTTTTCAGCAGTCATTCTTTTATGATACTCCGTTGTATACGGACATGTTCTGACTTACTCTCGGGTATCTGCTTTGGCAGGTGAACCCATAAGAAACCATTCTCGTAGCGCGCTTTTATGCCGTCTCGATCAATCGGAGAGAGAATGAGCACCTCGACCCGAAATGGTCCATAGCGAATTTGTGCCTCGTGGTAGTAGAGGTTCTCACTGCGCTCAGAATCGTCCTGCCTTTCGCCACTTACCACCAGCGCGTCTTCGTATAGGGTTACTTCGATTTCTTCTTCTCTCATCCCCGCGAGTTCAATTTTAACAGTCATCATTTCCGCCGACTCGCGTATGTCGGCCAGAGGGCGCCATGTTGCTGAGCGTTGCAGAATGGACTGATGGCTTTGCCGTAAAGCATCATGTAATAATTGACGATAGTGACGCTCCAGCTGTTGCTGGGATCCATCTGTATAACGATACGTCACATACCGGTAGCGTATGTGCATAGTTTGTTACCTCAGAATAGATAACTTTCTAATGAAAAAGGCAAAAGGTACAAAGTACAGGGTGTTATGCTCTTTGCCTTTTGCCATGAATGCGCTCGGAAGAGGTGAAAAAAGGATTACACTATCGGCAAGTCTTTTTCTCCGTTAGCAAGCGCTTTCTGACATTCTGGACAGAGATATTCGAACTCAGAATTGCTATCCGAAAGCACGTCACTCTGGATGATACGAGCATCGCGTAAGCTCGTTGCCTTGTTACAGCGGGCACAATTGACATATGTTTCCGTGATGGCGGCACGTCGGGTTCCAAGAACATCTTCCTGCATGTCCGACACCTGCCTTTCTTTGCATTTCAGTAGTTTCAAACAGCTAACAGTAATACCTGAAGTAGCGTGTTCACAGCGGACGGAAGGCGAAATAGACAGCACACAACAGGCCCTCTACTATGGCCACGTCCCTATTGATTATGGCACGCCAGGAGCAAAATTGCAAGTGAGTTTGACGTGTTCCTTGACGATGTGCTACTATATTTTTAGTTTCATTATGGGTACCTTTTCTACCTGGTACCTGAACAAACCGCTGTATTTTGAGTGCGTGATTGCTATGGACGGTCGCTGAGGCCGCCCCTACAAGAGGGCAAGAAATACAATGTTCACGCAAGGGATCAGACGCTGGCTAAGTAATTTGTTTGGTTGGTGGCCCTGGAAGAGAAGCTCCGAGCGAGAGTATGCTCGCGT
>DMFQ01000427.1:4226-5274 GCA_003450555.1 Ktedonobacter sp.
TGGGCAAGGTGAGACAAGTCAGACAAGCCTCTCAACCATAGATGAATGGCCCGAGCGTGTCGTACAGTCCTCGTCCCCATCTCCCATGCCTCCCCCTGTTCCGGAGTTCGAAAAAGTTGATCTGTCGCAGTCACCGCCTCTTTTACCGGCACCACTACCAATTGATGCTGCTGGATCGTCTATAGAAAGCATTGCAGGTAATGCGGAGACGGTATTTGATACGCCATTAACGCCAGAACACAAATTGGAGTTCCTGCATTATCTCGTCAGGCATGGCATTGTGAACGAAGGCTTCCCCGAAGGACAAATACCAGAGCAGTATAAACAATAAAGAGAAAGCAGGGAAGATGCCTCGTGACGTCTTCCCTGCTTTCTCCAGTCACTACTCTGAGGCGCTGTAGCCCTGAGTTTTTGCCTCTTCCTCGGAGACAAAATAGATACGTTCCGTCACATCCTCGTCGAGGATTACCTCCAGGGGATAGTAGTGTTTTGTGCTCACGATAACCGACGAATACTGCATCGGGAGGAACCTCGTCGGGCGTGGCGGCATCTACGTCAACGTCAACGACCTGTATTGCCGCAGTCGTCGCCATAGTGTTTCCTTCGACGCCCAGGTGGAGAATTTCGCCCATTGGCTTTCCTTGCCGTTCCTGGTTGCCGTTACTCCAGGTGAGGTCTTGCGGCAGCTCAATCTGCTGCTCTGCTTCTGCTGCGCGCTCTACCACGCGTTTGCGCACCAGGAGATAGGTGACAACAGCGGAAGCCACCATACCAATGCTAAAGCCGAAGATTATCCAAAGGGTGCTGTTCCGTTTGCGGAGGGGCTTCACCAGTTGATCACCACGCCTACTCAGGTCGTGACTCAGCTTGCTGCCGCGTTTGGCTAATTGCTGGGTAACCTGATTCCCGCGTTCGGTGATGTCTTGCGTCAGCTTGCTGCCGCGTTTGGCCAATTGCTGGGTAACCTGACTTCCGCGTTCGGTGATATCTTGCGTCACTTTGCCGCCGCGTTCGATCAGATCGTGAGAAATTTTGCCACCTTGTGTTG
>DMFQ01000427.1:5393-6486 GCA_003450555.1 Ktedonobacter sp.
AAATACGCCATAATTGAGTTGACAACGGGAGCAATCGTGGTTAGGGTGAGTAGACTCACACGCAACCAGCGCGCTTCATTTGTTTCGGTGCTCGTGTTTTTACGGTTCATGTACCAACTCCTCTCTTTCTCTTGTGTCCGCCTGGTGGGATGCAGCAAAGAAATGGGCGCGACCAGATCGCGCCCTCGCAATTGACTTGTCCCATAGCCCAGGTTGTAGTATGTCAGTTTAAACCGCTGTATGTCAAGATGCCAGTGCCACCCTTTGCGATCACATATCTTCGCTAGTGACCTCACTCAAGCGCAGCACGAGGCGACAGAAGTGCAACATCGCGGCGGCAAATTCCAAATAGGCGGCATCGCTGGCCGCGGCCTGCTGCGTGACCGATGCGCGGCGGCGCAGCGCGCGTAACACGACAATGACGTCTTCTTTGAGGGATGGATCGATATCGCCGCGCTGCATCAGGCGGACTACCTGTATCACGATAGATTCGACTTCACGCCGCATCACATGCAGATCGCTTAACCAGGCATCTTCATTTTCATCTATATTACTATGATTAGCACTCCCCCAGATGAGTGCATCGGTGGATTGCGTTTTCCTTTTGGAAATATCCTTCGCCCGTAAGGGAAGCTTTCCCTCTTGATGGTCAGCTTCACTTATTTGTGTTGGTCGAAGGGGAGTTTTAGGTTCTTCTAGCTTTACCCCTAGCTCACGTAGTAGTATAGCTAGTTCGTCTTCCCAGCTAGCCATAGAGCACCTTCCTTGTAGAACAACCAGGCAAATAAAACAGTGGTTTGTAGCACTTTTTGGGCCCGAAACCTCATTTGCAGTGTAACATAGTGTGTCAGTCTTGTAAATCACCCAAAAAGGTGATGTGCATATATGACAGAGAAGGAGGCAGCATCGACGCTGCCTCCTTCTCCGCTACGACATCAGGCTTATTTTTTCTTGGGTGGAGGCGGTGCCAGCGTAAATGCTTTATCGGCAATGATATCACCCTTGAAGTTGAAGGACTTCAGCCCTTTGATGGCGCTGGTGTCGATGCTCAATTCAATAGTAGGGCTGTACCCGCTCTGCTTCTGCACGAGGA
>DMFQ01000240.1:0-8902 GCA_003450555.1 Ktedonobacter sp.
AGAACGGTACACTCCTGAGTTCGTTGCAGCCCAAAGCTGCTACGCTATCTATATCAATAGTTAGGGACTCACGCAAACTAAATCGTCCCATTATGGTATACTGAGCGAAGAAAAACTCATGCGGAGGGACGAGCATGGAACTGAGCAAGGGAGTCAAAGAGTTGCTGTTGAAGACAGCGAAGGATCTCAAGGGCAGCACACGGCGCATGTTCATGGCCCGAACAGTGCAAGCGCTGGGCGAAGGTGGTCAGCGGCTGGCCGAACGAGAGTTGGGGTGGAATCGCGGCACCATCCGCAAAGGAATGCACGAAGCCAGCCAAGGGATCGCCTGCGTGGATGGCTTCAGGTTGCGTGGACGTAAGCGCAGCGAAGAGCATCTGCCCCATCTGCTGCGCGATCTCACCGCCATTGTGGATAGTCAGAGCCAGGCGGATCCGCAGTTTCGCACCACGCGGCTGTACACGCGGCTGACGGCAACGGAAGTGCGCCGCCAGTTGATCGCTCAAAAAGGCTACACGGATGAGGAATTGCCGACAGCGGAGACCATTGGGGCCAAACTGAATATGCTGGGGTACTATCCGAAAAAAGTGGCCAAGAGCCAGCCCCAAAAAAACGTCCCGAGACCGACGCCATCTTTGCGCAAGTGAAACAGCGCAACGAGCAGGCCGATGCCGATGAGCATACGTTACGGCTCTCGATGGATGCCAAAGCCACCGTCAAGGTTGGCCCTTTCGCACGGGGAGGCAAGAGTCGCGTCGTCACCAAGGCCGCCGACCATGACTTTGAAGCAGCGGCGACGGTAACACCCGTGGGTATTTTCCTGCCCGCCTCCGATGAACTCTTTCTGTATGGAGTGCTGTCTAAAGTGACGAGCGACTGCCTGGTGGATCGGTTGGTTGACTGGTGGGAGAGCGTCAGAGAGCGCTTTCCCACCATCACGACCCTGGTCCTCAATCTGGACAATGGGCCAGAGAGCCACAGTCGGCGCACCCAGTTCATGCTACGTCTCGTGGAGTTTGCCCAGCGGTATTGCCTCAAGATACGTCTGGCGTAGTATCCGCCCTATCACAGCAAGTACAATCCTATCGAGCGCTGCTGGGGCATTTTAGAGCAGCACTGGAATGGGGCCTTGCTCGATTCGCTCGAGGCCGTGAGCCAGTATGCCAGCACCATGACCTGGAAAGGCAACCATCCCGTGGTCTCACTGGTGACCACCGCCTATCAGACCGGGGTCAAACTCACCAAGGAAGCGATGTGCGCTCTCGAAACCCAGCTTCAGCGATTACCACACCTGGACAAGTGGTTTGTGGACATTGGGTATTCCTCCCCAGCTATCCGGGATACCTAATAATTCTTTCGTCCCTAAGGGATATTCACATGTGGAGGAAAGTTTGGCATTATTCAGGGAACTGCGCGATAAGAGGGCTGTTATCGATTCACTCGTACTGTTGGCTGAAGAACGTTTGAATAGTCAGGGCGATGCCACTAAGGCACGAGCCCTGCTAGAGGAGGGTCTTGCGCTCTCCAGGGAGTTAGCAAACACAGATACAGCTAAGGAAGGTAAACTACTTGGTTCCTTAGGGGAGATTTCTCTCTATCAAGGCAATATGGCTCTAGCACGCTCACTGCTGGAGGAGAGCATGACGATCTTGCAGGGAGAAGATATGGATGAGTTGATAAACAAAGCCTGGTTGCTCTCGCAATTAGCAAAGATCGCTGCTGTTCAGCATGACTATACAAGGGCACGGACCCTTTATGAACAGAGCTTGGCAATAAATAGGGAGGTCTTCTTCCGTGTAAACACTCCCTTCTATTCTGGAAGGATTGGCGAGTGTGGTTGCTGCCCAGGGGGAACCGACGTGGGCCGCGCAACTTTGGGGAGCGGCAGAAGCCCTTCGCGACACCATGGGCGCTCCTATCCCGCCTGTTTATCGTGTTGATTATGAGCGTGCTGTCACATCCGCACGCGACCAACTTGGAGATCGTGCGTTCGCAACCACTTGGGCTGAGGGACGCGCCATGACGCCGGATCAAGCCCTCGCAGCCAAAGGACAAACGATGCTGCCTCAACAGGTCCCTACGGAACCATCATCACCTCAACCAGCGAAGTCAGCGATCACCTATCCCGATGGCCTGACCACACGAGAGGTCGAGGTGCTGCGTCTTGTGGCACAAGGACTCACCGATGCACACATTGCCGAACACCTCATCATCAGTCCCCGCACCGTCAACACCCACCTGACCTCCATCTACAGCAAAATCCAGGTCTCCTCGCGTAGTGGCGCTACTCGCTACGCCATCGAGCACAAATTAGTCTGACTTCACAGCTAAATCTTTCTTATGTGGAAGCCTTTTTGAAGATTGAATACTCTTACCCCAAAAGTGCCCAGGATTGGTGCGCTAGAAACTATTACTGCCCAAGCTGCCGCAGAGCATTATAAGCCGCTGATGCCACCTCAGGGCGCGCCTCCGAAATGCGTTGAAGCGCAGGAATTGTGCTTGTATCGCGATACTGTCCCACAAGCTGGCAAGCAAGACGGACAATTGCATCGCGTGGATCATTCAATGCCTCGCGTGCGGTAGTCTTGCTCCTGGCATCCTCTCCGCTCGGATCAAGACGTTTCAGCGCTTCAAGCACCTCTATACGTACGATTGGATCAAAGTCGTTGGCCGCACGAACTATAAAGTCGAGTGAGGAACGGTCATTCAGTTGTTCAAAGGCACGAATGCTAGCCGCGTAGACAATGCTTCCAGGGATGTTATCATCATCAAGGGACAGATTATCGCGCCGTTTGGGGCGTGCCGCTCGCCCTGCGATGTCTACGACACGCTCAACCATCTGCTGCATAGGCTGCATCGCGCGCCGATCATCAAGACGTGCTAATGTATCGCAAATGTGTACCATTCGGATAGCCTGTTCTCGGTTGCTCACAGTGGTCGCCGATCCAACCTGGTTGATCAGTATAGATATTGCACGCGGTTCGCGTAGCTCTCCCAGGGTTTTCACAACAGGGATAAAAGCATCCTCGTCAGAGCTGGATAGTGCCTCTAATAAAACATCGCGTCCTGGTCCATTGATCCAGCGTTCGACGTCATTCATCATTGGTAAACAGGCATATACTGGCTCAAGGATACCTGGCTCTCGTATCGTGCCCCGTGAGATATCGCTCCAGTAGCGGCCCATCAGCGTCGCGAGTCGATGAATTGCGATCACATACTGCCAGGAAGGCGCGCTGCGAGCATGTTCAAAGAGCGCGTTGGCCAACGGAGCAAAATCATGTTCAAAGACAATGGGCAGCGCATCCTGCTCTGGATTGGGCTTCATGCTTTCCTGTAAGACCTGGCCAAAGATCAGCGCGGCCTGTTGAGAGAGACGGGGAGCAACGTCATTTCCTCCTCGTAAATAGCCTTCCAGCGGAATCTTGCGATAGATAGGCACGGCGATGTAACTTTCCAACCCTGTAACGCGATCAAGTCCAGTCGCCAATACGATATTGTAAAAGCGCGGTTGATCCAGTGACAGGCAGGCTTCAATAATATCTACCTTCGCCCAGCCTTCAGCATCTTTGAGCGCTGTAATCAGAGCTTGCAAAGCTGAAGTTGTTGCTTGTTTGGCCAGAGACTGCGTGGCATAGAGAGATACATTTGGATCACTGGCTAACTTGCCAAGATATTGAGCAAGGTCCTGTACGTTTGGGGCGCTCCGGCTGTTTTGTTTGCTCTTGCCCAGCCTGGAGAAACCTAGTGGTCTGCTCTGGCCCGGCTGGTTGAAAGTTTTGTAGTTGCCCAACATCAGAATAGCGATACGCCTGGCGCGCCCTATCATCATCTCAGCTGGATTAGCGTCAGGGGATAGGTCAGGCGCATCTTCCTGTTCGATGACGTTTAACCAGACAGGAATGAAATCTCCTGCGCGGTCAATCTCTAGCATGAAGGGAACCAGTACAGGCGCCCATTGATAAATTGAACCTACGTTGAGGAGAGGAATGATTTGCTCGGTTGCATCTTCGAAGGAAATGTTTCCCCAACGATATCCCGTTACCACCCTTGTGATAGTGGAACGTAGCTCGCTTAAGCGCTCTTTGACTTCCGTCAATGAAGTATCTACTGATGTTATAGGGCGTCGTGCCGCCAGGTGCTCAATTGTACCTGCCCGGTTCTGTGCCTGTTTTGGAACTGTGATCTTCGCCTCAAGCTCGGCGGTTGGTACTGGCGCGACCGTAGACGTTTCAGTGGCTTTTTCCTCGATGTAAAGCTCTCCAGCCTCGGCTGTACCCGTATCTACTGGGTCTTGGGATTTCGTCTGCTCTAAGCTACTATCGGACATACAATATCTATCCTTTTACTGCTACACGCGAGAGCTATTGCTGGTTCATTAAAGAAATCGGTTCAATTACATTTGTCCATTGTACAGCCCGTTGTTTCAGCGGTCAATAGCAAGAAAATCGGCTTAGCAAGGGCTTGCTAAATAGAGAAGCGTTTGCTATAGTGTCCTTACATCCTCTCATTTTTTTAGAAAAGGTACAGGGAAGAGAAATGAAAATAGGTTTGCTCGAAGACGACAGCGCCATTCAAGAAATGCTTAGCCTCGTCTTACAGGATGAAGGCTATGCTGTCACTATCTATCCCACTGCCGAAGAATGCTTAAATGATCTCGTCAAACCGGGACAGGAACCGAAAAGCTTATCTATTGACCTGCTCATAGTTGACTGGCGCCTGGCGGGCTCAGTTCCTGGTACTGAAGTTATCCGAATACTGCGCAGTAAACCATCCTTCGATTCGCTACCCATTATTTTGACCACCGCTGCTACCTTTCATAACACCAACGAACTACATGACTTGCACGTCTCCCTTCTTGAGAAACCCTTTGCTGTTGACGAAATCGTTGACTTGATCAAAAACCTGGTGCAACCAGGCGCTATAGCTGATGAATAGCTTAATTGATGGTTAGCTCATCATTAGAATATGCTTAGAGACCCCAAAAAGCGTTATTGTTGACTTGTCCTGCTAGAGGTTGGGCTGTTATTCTTAGTTCTAGAGGGATAGGTACCACTACCTAGAAAGTGATTGACGGCTGAGCTGTGTGCTTAGCATGTCGTAGCTTACTCTGGTACATAACCATTGTATTTCTCTCTAAATTGTAAGTCAAGTCTTAACATTCATGAAACTTTCCAAAAGGAGAATGAACAATGCAGGTACAAAAGGGTCGTGGCCGCGGGTTTGCATCGATGAGTCCAGAAAAGAAACGTGAAATTGCCAGCAAGGGTGGAAAAGCTGCCCATTCCCTGGGGACTGCTCACAAATGGACAAGCGAAGAGGCTCAGGCTGCCGGACGCAAAGGTGGTTCTATCAGCCGCCGTCGCCCAAAGAACGGCATTCAGGCATAGTAATTGACAAAAAAAGGCTGGTGCATAAGCGTCAGCCTTTTTTTGTTACAAATATGTATTGGTAATGAACTTCTTCCCCACTTAAGGCAGTTGTACATAATTGATTGGGTTTACCCAGACATTATTATAAAGCACCATAAAGTGTACGTGCGGCCCAGTAGAAGCTCCTGTGCTCCCTTCGTAGCCGATCGTCTCACCTTTCGTCACGTTCTGACCGACTTTGACGATGAAACGCTGGATATGCCCATAAATAGTAGCGATATAATGGCCGTGATTGATTTTAACGGCCCAACCTAGTCCCGACCAGTCCCAACCTGTCCAAATCACTTGCCCACTGTCAGCAGCCATCACAGGAGTACCGTATGCGGCGGCAAGGTCGATACCGGTATGTGGTTTCCAGCAGCCACACCACTGCTGGTATTCCGGGTTGGCAAAATATTGTGTGATCACAGCACCCTGTATGGGCGATTGCATCTGACCTGATCCCATATTCCCACTAGCTGTAACATCGGTTGCACATGTTCCCCAGATATCGCTGCCACCACAGTAGCCTTCGCCTGTAAGAAGCGCCGGGGTAGGAGTCGGTGCATCGATATGCTGCGCCGGGTTGATTGAAGTAGCATGCCCATTCGAAAACCAATTGTTTACCGTTTGGGCAAGGCTTTGTGATAGCTGCCCGTTATTCAGGGGGGCGGCAAACGAAGCGGCAATGGTAAAAATGATTATGCTGCCAAGCAAAACTCCAACTAGTACAGTAGGGCGTGGCCGATAGTGGTGCTTCGAAGCATCAGTACTTTGTCGTTTGGCAGTCGCGGGAATCACCACAAGTGGTTTGAGTGAAGATGTCGGCGTGAGCGGACTTAGTGGCTTTGTCAGTTTTGGATGAGCAGCAGTCGGTATATCAGCAAGCCAGTCAATTGTGTTATTGATAGGTTGTGTATTGCGAGCACAATTTTCGTACATATTGCTGAGGGGGCGCGTTACACGGGGATCAGGTGTAAATGGCATGAGATAACCTCGCTCGTTGCATAGTAAATAGTTGTGTTTATACACAAATGTACTTTACCTGATGACGGTCTAAATGGCTAGTATTCTATGCTGGACAGTAGCTCTAAAGGGCTACCAGTGAAAACTATTTTTACCAGTTAGCCATGTCAGGTGTACAAAGGATGGCCCTTTGCTAAGGCATGGATTGCCTCCACGTCCTTTTGAACCTTGCTTCTAGATAAGAACAGGATCTGTAGAGTTTTTTCGCAAAAATTGAGAAGAAATTGCTAGGGAGATGTAGCTACGTGGCCAGTTCTGTTCACTTGACAATGGACTGGCTACAGTTGAGAATGATAAACAAAAGGGCAGCGAAAGGAATAAATGCCATGCAACCCTGGTCAACAGATGTTCACGGGCACTATGACGAGATAACCTTTGAAAGTAACGTCCTCAAAGATAACCCCTTGCGAGACCCGTACAAACGGCCTTTGTGGGTCTACTTGCCGCCTGGCTATAAGGATGAGCCTGCGCGCAGGTATCCAACCCTCTACCAGATTCAGGGGTTGACGGGCCAACTCGATATGTGGCGTAACCGTACACCGTTCAGGAAGAACTACCCGGAGCTTGTCGATGAACTTTTCTCAAGAGGAGATGCTCCGCCTTGTATTGTCGTGTGGGTAGATTGCTGGACCTCGCTCGGTGGCAGCCAATTCGTGGATTCGCCAGCCACCGGCCGCTACCACACGTATCTATGTGACGAGGTCGTGCCATGGGTCGATGCCCACTATCGCACCTTGCCAGAACGCGAGCATCGGGGCATCGCGGGGAAATCGAGCGGCGGTTATGGCGCGATGATCACTCCTATGCTGCGCCCAGACCTGTGGGGAGGCTTAGCCACACACGCTGGCGATGCACTCTTTGAAATGTGTTATCTACCGGGCTTCCCAGAGACTGTTCGCCTATTGAGAGATCATTATGTTGGCTCATTTGATAAGTTCTGGGAGGACTTCCGAGAGCGCCCCGCCTTTTCTAAGCGTGGTGATGATCACCTGCTGAACGATTGGTGTATGGCTGCCTGCTATTCAGCCGATGCCGATGGGACGGTTCATCTTCCCTTTGATCTCGCTACCGGTTTGCTCATTCCTGAGGTATGGCAGCGCTGGCTGGTGTGGGATCCCGTGCGTATGGTACCTGCTCACGCTGAGACATTGCGCACTATGCGGGCAATCTATATCGATGCTGGTAAGCGTGACGAGTTCTACCTCGATCTGGGTGCGGAGGCATTCCGCCGCGAACTTGAGAAAATTGGTGTCATCGACGTCTCCTTCGAGCTTTTCGATGCCACGCATATGAGCATTGAGTATCGCTATCCCTTGAGCCTGAAGTATCTCGCGGAGCGGCTTTCCACGTCTTGACAATTTCGTCAATCATAGGTTATGCTATCGTGGAATTAATAGGTAATTGTACCATACATTAATGTGTTTTACCCTCATTCAACATCATATTAAGAGGTGTCGGCCTACTTCCCTGCACAGGATATTCGCATCTTGCGCCATTAGAAGGAGAGATAGCCAAAAAAACGAGGTCTTAAACGTCTCTTCTTATAATACTAAAGAATTTAAGAGCTACATTCGCAAAATATCGTCGTAGTTCTACTGAAAGGGGAAGCGTTCGAGAGCAATGGGTATCAGGATGGATGAAGCACTCAGCCAGATGAATCTCTCGCTCCTTGCTGATCGTTGCTCCGAGGAGATGAAGCTGCATCGCCGGAAAGAAGCTTACGATGATAGCTACTGCCTGGAGATTTTCCGCCGTGCTATCATACAGCGTGCTGACCAGGCCTGGTCAGTATTACAGCAGCGCTTCGGCGATACCGTGCGTATCTGGCTGCACAGCCATGCCAGCAAAGATGTGGCGCTGCTGCGTGACTCAGAAGAGAATTACATTGCTCAGACCTTCTCGCGCTTCTGGTATGCGGTGCGCGATCAGCATCTGGAGTTTACTTCATTAAATTCGGCCTTAAGCTATCTGCATGCCACCTTGAATGGTATTTTAACGGATACCCTGCGTTCGCATTTGCGCTCAAAAGAAGTTCCCATACCTGAGTCGGGCTCCTCAGAAGAACCGCTGTCTTCAGAAGCTTCCTTCGATGGGTCTGCCACCTGGCAGAGCATACTGAGCCTGCTCTCCGACCAGCGCGAACAGCGCGTGGCCTATCTCCTTTATTATTGCGGTCTCAAGCCAAGGGAAATTGTGATGCGTTGCCCAGAAGAGTTTGACGATATCAAAGAAGTGTATCGTCTGAATCACAATATCGTTGAACGGCTGCGGCGCAACCGCGATCGCTTGCGCCGATTACTCAGTGACGAGGAGGGGTGATAACACATGACGGATCGTTTACACGCGCTGGCCCCTAGCAACGAGGACCTCATAAGCCTTGTTTATGACGAGGGTACGCTGCCGGAAGAGGAACGAGAACACCTTGATCAGTGCCCCATCTGTCAACAGCGGCTTGCTGACTATAAAGA
>DMFQ01000240.1:8929-9768 GCA_003450555.1 Ktedonobacter sp.
TGACTATAAAGATATGAATACGCTCATGCTTTCACATTTATACCGCAGTCTTTGTCCTAGTGCGGTCAACCTGAACTACTATTGCCTGGGCGCTTTACCCGTGGAGGAGCGTACTAGCATCGCCAATCACCTCCTGGACTGCCCCCTCTGTGCCGACGAAGTTGTGGAGATACGCCGCGAACAGGCAAGCTATGACCTCTTTCCCGAGGGCGGTTTCTCTCTTCGTGATGCTGTGCGTCGCATCTTTGCCAACCTTGTTGTTCAACAAGCTCAGCCGGTGCTGCGTGACGTCCAACCATCCACGGGTTGGCCGCGTCAATACCGCGCCGAAGCAAACGATCTCTCGCTCCATCTCTCACGTGCAGACAACGGAGAGATCATGTTGCTGGGCATTATTACCAGCAGTGACCCGGCAAAAACATTGAACGCTTTTGAGGGGATGGCAGTAGACCTCTACGCCGCGCCGGGTCCACTGGTTGAGGGAAGTAACGCCAGTAGTGCTGGACGAGGAATTGATAAAGTTACCTCACCCCTCTTCTCTACAACAATTGACGAGGTTGGCAACATCTTCTTTGAAGAGGTGCCACCGGGAAACTACGACATGATCCTGCACTTGAAAGACCAGGATGTGGTCATCGAAGGTCTCACCATTGACCACGGCTAAGGGCAGACTATGTGGATGGACCTGGAATCCTGCGACGAGGCGACAGGACCCCTGATTATGGTCACGCAGGACTGGTAGACCAAAGATGATGGTACACAGCAGAATTAACTGATTACTCTTGAAACAAGCGGCAGAGTGAGTGCGAGTCGGGAGCCCGGCTCGCACTCACTCTGCC
>DMFQ01000293.1:0-3866 GCA_003450555.1 Ktedonobacter sp.
TGGTCTGTCCCCGGTACAACGTGTATGTCAGGCCTTTGCGATTGGTGTAGCTGACCGGCATCCTGTTCCTCCTGAGGCTGCCCTCAACACTTTGGTGCTGAGCCGCAGGCCTATCTTCATGATACGGCTGAGCGATGGCGGGGTCTTGGCACGACGTGCCATCTATCGCTCAAGAAATCGCGCTATGTATCGATCAAAGTGACACCGAAAGAATAGCATGATTTTGACCTCTTGTCGAATGACTGCCATACATTTCTTCTGGCATCAAGGGCTAATAGGCTGGAAAAGGTCTCCCACATGACTGTTTCGTCCCTGGTTTTAGAACGGATATCCCAGGGAGCCAGTACAAGACCTCAGCAAGGCCACTATAGCGGGCTACTCTGTCTATGCCATTTCTACCTGGAATATCAACGTGAAGCATACGACCCAGACAGGCTTGATCATTTACGTTCATTACACATAAATCTCCATTGAGATTTACCTCTATTTGACGAGATAATAGCCTATTCCTGATTCAGTGAGAATGTGAAGTGGTTTTGATGAATCGAACTCTATTTTGCGTCGCAGTCGCCCAACATAGACACGCAAATATTCAGCATCTCGGCTGTGTTCTGTGCCCCCACACACGCCGAAGCAGTGTCTCATGTGTAAATATCTTGCCAGGGTGCAATGCCAACTCTTGCAGCAGGCTGAACTCTGTCGGGGTGAACTTGATGCGCTCACCATCGCGCCAAACCTGTCGCTGCTCAAAATCAATCTCGATATTCCCAAAACGCTGCGTCCCCACCGAGCGAGGAGTATCAGCCCAACTTGCACGACGCAGGACAGCCTGTACCCGTGCCAACAGTTCTCCTACGCCGAAGGGCTTGGTCAAGTAATCATCCGCTCCCTGGTTCAAGGCGGCTATTTTGTCGCCCTCTTCTCCCAATGCCGTCAGAATGATGATGGGCACGATGCTTGTTTGTCTGATGCGACGGCATACCTCTAGACCATTCATTTGCGGCATCATGATGTCCAATATCACCAGGATAAAGGTCGTTTGTTCAAACTCAGCCAGTGCTTCCCAGCCATTGGTGGCAAGTTTCACGATGAATTGGTGCTTTACCAGGGAGCGCCTCACGAATTCACGGATATTTGGCTCATCATCGACGACTAAAATATACTTCTCTTGAGGCATCATTGCGCTCCTTCTCAGGTACGTCTTCTTATTTCTTCAGCAAGAAGCCTGCTCTACTCTCGCCAGGCCAGTTCTCTGCTTCTTTAGAGATACTCCTGTTGTCGCTCCTGGGCGCGGAGCAGCATGGGAGGAAACCACAGGTGAAATATCGCGCCACTCTTCCCATCGGTTCTATTCTCAGCCCAGATACGCCCACCATGAGCTTCAACGAACCCCCGGCAGATGGCCAGACCAAGGCCGACTCCGCTGCTGCTTCGCTCGTGATCACTTTCTACTTGATAAAAGCGATCGAAGACACGTTCGGCGAGATGTGGAGGAATGCCCTGTCCATTATCGCTTATATGCAAGGTAAGTCCAGTTCGTTTTTTCGTCTGCTCATGCTCATAGGTAGCTGAAATTTCTATAAGGACATCTGGACCGCCGTACCGTTGAGCGTTCTCTAAGAGATTGCGCAAAACGATCTGAATACGTCGCCCATCCACATAGAGGAGCGGCATATCTTCAGGTAAACTGATTGTAACATGGTATCGTTCGTTGGATACGCCAGCCAGGGCCTCCTCAAGCAGCGAACTGAGGTGGTAAGCCCCGGGATAGAGCTTGAGCGTTCCTGCCTCAACCTGCGCCATCTCCAGCAGGTTCGTTACGAGGTCTGCCATACGGTTACTCTCCGCCACGATCTGACTCAGGCTGTACTTCTGCCAGTTCGTATCCACTTCTTCATCGGCTTCTTCGAGAAGACTCGTGGCAAAACCCTTAATCGCTGTCAACGGAGTACGTAGTTCATGAGAGACAATTGCTAACAAGTTTCTCTTGATGCGCTCTCCCTCGTTTTGTTTGGTGATATCCTGAAAAATCCTTCCACGTCCAAGAAGCGCGCCTTTTGCGTCTCGAACATGGAATAGACGCATGCGTATATCACGTAGCGCTGGCACAAATTGATTATGCGTCTTATATGAACCACGTATCGGAAATTCTACGATGTGCGGCCCGCGCCCTTGCGCTACCGGCTCAACTACCTCGTGATAGCTTTCAGGGCGATCAAACATCGTAGACAGCCTCTCCTGTAAATTGCGATCCTGAATACGACTGTTAATCAACTCTTGTTGGGGAATACCAACCTCTCGGCTGAAGATGTGATTGGCATAGACAATCTGTCCATCTGGACTTTCCAGGAGAACCCCCTCGTCCATGCTGCGCATGAAAGCATCCAGGGTGTAGAACTGAGTCCGAATCGTTTCATCGCTTTTTTGAAAATGGGATCGTATCTCTCTCTCCATAGCAGTGAAAGCGGCAACCAAATTTCCTATCTCGTCCCGCCGACCTCGATCCTTATCAAGCAGGTCGGTATACATTACCTGGATTGGCTGGTCTGGTTGAATCTGCGAAACGGCCTTCGCGAGTCTGGTGAGAGGGGAGATGACACGGTGATGCATCATAAACCAGAAAAAACTTGCACCCAGGATGAGCAATCCCAGCGCAGCAATCAGCCCATGCTGAAAATTCGTGATCGCGGCAAAGGTAATATCTGTCGGGCGTTGCACGACTATAGCCCAACCTTCCTCTGGTATAGGGACATAGCTATAGAGCCAATCACGGGACTGATTGTGTGTAATGAAATTGCCAGCCTTTCCTTGCAGCGCATCATGAGCAGCAAGTATGAGACCAGCATAGTCTTCAGGAAGATCGAGAAATGCGAAAATCCCTTTGGTCGTTGCTATTGTCTGTCCAACGTTATCGATGACCCAGAGACCCACCTCACTGCTCGGTGATAATCGCTGATGTACTGTATTCAGACGAGAGGTAAGTTTATCGAGAGACAAGTTGATGACCATAACACCGACAATGCGCCCCTTATCATTCGTGATACGGGCAGCAACCGAGACGACATAGGTATCTGTAATAGCACTAATGCTGCCAGATGAGATAAAAGGCGAAGCTCTTTTGAGGGCTCCTTGAAAATAATCGCTGGATCTGAAATTTTTACCGATGGTACTTGGACTGAAGGGATAGTTAATGATCATGTTACCAGACGGATCGCAAACAAAATAAAGGCTGATATCAGAATGAGCCTGGGAGGCATTGGCGAAAAGAGATGCGAGTTGTTTCAAGTCCAAATCCCTCGCTGCCTGGGCTGTCGATAATTCGCTATCTATCTCTGTAGCGGCCCGCAAGTTGGCTCCGACTTCTAATGCTACGGCTTGTGCGAGACCCAGGTCGGATTGAAAAGCGTTTTGTGTTAAAACATTTTGTTGGAACACATAGAGTCCAGCTCCACCCAGCAGAACAGGAATGACAAAGAGGAGATAGAGGCTGAGCAACTGTAGACTGATCTTCTGCCGTATAAGGTAGTGCATTCTACACCTCCCGAGAAGAAAACGATAGTCTTTCAGCGCTTAGTATGCCTGAAACCTCCTTACTTGGCAATCCCTTTCGTTCTTCGTTCTAAGGACGGCTGCACGCAAAAATTGTTATGCATTTAGTTATATTTCGCTGGCTGTGTTTACGGGTTTTTTACAGCATGTCACGTATACTTGTGACATATCTTTCTCTGTTTTCTCGGCTTACTTCATTCAACTTGCTTTGCTATCAAAGCGATAGTTTTATTACGGCAATGATTGAAGAGAGTGAGCCGGGAAGTAAGTGATGCCTGTCCTTTTCATTCTTCATTTCATCGCTGCTGACTGAAAGT
>DMFQ01000293.1:3966-9308 GCA_003450555.1 Ktedonobacter sp.
AGAAGCGCTAGCTTCGTTGCAGCGATGGATTTCAAACGTGGAGGGAATAGACATGTCCAAAACCACAACATTTACTCAAGGTAAGAGGAGCGGTCTGCAGGGATTCCTGCGTCTTGCGTCTGCCTGCCTGGCGCTGGTGATCGCGCTATCGGCATGCGGCTCGGCTTCTACTTCTACCACAGGTGGAGGCCCAGTGACCATGGGTGTCCTATCCTGTTTCACAGGCACCCTGTCAAGCCTGGGACAAGCCATGTTACAGGGCTCGCAGGTGGCGCAGAAAGCAATCAATGATGCCGGGGGTATCCTCGGAAGGCAACTGAATCTGGCCCAGGCCGATACCCAGTGCGACGAAGCTGACTCTGTCCCCGCGCTGCGCAAGCTCCTGGCCACCCAGGACCTGGTTGGGATTATCGGCCCAGAGACGCAGGAGATCAACGCGGACGCCCCCATCATCTCGGCGGTCAAGATCCCGGACGAGTTCCAGGGCGGTAGCACGCTCTTCGACCACAACGCCAATACTTACTTGTGGCGAGACAGCCCCTCCGACTCCCAGCTAGGTGTCGCCATGGCTCTCTACGCTCACAAGAAGGGATACCACACTGCCGCACTGTTGTTCTACTCGGACATAGCGGCGCAGACCTTTGCCAAGCCAATCACGGCAACATGGCAGAAGCTGGGTCACCAGATCGTGTCCAACGTGACTGTCGCTCCGGATCAGACCTCGTACCGCACCCAGGTACAGCAGATCATCAACACGCATCCGGACGTGATCTTCACGCAGACGGACGCGGCTACGGCTGCGGTCCTTTTCCAGAACTTCAAAGAGCTGGACAACCTGGCCATACCGTTCGTGGGTACAGACGTCACCGGCGTTGACGAGTATCTGAAGGCCGTCACCTACGCTGCAGCAAACGCCCACCTTATCTCAGTCTACGGAACCTCGGTCACAGGTCAGGCTGCCACTGCCTTCAACCAGGTCTTCGCAACCAAGTTCGGGAGTACGGCCCAGCCCCTCGCAAATGCGAACTACGCTTACGACGCAGTCATCAGCCTGGCTCTCGCTGTCGACAAAGCTAACTCCACGTCGGGACCCGCCATCGACGCGGCTGTGAACACCGTTACCAATTCTCCGGGGACCCAGTGCTACACCTATAAGAACTGCTTGAGTCTGCTTAAGGCAGGTACGAAGATCAATTACGAGGGAGCCAGTGGCGACCTCAACTACAACAAGTACAACAATGTGTTCGGGCCTTACGGCGCTTTCCAGGTCAACACCAGCGGCCAGGAGCAGCAAGTCATGCTGCTCTCAGCGTCTGACCTGGCGGCCGCTACACCGTAATGTCAGATTGATAAGAAAAGGTGCATTCTACTGATCTCGGCGTAAACAGCTAAAGTTTCCTCATGCCGTATCGTGCATAGAGGCAGAAGACATGAGCACAGGATTTACATCTTTATGCCGAGATCAGTAGCTGGATGTTATGTTCGTTGCACAAACTCGAGTACAGTGTTTGTAAACAGCTGTGGCTGCTCCAAATTCCAGATGTGGCTTACATTGGGCACAATCCGCAACTCGGCACCAGGAATGGCCCTACTCATTTGGCGAGACGCTGAGAGATTGAACCGGTCCTTGCTCCCACAGAGCACTAATGTGGGTACGGTGATGATTGGCAATATCGAGCGCAAATCACTTTGGCTTACGGCGTGGGTCGCCGCGAGAAGATTCTGCTTGCCGGTTTGTCGTGCAGCCTTGAGAGCCGGCTCGACTAACTCAGGATACTGCCGTCGAAAGGAACCCGGCAACGACTCGGTAAGTTGACGTTCGGGCATACAGCGCACGATAACTTCTTGCAAAGTCATGAAGAAACGATTGGGATGGACTTGCCCTCCCGAGAGCACAAGACTGGCGACTAACTCTGGTGCATGCTGATAGAGCGGTAATGCCACCATTGCTCCAAGCGACAATCCACAAATATGCGCTGGTCCGTGACTACGAGCACGGAGAAGATGTACCAGCGCGGTAGCTGCTTTCTCCATCGTAAACGGTCCAGCTGCAACCGATCCAGCACATCCGGGGAGATCGGGTGCCAGCACATGGTAATGTGTCGCAAGAACAGTGAGATGCGGTTGCCACATCCAGCCTCCCATCCCCAACGCGTGCAAAAGAACAAGGGTGGGGCGTTCGGAATCTCCGACATCGAGCACATGGAGCGCCTCTGAAGCCATATCTATTCCTCTCTGCTGACCGTTCTTGAAGAATCATTTGCGTGGCCTCTGTGTTTTTAATGGCCTTCCTAAGTGTACCACTTTGTCGGTTGTTCAACGAATGGAATGTGTGGATACTCTCAAGCACGGAGTGGTATTCCAGTCTCCATGCGTCCTCTTCACCTTTTGGCTGATACCCTGTCCAAACAGGGTCGGAAACTGCGACTCTGTTTGGATACTCGGTGCCAAATGTATGGTTTCAGGTAAGGCGTCCCACGTAGAGGTTTACGACCTCGTCATCCTCCAGTAGATCGTGTCCCGCTCCTTCCAGCCGGTTCCGACCCAGGACCAGAACATAGGCCCATTGGGCATGGCGTAAGGTTTCGCGTGTGTTCTGCTCGACGATGAGCACTGCGACGTTGGTCGCCCGAATCTGCTCGATCCGCTCCCAGATCAGCCCCTGGAACTTGGGTGACAGGCCGCCACTTGGCTCGTCCAGGATCAGAACCGCCGGATCGACCATCAGGCCACGCGCCAGGGCAAGCATCGTTCGCTGGCCGCCGCTCAGCGTACTGGCTCGCCGGTGCGCCGCCACTTTGAGGTCTGGAAAGAGGAGGAACAGTTGCTCGATCCTCTCCCGAACACCAGACTTGCGGACATAGCCGCCCATGTCGAGATTCTCGCGGACGGTGAGGTCGGGGAATACATTTTCCACCTGCGGGATGTAGGCGATCCCGCGCCGGACGAGCCTCTCTGCGGGCAGGCCGGTCACGTCCTGCCCTTCAACGAACACCTTGCCCGCGGCAGGTCGGATAAGCCCGGCCACCGCTTTCAGCAGCGTGGACTTGCCAGCCCCATTCGGTCCCACGATGGCCGTGATCGCACCCCGGCGTGCCGTCAGGCTGACCTGCTCGATGATGGGCGGACCACCATAGCCAGCGGTGAGTCCCTGGATGCTGAGCGCCACTATTTCGTTACTCATAAAGGCACCTCACCGAGGTATGCGTCTATCACGCTCTGATTCGAGCGGAGAGACTCGAACGGCCCGGCTGCGATAACCGAGCCTTGAGACATCACAATCACTTGATGAGCGACCCGTTCGATGAAAGGAAGGTTGTGCTCGACGATGATGACGGAGGTACCAGCGGCGATAAACCCCTCGATCGCCGCAACCATGCGTTCGCCGAGCACCGGGTTCACTCCTCCCATAGGCTCATCGAGGATTACGAGCTCAGGTTCGGCCATCCGAATGCGGGCGAACTCGACGAGCCGCTTCTGGCCGCCGCTGAGCTTCCCCGCGCGCTCGTTGACCAGCTTGTCGAGACCAAGCTCTTCCAGGATCTCGCGCGCTCTGTCTAGTTCCGACTTCGACGCTGAGCGTCCGGCTTGTCCAGGTCCGATGATGCCTCGCCAGAGTCCCTCCCGTCCTGGATCCCACCGAGCCAGGAGAACGTTCTCCAGAACGGTCAGACCAGGCCATTCTCTCGGCGTCTGGAAGGTGCGGATCAACCCGAGGCGGGAGATACGATGGGGAGGCAGGCCCTGGATCGCGGTGCCTTTGAAGAAAACAGTGCCCGCGTCGGCGAGCTTGAACCCCGATATGAGATCGATCGCTGTGCTCTTGCCAGCTCCGTTAGGGCCGATTAGCCCGGTCACCTGGCCCTTCAAAGCTCGGAAAGAACAGTTATCCACGGCGGCGACACCACCGAAGTGCTTGTAAAGCCCTTCAACCACCAGGACCGCCGACATGGATGTCGACAATACAGGTCGGTCCTGGGCAAGCGGTCGGCTGACCGGCGTTCCGGCAGCATCCCCTGGAGCCGGAAGCGGAGAATCAGCAGCAGCCCCTGGAGTTGGAATTGGAGGAAAAGCGCGAGTATTGCGACGATTATGAGCTCGCGTAAGGCGGAAACGACGGTTGGAAGTCCCGGAACCTTGGGGAGGAAGCGCGTCGATTTTTGGATCAACACCATCATGGGGCAAGCGGTCGACGTACCGGCGCTCCGGCAACAACCCCTGGGGCCGGAAGCGGAGGAAAAGTACGAGTACTGCGCCGATCACGATCGCACGTAGGGCGGGAACGACGTTTGGATGTCCCGGGACATCGGGGAGAAAGCGCGTCGACTCCTGGACTAATACGATCATGACCCCTACGCCCAGGACGACGCCCTTGATATTTCCTTTACCCCCTACGATGATGGCGGAGTAAAGAACAATTGCTTCGATCGGAGACCATGCCGACGGATTGAAGGCGCTCAGGTAGGCAGCAAATAGGCTGCCGGCCAGGCCGCCGAACGCGGCCCCGAGGACATAGGCCTTCAATTTCAGTCGGTAGATGTCACGTCCGAAAGCGGCTGCTGCACGCTCATCCTCACGAAGGGAGCGTAGCGCGAGACCAAACCGGCTCCCGGAGACTCGTGCCATGAAGATAAAGACGAGGATGAAAATGAACACGCAGAAGCCAAGAAAGAAGTACTGGTAGGACTGAAAGTCGAGACCAAGTGCGTCTCCCATCGGGTTGATCAGGCCGGACAGCCCATTGTAACCGTCGAACAGAGGCACATACTGTCCGGCCAGTACATACAGTACATAGACTGCTCCTAAAGTAACTATCGAGAAATAGATTCCACGGAGATGCTGGAGTGCGATCAGGCCGACGATGAGTCCCATGAGTGCCGAGGAAACCACGGCACCAAGCAGGGCGACCAGGTAGGGCAGTTGCAACCCCAGGATGTATTCGGCTGGCGGAGGCTGTCGACCGATGGTGAGGACGAGTGTCATATAGGCGCCCAACGCGACATAGCCGTAGTAGGCGAGATCGAAGTCGCCAGACCAGCCCCAGATGACGTTCAGCCCGAGAGCCATGATCCCGAAGATCGCTCCCTCGGTAAGAATGGAGATGAGATATTCTGTCATTCGAATATGGACCTCCTGGCGTTGGAGAAGAGGCCGCGTGGGCGCACCAGAATGATAATGGCTAGAATCGCAAAGGCAAAGGCGAGTTCGTAGCTCGCGCTAATGTATCCGCCGGTGAACTCCAGAACGATGCCGACTATGATTGCTCCAGCCATCGTGCTGAACGGCTTCCCCAGGCCCCCCGCGACCGCCGCCGTCAGGGTGATGAGGAAGAAGCTGAATCC
>DMFQ01000293.1:9441-16496 GCA_003450555.1 Ktedonobacter sp.
GTGCGTTGATGCCGGTGACGCGGGCCAGATCCCGATTCTGAAAAACGGCACGGAGGGACTTTCCGAACTTCGTATACGTGATAATCACGTAGAGCGCAGCCGTGATGATGAGGGCGGAAATAATGATCTCTCCCTCAGTGGTGGTCCACAGGAAAGGCCCCACCTGGTGCGGGGCATCCTGGGGTATCGTGTAGGCGACGTTAGCCGCACCGAAGAAGATGACCAGCACATTCTGGATCACGAAGGAAATGCCGAGCGTCGCGATGAAGGTCGGCATTGTCCCGACGCCACGACGGACGAATCGATCGATCACTGTAGTATACATCGCTAAGGCCACTATTCCACCAGCTACGGCGGCCCCCAGCGCGGCGAGGAGCAGGTTTCCGGTCGTCTGGTGTATGAGATAGGCGGCATAGGCTCCTATCGTCAGGATCTCTCCGTGCGAGAGATTGGCCACGTTGGTTACCGCGTATTCGAGCGTAAACGCCACCGCGGACAGCGCCAGGATGGCGGCAGACACGAGACCAAAGCCGAGGGTCAGAAACAGCTCATGCATGGTGCCACCTGCTTTCGATTACCGTACCCGGAGCGCTGGCGGCGATGATTGGCAACAGATGCCGCAGTGTGATTGTCTGGGCCTGGGTTGAGGTTTCACTGATAATAGCCATCGATCCTCCTATACTTCTACTTCTAAAGGGAGTATCTCAATCTTCGTCTCAGATTTCTATGAGGACGCAAGGCCTTTCTCGTGTCCTCTGCTATGGGTAACAAAAGTAGACAATCTTGCGATAATTGCTATAAGGTGCCAGTTTTTACGCTGATGGAGTAAGCTCTGTCCCTGGCCAACTGCGGTCACTGAGGCGCGTGTTAGTAGATGCTGTTTTCGTAGGAACCGTCCATGACGCCTGAACTTGCGGTATCGTCGAGCAAGTAGCTGTTTTACAGGAACATGTTCAAGTTCAGTGAGGGCATGGAGCAGATGTTGCTGAAACGCCTGCATGACCAATGCAGGCTCGGTGTGCGCTCCTGCTAATGGTTCTGGAATAATGGCATCTACCACACCCAGCTGTAGGCAGTCAGAGGCCGTCAATTTCAATTGCTCAGCAACCTGCCTGGCCTTCTGTGCATTTCGATACAGGATAGTTGCCGCACCTTCAGGGGCAATGACCTCATAGATCGCGTTTTGTAACATCAGTATGTGATCGGCGACAGCGAATGCCACTGCCCCTCCACTGGCTCCTTCACCGATGATAGCAGTCACGATTGGCACAGGTAAACTGCTCATCGTAGAGAGGCAATGAGCGAGAGACCAGGCTATACCATGTCTCTCGCTCTCATCTCCCGGCTCGGCACCGGAAGTATCAACGAATGTCACCAGTGGACAGCGTAAGCGGGCAGCCAGGTCCATCATGCGAATCGCTTTACGAAAGCCCTCTGGTCGGGGTCTTGTTTGTATCTCTCCTGCCTGACTATCATGAGCGCTGTGGCGACGCTCCTGCCCGACAAAAATAACGGTATGCCCATCGATATCCCCCAGACCTGCTACAACTGTTGGGTCATCACCATAGCAGCGGTCGCCCTGCAATTCCAGGAAATTTGGCGACAGATGACGAATGTAGTCCCGTGCTGTGGGACGATCCGGGTGACGGGCCAGGTTCACACTTTCCCAGGCTGCATTCCCTGGTGCGTGGGCAGATACGAGCGGAAGCTCGTTTGCATGTATGCTATGCGAGCGGTGCTGCTTCGCGTGAACTACTGTCGCTTTCAGCAGTGTAGCGACAACATGTGGCAGGTCGCGTCGAGCAGTGATAGCATCAAGATGTCCAGAGGCAAGCAACATTTCGGCTCGATGTGAGCCTGCAGGAAGCTTTTGACCTGTGACTTGTTCTGCTACACGAGGCCCGGCGAAACCAATGAGCGCTTTTGGTTCAGCCAGGATCACATCTCCCAGGCTTGCGAAGCTGGCAAACACTCCTCCGGTCGTGGGGCTCGTAAGGATAGAAAGATAGAGTAAACCTGAGGCGTGAAAGCGCTGAACTGCCGCAGCCGTTTTCGGCATTTGCATCAGGCTGATGATCCCCTCCTGCATACGCGCGCCGCCGCTAGTGACCACGGTCACTACCGGTAAATGGTGTCTCGTAGCATACTCAAAGGCAACGGTGATGTGCTCTCCCACAACTGATCCCATACTGCCACCCATGAAGTGAAAATCCAAAACCGCCAGGACGGTTTCTGTTCCAACGATACGACAGCGGCCGGTCAGAATAGCATCACGGAGTCCGGTTTGCTTCTGGCCCAAGATGAGTTTCGTGGAATAGGAATGCTCATCGTCAAAGGCTAAGAAATCTATCGGCTGGATATCCCGACCAATTGTCCTGAAGCTACCAACATCAGCAAGGTGTTCTACACGATCGGATGCAGACCAGACAAAGTGATAGCCGCAATGATCACAGACAGCAATGCGACTGTACACCTCGTTCGCGGCTCCTAATTCGGTCTTACATTCAGGGCATTGTTGAGGCTGGGGAAGAGGTCTGGAGGCAACAGTGATTTTTGTCTCGTGTGCCATCGGGAAAAAGCCATGGTACAGATGCTGCTGGCTAGCCACAGAAACTGAGTTAAGCGCCCCTGACAATCTTAATTTTCCCTGAGCAAATGCTTTAGTTATGGACATAGCTATGGCCTCCACGATTGAAAAAGGCAGTCAGCGTTCTCTCATGATTTTTCCCAAAGGAAGCATGATGAGAAAACAGTGAAAGATATGTCACAAGTATACGTGACATACTGTAAAAACCCCGTAAACACTGCTAGCGAAATATAACTAAATGCATAACAATTCTTGTGCGTTTGAATGCGGCAGCAGGGGCTATCGATTTCGACGATGTAGTGGCCGTATCTACCATAGTTCTGCTTTCGCTGAAGGAGTTCAGGCCTATTTGGAGGAGCGCAAACCGAGTTGGTGCGGTCAATGAGATGCGCTTACACCATTGTCATCAGCAGACAGGGGGAAAAGGTCTCCTCCATGATTGTTTCGTCCCTGGTTTGAGAACGGATATCCCATGCAACTGTCACTCCCCAGGACATGGTGGCATTGTCTTAAGCGAGTTCGAGTGTTTGAAGCAATGAAATCTGTAACAAAAAAATATTCTCTCGCATCGTCTCTTTAATATTTGTGAGACAAAGCATCTGACCAAGCGTGAAGCCTATCTCTGTTCTGTCGCAGAAGCATCACAACAGAGATAGGCTTCACGCATTGCCCGTCTTTCCTCTTGACCTCTCTGTCTTTGTTGACTATAATCTAACCAGGTAGATAGTTATCTACCTGGTTAGATTATAAAAGGAGATGAGAAGAGCATGTCTGAACCCGAACCTAGACGCGGGCGAGCACATAATGCAACGGGGACGCGGGAGGCGATTCTCAATGCGGCAGAAGCGGTCTTCGCTGAGCACGGGTTCGATGGAGCGCGTTTCGATGCCATCGCACAGGCCTCGGGCTACAACAAAAGTCTGATCGGTCAATACTTTGGCGATAAGCTCGGCCTCTATACGGAGGTGAACAAGCGCATCGACAGGGACATGAGTTTGCTAGAGGCACGCATCCTGACCCCCCTGCTTGCCGACGAAGCCATTGCCTCTGATGCTTCCCGGTTCAGGACGTTCCTCGAAACCGCTTTTGGAGCGCTGTTTGATTACCAGCTCGAACACCCACGCGTCATGCGCATTATTCTCTGGGAACAGGCCGAAGGCTGGCAGACCTATGCCAAGATCTTCGCTCAATTTGAGACAGAAGATATTGACAAGTTCAGAACACTCTTTACTAGAGCCCAGAGCGCTGGACTGCTGCGATCGGATTTTGATCCCCTCATCCAGCTTTTTCAGGCCGAGCAGATGTGCTGGTCCTATCTGGCCTCCATTCCCCTGTACCAGATGGTTCTCGCAGGTGAGGATCTGTCCTCTGCACCATCGCTCGCACGTGCAAGGGAGTATATTGTTGCCTTTGTCGTCCATGGGATGATGGTCGATCCCGCAGAGACAAGGCCGGAAAATTGATCGTTCTCGTTGTTCTGAGGAGGGAAAAACCGATGTCTCTCAGTATTCAAACCAACCATCTCACCAAAAGCTACGGCAGGAGCCGGGGCATTATCGATGTGACCTTTGGCATTCAGGAGGGCGAAGTCTTCGGTTTCCTGGGTCCCAATGGTGCAGGCAAAACCACGACCATGCGCGTCTTAATGGGCCTGCTGCACGCGAGCAGCGGAAGTGCCACCATCGGTGGGCTGGACTGCTGGAAAGCGTCCACCGAGGTCAAAAAATTGGTCGGTTACTTGCCCAGCGAATTCAGCTTCGATCCAGGTCTGCGTGGTGCGCAGATCATCGAGTACCTGGGCCATTTGCGCGGGGGGGTGGACCAGTCTTCTGTGCGTGCGCTCGTTGAACGCCTGGGGTTGGATCCCAGCAAACGGTTCCGCGAGTATTCGCATGGCAACAAACAAAAGGTGGGGCTGGTACAGGCTTTCATGCATAAGCCGCGCCTGCTCATCCTGGACGAACCCACATCTGGCCTGGATCCGCTCAACCAGCAAGAATTCTATCACATGGTCGCCGAGGTGCGTGCTGATGGCAGAACGGTTTTCCTTTCTTCGCACATCCTGCCAGAGGTCGAGCAGACGTGCGACCGTGTGGCGATCATTCGCGAAGGGCGGCTGGTCAAAATCGACCACGTTGCCGCGCTCAAAGAGATCCGCCAGCACGATGTCGAGCTCAGCTTTCCTGATACGGCCTCGATAGAGTGGTTCAAAACGGTCGCGGGTGTGACCAGCGTGGCGCAGGGAGCAGATGAGCGCACCCTCCAATTGAACGTCCAGGGTCCATTGATGGAGATTATTCACCTCGCGAGCCAGCACGACGCGACAAACATTGCGACACGCGAGCCAACGCTGGAAGAAGTCTTCCTGCGCTTCTATGAACCGGAGCAGGCGCCTTCCGCGCTCGCCGGATAGGAGGGATAAGATGTTTCGTACCATTTGGAGCAAATCGCTCAGAGATTACCGGGTAGCCATTCTCGCCTGGGGCCTCGGACTGGCATTGTTCGCAGCCATCGATTTCGCCGAGAGCACACCGACGACGCTTGCCGCCTTTAGCAGCATCGCGCAACTCTTTCGGTTTCTCGGCGATCCCTACCAGATCCAGACCCCTGAAGGGTTCATTACCTATCGTATCATGGAGCTCTTCGTGCCACTCGCCATCAGCTTCTGGCCCATCCTGGCCGGAGCCCGCCTGGTGCGCGGGGAAGAGGAACGCGGCAGCCTGGATGTGCTGCTGGCTACGCCGCAGTCACGCATGCGTCTGCTGCTCTCGAAGCTGAGTGCGCTCTTGATCGCACTGATCCTGATCGGTCTGCTGTTTGCTCTGGGTCTCCTCGCCGGTCAAGCCCATCTTGAGGGGCATGCCGATGTGGTCAGAGCACTACTTGCAGGGCTGAACATGAGCCTGTTGGCCTTCTTCTTTGGCTGTCTCGCGCTGCTGTTCTCGCAATTCACGACCAGCCCTGCCGCCTCGGCAAGTTTGGTCAGCGGCCTGCTGCTGCTCTCCGTGTTCCTGGATAGCACCGGACGCTTACTGAATGGGAGTTGGGTGCGGTACCTCTCGCCGTTCTACTACTACAATTTCAACCGCCCGCTCATACCCAGCTTCCCTGACCAGCCTCTGGCGGCTGTGCTCCTGGCAAGTCTCGCGGTGCTCTGCGCAGGGGCGAGTGTCATCCTTTTTGCCAGGCGCGATATCGGCGGGTTGGCCTTCTCGTGGCTTGGCAAGCAGAAACCCAGCAACCACCACGCGCTGCGCAGTCTGAGCCTGGCCGAGCGTGCTCTGTTCACACGCAACGTGGGCCTGTTTACCTTGCGCCGGGATGGGTGGCCTGCCTTCTGGTGGGGACTTGGCGTCATATTCGTCTGCGCCTACTGCCTGGCGATCGCTCTGAGCACCCAGCAGGTGTTTTACCGGCTCGTACAAGAGACCCCCCTGCTGCAACAACTTTTTTTCGACACGCCTACCAACACCAACGCCGCGCTGCTGGGCACCTTTCTCTTCACGTTCATGCCCGCCCTCGTCGTGGCCTTTGCCTTGACCCTGGCCTTGAAGTGGTCCGCAGACCTGGAAAACGGGCGTCTGGAAGTGCTGTTCAGCACCCCGCAATCGCGCTTCAAGGTCCTGTTCGCGCGCTGGGGCGCCAATGTCCTGGTGCTGCTGGTGGCTCCGCTGCTGACCTGGCTCGCGATCCTGATTGGGGCGCAACTCTCCCATCTCGCCGTCGACCAGGGCAGGATCTTCGCTGCCAGCTTCAACATGTTCCCTATGGAGCTGATTACCATAGGTCTGGTCTATGCACTGGCCGGACGCCTGCGCTATGGCGCGCTGGTAAGCTTGCTCTCTGCATATATCGTCCTGGCCTACATGGAGGAATTGTTCGAGGGGGCCATTACAATGCCTGTCTGGCTCATGAACCTCTCGATCTTCCACGTGTACGGCAACCCGGTTTTCCTCGGCGTCAACTGGACGAACTTCCTGGGCATGACCGGCGTGGCCCTGGCGCTGCTGCTCATCGGCCTGATCCAGTTCCGCGCTGCCGACATCAAGTTGGGATGAACCTGTCCTTGAGAAGGGAGAGATCAGAGATTCTGGTTGCTCCCTTCTCAAAAATGCTCTTGTCGCTCGAGAAAGCCTTGAGAAAACACCCCTTTTTGTCTCAGGAAACGAACGGTTTTGAGACACTTTATCCTCGCGTGATCGACACTTGGTTCGAGATTCTCGGTCAAGAGAGCCCAATGACGAGATTTTCGCGTGCCGTTTCGACCACTTCTTTCGTCACCACCTGAAGGTGGTTTGCTTCTAAAATATGTTCTACTTGCATCAGGAGGCGCTCAATCAGGCGAATATTCCCCGAGGCAATGTTGTGAATAATCTGAAGCGTACCTGAGTATCGTTATTGCAGCATATGAAGCCGGCTATTCACTTTGCAAAAAAAGTAGTGATCTGATAGTGTGAGCCATCTTTGA
>DMFQ01000217.1 GCA_003450555.1 Ktedonobacter sp.
CCAGGGCTGGCCCCTGTGACCCTCAATGAGCGCGCGGTTCAGGTGATCAAGAACCGCAAGCGTCCCGTACAGAGTTATTACCTCGACCTGCAAAACCTGCATCGCTACTGGAATGGTGACCACACCTACCATCATACTGCCTGCAGTAACCTCGTCTATGGCGTACGCGAGGCCGTTCGTATCGCGATGGAGGAAGGCCTGGAGGCACGCTGGGAACGCCACCAACTCAACGGCGATGCTGTCAAAGCCGGTATCGAGGCGATGGGTCTGAAAATCCTCACCAAACCGGGTTATGCTCTCTCCGTATTGACCGCTGTGAGCTTGCCGGAGGGCGTCGATGAACTTGCCATCCGCAAAGGGCTGCTCGAGGAGTATAGTATCGAGGTTGGTGGCGGCTTCGGCCCCCTGAAAGGCCGTTTGATTCGCATCGGCCTGATGGGGTACAATTCTTGCCGGAAAAATGTAGATACCGTGCTGGCAGCGCTTGAGCATGTATTGCCTCGCAGTGGCTTTACCCCACAAGTTGGCGCAGCATTAGCCGCTGCCGACTCAGTATACAAAAGGTAATTGTATGTATCTGAGTGACGTCAATCAAGGCTTGAACAGGCTCTGCTTGATGTCACTCAGATACATACTATCGAGGTGATCATGCCCTTTGAACAACCGCAATCCATTCGCACCGTCTTTTTTGATGCCGGATTTACCCTGATACGTCCCAATCCATCGACACCTGAAATCTGCCAGCGCGTCTGCCAACAACTCAACCTCCATATCCACCTTGATGAGGTGAAAGAGCGTATGAACGAGGCTCAGGACTATTACCTGCGCAATATGAGCCTCAATCGTCACACCTGGGGCAACGAGGAGGCTATCTCAGAGTTTTGGATCGGCTACTACATGACCCTGCTGCGCCCTTTTATCGAAGAACACGATGAACACAGGCTCTACCAACTCGCTCATGGCATCAACGAGGAATTTGATAAACACAGTAGCTGGCAGCTCTATCCAGATGTATTGCCCACCTTAGAAGCGCTGCGCAAACATGGTGGCTATACCCTCGGCGTCATCTCCGATTGGGGCATATCTCTTGGCCCTATACTCCGCCAATTGCAACTCACCCCGTATTTTGATTACCTGCTCATCTCCGCCGTAACCCGTCACGCCAAGCCATCGCCTATGCTCTATGACCTGGCGTTACAGCGAGCCAATAGCATCGCCGATTATACACTCCACATAGGAGACTCCTATATCCTAGATGTGCTGGGCGCCCGCTCGGTCGGTATCACCCCCGTCTTGCTCGACCGGGACAGGCATGTAGACGAGAGCAATGTCGATTGCCTGCTCGTCCACTCGCTCACAGAGCTGCTCGACCTCCTGGAAGTGCCACGATAACCAGCTCCTGGCAGACCGCTCGCGTCACCCGTTATTATAGAGGTTACCATATTTACCTTCTTGCAGAAAACTGCTATACTATAGCTACATCAACTGCAAGAATGTATCCGCCACAGATGGATTCAATTGTAGCAAGGTATGACATGAACAAGCTTGAGGAACAACAGTACGCTCCGACTATCATACAAAATGTCATAGGAGAGCCGTTACGTTCTGAGCAGCGCACAGGTGAATTGCTGCCTCGCACCCTTTCACGAGTAGATATGCTCGTCATCTTTATCACTATTGTCCTCTTCATTCCCAATGCCTCAGTCATACAGGCAACACAGGGAGCCGGGGCCGCCACTTATCTCTATTGGGCCATTGGTACTATAACGTTCCTCGTGCCAGGGGCAATCGTCTGCGGCCAACTCAATCGCTTTCTACCGGTCGATGGCGCCATTTACGTCTGGACGCACCGCGCGCTGGGACCACTGTGGGGCTTCTTCGCCGGCTTTTGTGCCTGGTTTCCTGGCGTCCTCGTCTTGCTTGCGGCCGCCGATGCCATCGTTTCCTTGATTCAAGGTATCGGCGCACAGCTCGTTGGCCCTAATGCGAACTGGCTGTTAGCTCCATGGCAACAGGGTATCATCGCGCTGTTAATGGTTCTTCTGGGAGGATGGCTCTCTACTTTTCCCCTGCCTCGCGTCATGAAGGTTGCAAAAGTGGTAATTGGCTTCTATGTCCTGGGTATTTTCACGGTTGGTCTTGCCGGAATTATGTGGCTAGTCAGTGGTCATCACCCCCAGATTCCTCTCACCATTAATCAAGCGAGCTTTGGCACCCCGCATATCGTCTTGTATGGCGTGATTATCCTGGCCCTACTTGGTGTTGAAGTACCTCTGAATATGTCCGCGGAAACCAAACGTCCAGATGCCTCTTCCCTCTTCCTCCGTTGGGGAGCTCTCATCGTGATGCTTGCCTACATCATCGGCACTTTCGGCGTCATGGTCGTCGTGCCGCAAAGTGAAGCAAGCACAACGTATTCGACCCTCACAGCCATTGGCCTCGTTTTTGGTACACCAGCAGTCATCGCGGTTGCTCTCATCTTTATCGCCTTCTTTATGCTGGTCTCTATCCTCTATAACGTCACGTTCTCCCGCATTCTATTTGTCTCAGCCCTGGACCACCGCCTGCCCACAAGTCTCGCGAAAGTGAATCACCATCACACACCTTTTCGCGCAATCGCGGTACAGTCAATGATAGTGATAGCCGTCGCGCTCTTCACCTACTTTCTTGGACCGCTCCTCTATATCGGAGAAGGCGCCGTTTTCTCTGCCAAAGTCTATAACGTCTCTCAGGCCACCACCACCGTCATCTGGTGCACCTCGATGATTTTCCTCTTCATCGATCTTCCCGTTCTCTTATTTCGCTTCCGCGCGCTCCTTGCTAAAAGGCCCGAACAGCTCATTGCCCCCACCTGGGTACTCTACCTCTGTTGCCTCGTGGGTGGAGTAGCCAGTATACTCGGCATATGGACAACCCTCTCCGCCTCCTGGAATAGCCAGCTCATCTCCGACTCCAACTGGACGCTCTACGTCGGCGTCTGTACACTTTTCTCGCTGGTCATCGGCCTGGTCGGCTCGGCCTACCCGCGCCTCTTGAGCAACCTGAACGAGCAGACCGCCGCTGCCCGCGAGAACGCCCACATGTACGCTGAATTGCGCTTGGCCTATGCGAAAATGCGTGAACTCGATCACCTCAAAGACGCCTTCTTGACCACCGCCAGCCATGAATTGCGTACGCCGCTGACTATTGTGCAGGGCTATCTGGAACTGCTGGGTGAGATGGAGCATATCGACGCGAAAACGCGTGGGGAATTTCTGAATAAAGCGCGCCGAGCCTGCGATGAACTGGTACTCCTTCAGGCGAACATTATGGATGCCAGTCGCCTCCAATTTGAGGCCGCCTCGCTGAACTGCTCATCTATTCGCCTCAAAGAGATCTGCACAGCCGTTATCGATCTGTTTGAACCCATCACGCTTCAGGAACGGCGCCATGTCATCGTCAATATTCCCGATTCTATCGTCGTCTTGGCCGATGAGACGCGCCTGAAACAGGTCCTACGCAATCTCTTCGCCAATGCCCTGCGTTACTCTCCACAACAAACACCCATCTACATAACTGCTGTCATCGACAAACAGGATCCATCCATGGTACGCGTCAACCTCATCGATCGTGGCTATGGCGTTCCACCCGATAAACAGGAGGAGATTTTCGATCGCTTTGTCCGCCTGGAGCGCGACATGCATGGCAATACGCGTGGTAGCGGTCTGGGTCTGGCAATTACCCGTCAACTGGTCGAAGTCATGCATGGCACTATCTGGGTCGAGAGTAGTGGCGTAAAGGGAGAAGGTTCGACGTTTTCGTTTACACTGCCCACAACTACCGCTACTACCACTCTATAATTTAGCCTCCGCCTCGGGATTAAAACGATAGAGCCGGGCCGGGCGGTGCGTCCCCTCCATCTTTTTCGCCCCTGTATCTTCCAGGATACCCGTCGAAAGTATCTTCTTACGGAAGTTCCGCTTGTCCAGCCGCTTGTGTAGAATGATCTCATAGACGCGCTGCAATTCCCGCAGTGTGAATTGCTCGGGCAACAGGCTGAAGGCAATAGTGGTGTAGTCCAGTTTTCCTCGTAATCGTTCCAGAGAGTAATGCAGGATCTTCTCGTGGTCAAAGGCGAGCGAGGGCAGATCATACACTGAAAACCAACCCACATCTGCGGCATCGTCAGCCGCCCTGACCTGTAATCGTTCGGAGTCCAGCAGCGCAAAGTACACAACAGTAATCACACGCGTGCGTGGATCGCGTCCCGGATCACCAAATGTATACAGTTGCTCAAGGTAGACATCCTGCACGCCCGTCTCTTCCTGCAGTTCGCGTTTTGCAGCCGTCTCCAGAGATTCATCTATATTCACAAAGCCGCCCGGTATCGCCCACATCCCTTCATAGGGCCACGACCGCCGCTTAATCAGCAGCACCTGGAGATCTCGCTTTCTCAGGCTCATCATAACCACGTCCACCGTCACCGACGGTCGTTCATATTTGCTGGCATCGTAGGTATGCGCCTTCGCTTCAGCCGTCTCCTGTACTCTCTTCAGCGCACTATTCGTTGATTCGCTTTGCTCTTCCGTCTGTTCCATCGCTACCGTAAGCCTCTTTCCAAAAACTAACCTCTACCAAATAGGATTTTCTGGCTCTCCATCCTTACTTTATTACATTCTTGAGGAAGATATGCTATACTCTGTGATGTAGGCACACCACTTTCACTTCCTTCCACCGCCCTACATGCCTTTCCATTAAATAGCTGACTTAGTGTATTTACCACACTAATATACGCTACCCATCAATGCCTGTCAAGACTTTATGTGTAATTAAATTGCATCCCTCTATTCCCCTATGTTATACTGGCACAGGCAAAACATTCGTTCTTAAACGGGAGAGAGAAAAGCAACATGGCAGACGCAGAGGTAGGGCTACCACGTATCGGCGCGTATACCGTCACACGACTGCTCAACCACGGTCCTACCAGCAGCATCTACCTTGGCAAACAACGCAAGAAAGACATCGCCATCAAGGTCTTTCAAACACCTCTCTTCACCCTTGAAGCTAAAGAAGCCTTTCTCTTGCGCGCCAAACAACTCAAGAAACTCAAAGACCGTCAGATCGTCGAGATACACGACTTTGGTTTTGTCCAGAACGCTGGCGTTGGCGACAATGACGAGGGGGATCAAGGAGACTGCGCCTATCTCGTGCTGCAATATGTCCCAGGAGAGACGCTTCGCCAGCGTATCGCCCCAGGACAGCGCATTCCCGCCGACGAAGTGAAACGCCGGCTCTCACCCATCGCCAGCGCGCTCCACTATGCACACGTCTCCACCCTCTTGCACGGCAATCTTCATCCCGGCAACCTGGTCATCGACGCGCACGACAACACCCTGCTGACAGACTTTTCCTTTACCCTGAAGGGACTCCCCTTCCCATCCGAGCAGGAGAGCGCGTCTGTACCCTATATGGCGCCAGAACACTTGCGCGACCTGCCAACTTCCGCCAGTGATCAGTACGCTCTTGCCGTCATGGTCTACGAGTGGCTCTGCGGGCAGCGACCCTATCCGGCAACAGAGCGAGAGCATCTCCTGCATCAACAAACGCATGACACGCTCCCCTCACCACGCAGCCTGAACAGTGACATTTCACCAGCCGTTGAGAAGGTTCTCGTGCAAGCGCTCTCCTTCAATCCCGACGAGCGTTTCCAGCACACCCAGGCTTTCGCCGACAACTATCTACGCGCCTTAATGGGCCTCCCTCTCACCCCAGAGACAAAACGCGTCGTAAGCAACCATACTCACCAAACCTGTTGCTGAAATTGGACTGCCACATCCCATCGCCAGGAAGCAGGATAGAGATACTTTTGCAAAGACCCCCGCTGATCATCCAACCTATGAAGCGCAAAAGACGACATTCGAGGACATAGCCGTACCAGACAGCAGAGCATCCAATGGAGAAGCTGCGTCGCTAAGTAATGGCAAGGTGCTCCATTCCCTCCCTGAGAAAATAGTGCTCCTGCCAACAAAAGAATTCATGCAACCTCTTTCTATTGATGAGCACGATTCAACACAGAGCACCCCAACCGAGCACGACGTCTTTGATGCCCTGCCCAAAGCCTCAACCGCTTTCAACAACAGCGCATCTCGCCTATCGGACACCATCACCAAAGATCTCTGCCAGGGCGGCATCCTTTCGCAGAGCCTCCCTGGCTACGAAGAGCGACCTGCCCAGGTTGAGATGGCTACCCTCGTAGCTCGCTCACTCACACAAAGCATTCCATCTATTATAGAAGCTGGAACTGGGACTGGAAAATCGCTCGCTTACCTCGTCCCCATCGTACGCTCCGGCAAAGTCGCCATTATCAGCACCGCCAATAAGGCGCTGCAAGAGCAATTGTTTTACAAAGACATTCCCTTTGTCCAGCAGCACATCAAACACTTTGACGCCGCCCTCGTCAAAGGCATCGGCAACTATGTCTGTATCGATCGCTTGGAAACCGAGCGTAACGGCCTGCAGTTCTATGCCAAAAATCGTGACTTCACGCGTTTAGTCGATATCACCAACGATCCCGACGCGAAATTCAACGGCGACTTTGAAACGCTCGGCTTTCAGCTTCCCGGCGATATCCGCAGCAAGGTCTGTGGCGATAGCGACCAGTGCGCGTGGAGCAAGTGTAACTATTTCTCCGATTGCTACGTGCGCGAGATGCGCGAGAAAGCCGCGCGCGCGCAGGTGATCGTCGTCAATCACACCCTCCTCCTGCTGGATGCCGCCATGGACGGTTTCCTACTGCCCGAGCGCGATGTCATTGTCCTGGACGAGGCGCATCACCTGGAGGAAGAGGCCACCCGTTCATTCACCATCACCATCAGCGCAAACTCTGTTTCGACCTTATTAGCCCAGCGCATGCT
>DMFQ01000298.1:0-669 GCA_003450555.1 Ktedonobacter sp.
GATAAGCATTCTGTAACTACCGAAATCGAAGAAAAGTTATCACATAGACATAGACGTTCAAAATCAGGTTGATACCAGTGAAGTCGTTATTCCTCTGGGAGAGGCTTTGGGTGAGCGGGTGGACTGGAATCCTGGGGTGAAAGGCAGTCCGCAACTCTTCGTTCTTGGCATTCCTGGACAGGGTAAATCTTGGACTGTAACGCGCATATTGTCTGAACTAGAGCGGCAAAACGTTCCAGCACTAGTCTTAGACTTTCATGGTCAGTTCGCCGAATCACAGGGCGTTTTTATGAAAGCAGTCCAACCGAGTGTGCTTGACGCCGCGAAAGGGCTTCCGTTTTCGCCTTTTGAATGCTCACGAGAAGGCGGGCAGGGGGGCTGGATGGCGAATGCATTGGCCGTAGCTGAGATATTTGCATATGTAGCCGGGCTGGGTGAGATGCAGAAAGATATCGTCTATACTTCAGTTCGGGACGCTTATAAAGCACGAGGGTTTGGTGATGATAGTGATGATGCTACCACACAAATATTAGAGTATCCTACGCTCAAAGATGTCTTGAAGCGTATTGAGCTTCATGAGCAAACGCGCCATGTTGCTAATGTTGCTGCTCGTTGCCGTCCCCTATTGGAAATGGATCTCTTTCGTCCAACAGACCAACCGGCAGACCT
>DMFQ01000298.1:764-1057 GCA_003450555.1 Ktedonobacter sp.
CTACTATCTCTTGTACGTAGTGGGTTAGTTATTGATCTGCATAATCTGTTTGCAGAAACACTACAGATGGCTGCCGGAGCTTTTGTATTACGTAAACTCTATAAGGATATGTTCCGTTGGGGATATGCGAAACGGCTTCGGTTAGCAATTGTACTGGATGAAGCTCATCGTCTTGCTAAAGATGTAACTCTGCCTAAGTTAATGAAAGAGGGACGCAAATTTGGCATTTCGGTTATTGTTGCAAGCCAGGGAATGGGAGATTTTCACCCCGATGTACTCAGTAATGCAGGAAT
>DMFQ01000298.1:1166-1641 GCA_003450555.1 Ktedonobacter sp.
TTTTCATCCCGATGTACTCAGTAATGCAGGAACCAAAGTTATCTTTCGCGTGAATTATCCGGAGTCGCGTAAAGTTTCAGGCTTCATCCGTGGGCGTCAAGGACAGGATCTTTCTGAACGTATTGAGCAACTTACTATTGGCTCTGCTTATGTCCAGACGCCAGAAATGATGTATGGTTCTGTAGTGAAAATGTATCCGTTGGAGGAATGGTCTCCAGTGGCGTAGGATGCCCTCAACGGGTTCAAGTGATTTATGAAGCGAAAAGCAGAAGCATAGATTTGCAAATTCTCCAAAACTTATGGGCGCAATTCATTGCATCCTAAAAGGGATCAGCTTTGCAGACTAGTGATTTGTGTGCGGCCACTGCATCCTGTACCATACATTACTGTGCAAGATATATTGGTTAAGATTCATCTTTTGGTCCCGACGAAGGTTCTCCAGCCAAAGGGCTACGGGGGCGACGCAAGCGTCCTC
>DMFQ01000298.1:1823-2148 GCA_003450555.1 Ktedonobacter sp.
ACAGGACGAGGGCGACGCAAGCGTCCTCCCCATCGACCACGCCACGCCCGCCCCTACGGGTTTGATGGCCCCATCCCTATCCATACATAGTCGGGGTAAAATGCCACTTGTTGGATGTTGGGTATCTATGCTATACTTTGTTTAGCAAATAAAGATGTTTGTACGGTGCGAGCTTTGTCGCTCCTCTTGATTCAATGCTGCCTCACTTTGCGCCTCATATCCATTTGGTTTAACCCGTATCAGGGTAACGCACATAAGTTATGACTTCGACGAGCGGTGTCAGGTCGTCGACTACGAATCGGTTCCAATGTAGGTGCCTTCTCTG
>DMFQ01000298.1:2322-7004 GCA_003450555.1 Ktedonobacter sp.
AGGTGCCTTCTCTGCTGAGCAGATTGTATTTTTGGGAGGGCAACATATGCATAATCTCTCTGAGCTTGACCCTGTCTATCCACTGTACGATCCACGCTGGGAACACGATGCCTGCGGCACTGGTTTTATTGCCCAGATTTCGGGCGAGGCCAGCCATTTTATCGTACAAACGGCGCTCCAGTCTTTAGCGCACCTGACACATCGTGGGGCGCAAGATGCCGACGCGGAGACGGGCGATGGCGCCGGTTTACTTACTCAGATTCCGCAAAATCTTTTTTATGAAGAACTCCTGGCACAGCATATTACGGCAGTCGAACCTGATGACCTGGCGGTTGGCATGATTTTCTTACCACCACAGGAGCGTTTACCGATAGCCAATATACAGTGCCGTCATATTATTGAGCAGGCACTCAACGAGGTAGGATTGATGCTGCTGTGCTGGCGCAATCCACCGATAGATTATACCCTACTCGGGTCGCGTGCCAGAGAAACTGCACCGAGTATCGTACAGGTGCTGCTGAAATGCCCACGACATTTTACTGCCCCGCAGAATGATAGGAAATTGTATCATGCGCGGCGGCTGATCGAGCAGCGATTACAGCAGGCGCAGATAAAGGATTGCTATATCGTTTCGCTGTCGCGGACAACCATCGTTTACAAAGGGTTGTTGACTCCGACCGATCTACCGCGCTTCTACCTGGACCTGGTCGACCCTCGATATACCAGCGCCTTTGCCATCTTTCACCAGCGATACAGCACGAATACTTTTCCTTCCTGGTCGCTAGCGCAGCCCACGCGTCAATTGGCACACAATGGTGAGATAAATACCATCCAGGGTAATCTACAGTGGATGCGGGCACGCGAAGATACGTTCTTCTCGCCACACTGGGGGAGCAAGATGCAGGACCTGCTGCCGGTCATCCAGCCAGGGGGGAGCGACTCTGCCCAACTGGACAACGTGTTAGAATTGCTCACGCATTCTGGACGGGACCTGCTCCATAGCGTACAGATGCTGATTCCACCTGCCTGGGAACAGGATGCCGAACTATGCAGCGAGCAGCGAGCATGGTGTGAATATCATGCAGGTATTGCTGAACCCTGGGATGGTCCGGCTGCCCTCGTCTTCAGCGATGGCCGTTATGTTGGCGCTGCCCTGGATCGCAATGGACTGCGACCAGCCCGTTATACCCTCACTTCACAGGGGCTCCTCATTCTTGCCTCTGAAGCCGGGGTGGTGTCCCTGGAAGCGCACGACGTAGTCGAAAAGGGTCGACTGGGGTCAGGTGAAATGATTGCTGTCGACCTCAAAAATGGCGTCTTATTGCGTGATAAAGAAATCAAGACTGCTTTAGCACAGCAACAGCCATACCAACAATGGTTAGAGAGATACCTGGTGCGCCTATCAGATATTTCCCAGGCTCCGACCGATCTTGCCGAGTCTTTGCTCGACAAGGCCGACGTTTTCGCGCGCCAGGAACTCTTTGGTTACACGCACGAGGACGTGGAACTTGTGCTGCGTCCGATGCTCACGGAGCAGAAAGAGCCGGTATGGAGCATGGGTGATGATACGCCGCTCGCAGCTCTCTCACGGCAGTCACGTGATCTCTCCGATTACTTTCAGCAGCGCTTTGCCCAGGTGACCAATCCTCCTATCGATCCCTTGCGTGAAAAAGGCGTTATGTCGCTTGATTGTTATCTGGGCCGCCGGCAGAACTTTCTGACTGAGAGCGCATTGCACGCGCAGTTGATACACCTGGAGACGCCACTGCTGAGCGAGGCGCAATTGCAAACGCTCCGTCAACTGAAGGTCAATGGTTTCCGTTCGCGCATGCTCAGAAGTACTTTTGAAACTGCTGGTGGGCCTGAGGCGCTTGAGAGAGCGCTTGAGCGACTGGAGAAGGAGGCGATATCGGCAGTCGCTGATGGTATGACTCTTCTTATAGTCAGCGATCGTGGAGCTGACATGACAAACGCCCCGTTGCCAATGCTGCTGGCCATTGGTGCAATCCATCAAACGCTGATACGACGGGGTCTGCGTACCTATATCTCATTGATCTGTGAGACTGCGGCTAGCTGGGATGTACACCAGATGGCACTCCTGCTGGGGTATGGCGCCGAGGCGGTTGTGCCGTACCTTGCCCTGGCGAGCGTGCGTACCATGGCGGGCGAGCGGCACCTGGAACATCTGAACGGAGAGCAAGCGGCTGAGATATATGTACACGTGATGGAGGAGGGATTGCGGAAAGTCATGGCCCGTATGGGAATTTCAGCGCTGCGCAATATCGTTGGGGCGGGGCAGTTCGAGATTGCTGGCCTGGACGTGGCTGTGTTGAAACGCTGTTTCGCTGGTTCAGCCGCACATCCTGGCAGTGTGACATTTGACAGGTTAGCCGCGCAGGTGATCGAACGCTGCCAGGGGCTTGAGCAATCAGCAGAGAAGCAAGAAGAGGCGGCAGCGAAGGGTCGCAGATCTAAATTGCGGGACATTGGGCGTTATCGCTTCCGGCGCGATGCCGAATATCATGCCTATAACCCGTTGCTGGTGCGAGCTTTACAGAAGGCGGCTCAGAGCGGTGAAAGGGAAGATTACCAGCGTTTCACCGCCATGGTCTACCAGCGTCCCCCGACCACACTGCGCGATCTTTTTACCTTTGTGCCAACGACGCCTATTCCACTTGAGCAGGTTGAACCCATGGAAGCGATACGCGCACGCTTTGTGGCATCGGCCATGTCCGTCGGCGCCCTCAGTCCCGAGACTCATCGCACAGTGGCCGCGGCGATGAACAGCATTGGGGCACGTAACAATACGGGAGAAGGTGGAGAAGATCCAGACTGGTACCATGAGACTATGGGTGGTTTCCCGGTCAGTAGCAAAATTAAGCAGGTGGCTTCGGGGCGCTTTGGGGTGACGACTGAATACCTGGTGCGCGCTGAAGAGTTGGAGATCAAGATGGCACAGGGGTCGAAACCTGGCGAGGGGGGACAGTTGCCACCATCAAAAGTAACGCCCTTTATCGCCAAGCTGCGACATACCGCGCCGCATATAGCTCTGATTTCTCCACCTCCGCATCACGATATTTACAGTATCGAAGACCTGGCACAATTGATTTATGACTTGCGGCAGGTCAACACGGAGGCACGCATCGGCGTCAAGCTGGTGGCGAGCGCTGGTGTGGGCACCATCGCGGCAGGCGTTGCCAAGGCACATGCTGATTATGTGCTAATCAGTGGCTACGATGGTGGTACCGGCGCATCGCCGATGCAGTCCATTAAACATGCCGGAATATCCTGGGAGCGTGGTTTAGCGGAGACGCAACAGGTGCTGCTGCGCAATGGATTGCGCGAGCGGGTAAAAGTGCGGGTCGATGGTGGTTTTAAGACGGGGCGTGACGTGATCATTGGAGCGATGCTCGGTGCGGAGGAATTTGGCTTTGGTACCGCTATCCTGGTTGCCCTGGGCTGTGATATGGCGCGCCAGTGTCACCTGAACACCTGTCCAACCGGCATAGCCACGCAGCGCGAAGATCTGCGCGCCAAGTTTACGGGTCGAACGCACCATATTATTCACTATCTCACACTATTAGCCGAGGAGGTTCGCGAGTGGTTGGCGCAACTGGGCGTGGCACGCCTGGATGACCTGGTGGGCCGGGCTGACCTGCTGCAAGGTACTGCTGAAGCGAATCTTGATCTTACGAGGCTGCTTGTAGCGGCTCCTGGAATTGCATCTAAGATTACGCGCGTGCGACCGCCTCAATCGACGCTTGCGGAGCAGCTCCTTGTTGAAGCTGAACAGGCGCTATTGGGCGAACGCAGTGTATTGACGCAGCACGACATCCATAACTATGACAGGGCTATTGGCGCGAGCCTGGCGGGTGAGATAGCGCGTCGTTATGGAAATACAGGTTTGCCGGGAGTAAGTATGACCTGTATCTTTCAAGGAGCGGCCGGGCAGAGTTTTGGCGCATTTTGTGTGCCGGGTATGCGCCTGGTATTGCAGGGCGAAGCCAACGATTATGTGGGAAAAAGTATGACTGGCGGTCAAATCATCATCGCTCCGCCGACTGGCGCTAGTTTTGCAGCGCACAAGAATACTATTCTTGGCAATACCGTGCTGTATGGGGCAACTGGCGGACAACTCTTTGCCGCGGGCCGTGCTGGAGAACGTTTTGCTGTACGCAATAGCGGGGCAATGGCAGTTGTCGAAGGGGTAGGCGCTCACGCGTGTGAGTATATGACCGGGGGAATGGTGGTTGTGCTCGGTGAAACTGGCAAAAACTTTGCCGCGGGGATGTCTGCTGGTGTTGCTTACGTTCTCGATACGGCGGGAGTTTTTCCTATGCGTTGCAATACTGAGCTGGTAGAGCTACAACGTTTAGAGGATCCAGAGGAAATAGAGGCCTTGCGGACAGTTATTCAGTGGCATCGGAAGAAGACGCGCAGCTGGCGAGCCGCGCAACTGCTGGCGGAATGGAGCAGGATGCAGAGGGTTTTCTGGCGGGTCTTTCCGAGGGATTCAACGTGTACTGCAAGTGATTTTGTGGAGACGGAGGAGCATGATGTTGTGATGGCGGAGGCGTTGCGGGGGTAGGGTGGCAAGTGTTCGCAGCCATAGGCGGAACTCTCCAGCAGGGTAGGAGGATGCGTAGGGTAGGGGAATGCGCAGGGTAGGAGACGCGCAGGGT
>DMFQ01000094.1:0-2000 GCA_003450555.1 Ktedonobacter sp.
TTGTAGGAACACTCTGCGTGCTCTTACCCAACGATCCCTTCTTACGTTTCCTGGTTTTGGACATTGCCTGATTCACCTTCACTGCGCCTGCTTGCACATCTACTTCTCTTTTGTCTTCACATCTCTACCTAAGATTGTTTTCCCAGCTGATGAGACGGTACTCTCCTGGTTAAGGTTCTCATTATGTCCCTCAAAGGAGTGCCCGAAGGTTGGCGTTCCCGGGTGCAAGCGCTCTTCCATACCCTGGCCTAGCTTCTTCTGCACCACGTGCTCAACGCCTTTTTGCTGGTATTTGCCCGCGACAGCCATATTGGGATCGACCTGCGTCGTGGCGCGATCCTTCACCGTCAAAGGCACCTGGTGGAAGCTCTTGAGCAGTGGATATCCCTCGAAATCATCATCTAGCAGCATCCGTCTCAGGTCTGGATGCCCGGCGAACTTGATCCCGAAGAGGTCATAGGTTTCACGCTCCAGCCAGTTAGCGGTTTGCCAGACAGAAACAACACTATCCACCTCTGGCTTCTCTTGATCCAGCCTCACTTTCAACTGCAAGAGCTGGCCTCGTGTCGTTGAACGGACATGATACACTGTTTCAAGATGATCGAGCATATCAACCCCGGATATACAGCTTAACAGGTCAAACCCTAGCTGGTCGCGCAAGAAGCGGCAAACGGCCACCAGGTGCGTCCGCTCGATCTCCAGACCAAGAAAATCACCTTTGATCGTCTGCGGCGCAACAGCTGCGCCCGTTATCTGCGCAATAGGCGCCAGGTCGCGGGCAAGCGCAGCATTCTGGTCGCGGTATCCCCGTGTCTCGGTCGGGATATTGACACTTTTTGAACGTGGTATTAAATCCATCGAGTAACTCCCTTGCGCCAGGCGTATGCCAATCCGAGCGCGAGAACAACGATGAAGAAGGTAATCTCAAAAAATCCAAAGAAGCTTAATTGCTTGAAAATGACAGCCCAGGATATGATGAAGACGATATCTACATCAAAAGCGACAAAGAGCAAAGCAAAAATATAGAATCCAAGCGGATACTGTACCCAGGCATTGCCGATCGGGGTTTCGCCTGATTCATAGGTCTGCAGCTTCTCTTTGGTTCTGCTATGGGGTGGCTATGAGATTCGCCATAACCGTCGCCAGGATGACAAAGCCAAATCCAGCGGCAAATAATATTGCGGCATATAAATAAGCACTATTGATCGGTGTCGACACGCGCCTTTCCTCCAAATCGTAGCCTACGGTATCGTCATAAAGGCTAGAGAATCCTGTCTTGATTATAGCACAGGGAAGAAGAGGCGACAAAGATATGGAGTAGTCACGAACTCAACTTCATGCAGGCGGCCACTGTGGCGACTCCGGCCTCGCCAGCAACTGTACTCCCGTCATCCCCGTGCGCTGCGTAGCCTCGGTGATATGCACTACGATCACGCTCACATTGTCTTCACCACCGCCCTCTAGCGCCGCTTTGATCAGCGCATTTCCCGTCTGTGATGGATCAGGAACGGTATTCAGTATCTGCTCGATCGATGGGTCGCGTACCATATCCCAGAGGCCATCGGTACATAACAGCAATTTATCTTCCGGTTGCAGCGCTACCTTGAATGAATCCACGTCCACCATCGGTTTCTCACCTAAACTGCGGTAGATCTGGTTGCGCTTGGGGTGCGTGTAGATATCGTCGGGCTGGATAATACCTGCATCGACCAGGCTCGCGACCACGGAATGATCGTTGGTGATTTTTGTCAGGCCGGTGGGCTTGCGGTAGAGATAGGTACGGCTGTCACCAACATTTGCTACATACGCTGTTGCCCCAACAATCAGGGCCGCGGTGATCGTCGTCCCCATATCGGCTCGCTGCTCCATATTGCGTTGATGAACCGCCACGTTAGCATGTTGCACGCCATCCACCAGGATCTGCACAAGCGCATCATCGTTCAACGGATCATTTCCCGAAATCTTCGGTAATACTTCTTCGCTGATGATTTGGATCGCCA
>DMFQ01000094.1:2107-2859 GCA_003450555.1 Ktedonobacter sp.
ACAAACAGCCCGAACTGCTGCGTCTGCGAATCGTGCACTCGCTCTCCCTGCGCGGCAAAAAGGCTATCTTCATTCGGCTTATGTTGCCGTTTGATACCAGGGTTGGAACGTGTGCCTACCACCAGGCTCATATTGCGACCGCTATAGCGCTCTATCGGAAGTTGGACATTCTTTGCCATCTCCCCCGCATAGAGCTGCGTTTTCTCCAGGTCTGCCTGTCCAGTTTTGAGCTCGCTTGGCGACATCTCTCTCGTCGGCTGATCATAGATTGAGCTAGATGGTACCAATCCAGCCGGTACAGGTTGAGGAGCCGAACCCGCGGGTACCTGCACTGGTTCCTGCGGCATTGCCAGGCGCACATTCAAGCCAGAATCTGAAAGTACCAGCGGGGAGCGGCACTGCGAACAGAAATTATCGCTGGCATTCACCGGTCCTCCACAATTCGGGCAACGGAGATCTGTTTTCGGCTGAGCGTGAAGGTTCGCGCTATTCGCCGGACCGTTCGCGTTAACCACTGCCGGTTGTAACGCCTGTTGTGCTTGCTGGCTCTGTACTTCCTGTACAGCCTTCTTCTCCGCCGCGGCCTGTTCCTTTTCAAAAGCCGCCAATTCTCGACCGTGTCGTACCTGCCTTCGTATCACCATCACAATGATGAACACCAAAATCACCATCAGCAAGATTGCCCCAAAAATAATCCAGGGGAACCATGCAAAAATCACGTCAGGTATCACAAACGGTCCCACGTGGTTCGC
>DMFQ01000094.1:2942-12003 GCA_003450555.1 Ktedonobacter sp.
GCCTGAAATTGCGCATTGGCTGCCCCCGCTCTGATAAAGTCGGACTGGGCAGAAATAAAATCATTGCTATAAAAGGCAGTAATACCCTGGTTCCAGTTGTCATGCAGCCTATTCGTGTTCAAGGGTTGCAGTGGCGCTGGTGCGATGATCGCATTGACAAACGTCCTGATCGACTGCCCTGTGTCAAGTTGCTTCGTATTCATATCCAGCAACTGCCCGGTACTGTTCAACAATGGGCATACCAGGCTCATTTGTCGGATCGTCGGGAGCAACCTGGGTCGGCGTGAGAAACTGCGCCGCTTGCTCGACACTTCTAGGAGGCGAGGCAGCTCCAGAACCGATCAACTCGACAACCCTGTGGTCCGGGAGTCGCCTGATCTGCTTGCGCCATATCAATAAACGGCTCGAGCACCGGCGTATGGAAAGACACCAGCACGACACCTTTAGCACAAGGACTTGAGTCCTGGCACGTGATCGGCAGAGTCGTCGCTCCATCGGTACACGACCCTGATCGACATTGCAGGGATTTCAAGGTCTGCCCGACCGGATTCAAGGTATACGCGTTGTTCAGATAGATCTGGATACTGTTGAGCTGTTCCAGCGGTTTCCCCGCTCCACATGAGATACCGTTCGGATCAACCAGCGACCCATCGGTCAGTATCCAGTCGCTGAAAACGGGGCTGCTGGGTGTCGCTGCCCAGCTTCCTACCAGCACGCCGAGACCCGTCATAGAACGGGTACATCCCGCAACCGGCGTCACAGAAGTATATCTTACCACCAGTCGTACTACAGAGACACTTGCTCTGTCCAACGCTTGCCCATTGCCAAATTGATAACCCTCATCCCTCGCTGAAGCGAAGGTGACGGCAGGCCACATCAACCCTTGAGCAATGAGTACCCCAACGACTAGCAACAGTACATAGAAGCCATTGCCTCTTGGCGACGTAGATTTCAAGCAATACCTACTCATTTGTTTGTTCTCCCCTCTTCTCATCTTCCCAATCGGCTCCTTATACGTAATAGCACCTGTTGTGCAGCAGGGATCATCGGTACCACATAGGAACACTCGCGTTCAGCGTCGATCAATTTCCCTTCATTCTCGTAGACCTGGCTTAAAAGAAATCGCGCCTGATGGTCAGCCGGGTTGATCGTCAACACTGTCACAAATGCCCGCTCCGCTATCGGAAACTGATTCAAGCGCCAGGCAAGTTGCCCAACCTTCTGGTGTAGCAACGGTTGTTTTGGTGCAAAGCGCGCCGCCTCTTGATATTCTCGTAAGGCAGGCTCAAGCTGGTTCGTATCCTCATAACACTGGGCTAAACGCTGGTGGGATTCGACGTCATTGGGGTTCAAGCGCAGCGACTGCGTATAGGCAGGAATGGCCTGAAGAGGCTGTCTGCGTAAAAAGAGAAAGATATCTCCGATAAGTTTATGTGTCTCCGCGTCGTTTGCATTGAGTTGCAGTGAGCGATTATATGCCTGCAGCGCTCGATCAATTTCGGCAGGTCTGCGACGGGCAAAAATCTGTCCAAACGTTCGATGTACCAGCGCATTATTTGGTTCTAGCACATATGCCTGCTGAACGGCCGCGTATGCCTCTTCAATGCGGCCCTGATTGATAAATCCTATCGCCGAGGTGATATACGCGCCGCCGGGACCGGTGGTCGTATGCCGCGATGGATTGCTCGGTGTAATATTATTGGGCGTCTGCGGGTTGACCAGGCGCGACTGCCCCTGCAAAGGTATCGCTCCTGTTGGAGGAACAACAGTAATAGATGGCAAATTAATGATGGCCTTCTCCATCTCACCAGCATTGATCCAGCGCTGCTCTATGGTTGGAGATAATGCCCTCATGATCACCTGCTCAAAGGCAACGGAAATATCTGGCCGCAACGTGCGAATCGGCGGGAATGAGAAGATGCTAGGTTTATTGTTGGCCGCGTCATGATGAGTAAGTACGCGATGGATCGTGGCCCCTAACGCGTAAATGTCGCTACGTGGCTCCGGCATCCCGTGCAACTGCTCCGGTGGCGCATAGCCAATGGTCATGATAATCGTCGATTGCCGTTGTGTCTGGAAGGTACGCGCAATCCCAAAATCAATCAGCTTCACCTCGTCATGCTCGGTCACCATAATATTTGATGGCTTGAGATCGCGGAAAATAATCGGTGGCGTCTGGCGATGGAGGTAACTCAGCACGCTGCATACTTGCTGTCCCCAACTGCGCGCCCGTGCCTCTGTCACACCCCGCGCACCATTATTTCCCACCACGTCCCCTACCTTATCCAGCACCTCACCCAGTGTACGGCCATCAATAAAATCCATCACCAGATAGTGCTTCCCACCCTCGACAAAGAAGTCACGCACGCGCGGAATGCAGGGATGATTCAGGTCAAGCAGCAAGGTCGCCTCGCGTTCAAACCACTCGACCGCCTGCGTTCGTTCACTGTCGCTCTGAAATTCGTCCAGCATCTCCTTTACTGCGCAGGGACGATTGAAGCGCGTATCTATCGCGCGATACACCGCTCCCATGCCCCCGGCTGCCACCGGCTTCTCAATCCTGTACCGTCCCCCCGAGAGAACTATGCCAGCAGCAAGGCGGCGCTGGCTCCCTCCACCACCCGAACCAGGACTGGCAGGTTCCACCCAGGAAGAGTTTGACAGCGATAGAGGTTGCGGAGCTGGAGGTAGCGCTCTATCGGACTGAGGCGTCGCGGGATTACTCATAGACGCTGCTTTATTAGGATCAGACGAATAATTGCTCGACATATATATACACCGCTCTTATTATTACTGCCTGAACTCCGCCGCCATACAGAATAAAGTAGTTCCTAATCCTTTTCGGAGTCCAAGGAAACTTTCAATCCTTATTGCTCTATTTTTCTTATGTTGGGCGCATTATAACATATTCGTAAAAAATTGAACAATACGCAAAAACTCCCTCTTCATGCGACTCAAGCCACATTCCGTTCAGCTTTCGCTTCTTCAAATTGAAGGCGAAATCACCTGATTTTCAACACACCAACTTCCCTACTCCAACAGACTTCCCAATGCACGAATATACCTATCAGCCGACCTCAGCACTGCATTCTTGGCATCTTTAGCAACAATAGTGTGAAACCAGGCGCCATAAAGTCTTTCGAAATCATAGCGCGAGACAACATCACGCATCCTCTTCACCTCAGCCGCCGACAGCGGGATCAGGTTCGGATAGCTATACATAAAGCTCACCCAACGGCGGTCAGCCACAACTTGTATGATGTCTCCCGAGAGCAAAAGCCCTTGAGACTCAGCTCCACTTGCCCAGTGCAAGACCGTTCCACCCGCGAAATGTCCTCCCAGGCGTATCAGAGTAATATCGTCCATTAGGGAAAAAGTCTCGCCTGACCAGAAGTTAATACGCTTGCTCAGTCTCATTACCCACTGTCTATCCGCCTCGTGCAAGTAAACAGGTATATCGAATCGATCAGCCCAATCCACCATCGCACTGTAATAGTGTGGATGAGAAATGGCAATCGCTTTCAGCCCACCTGACTGCTCCACTTCCTCTATAGTATCCTCGTCCAACAAACTGATACAATCCCACAATATATTTCCCTGCTCCGTCTGCACTAGCAGCGCGCGTTGTCCTATTGCAAAGCCAGGCGTCGAGCCAATGCCCTTTAGACCCGCTTCGTTGCTCTTTCACAGTGTTGCGAAAACCCTCGGCGTGCAGCCTGGACTGCGTCGTCCATTTCTGTCCCTCGTAACCCACGTATTGACGCTGGTCAAGACAGATAGGACACTCGCGAGGGGAATCCTCGCTCTCAGCAAATTGTGTACCACAGGTCGTACAAATCCAATTTTCCATCTGACTCGCTCCTCCTTGTAATGCTTCTGGCTTTTTGTTTTCTCTATCTCACTATACGACAATGATCTATTCCTGACCCTGTACAAAAGTCGAGTTTGCCCTCTCTCTCATAATTTGTGATAGCATACAGAGCATACTGAAGGTTCAGCATGTATATATTGCAAATAGCAACAGGAGCAAACAAGGATGCCACATTGCGACTATAAGAAGGTCTTGAGATGGCGCTACTGCGTCCTCTTCATCCTGCTTGCTCCCATCCTCACCCTCTTGCTCTTTTCACCTCCCGTTCACGCTGATGGCGGTTTCCCTATCATTGGTGTGCTACACGCGGGCCAGCGGCCAGAAGGCATTGCTGTCGACACACGAACGCATATGGTCTATATCGCCTACGAATTTCCCAGCTTCGTGGTTGGTTTTGACCCCATTCGTGGCAAAGTGCGCTGGAAGGTCGCGACTGGAGAGTCAGCTACCGATGTTCAGGTGGATATTACAAATCACCGGGTTTACACGATCAGCATTGCAAAAAGTGGAGAGACAGGATCTCTCACAGCCTTAGATGGAGGAAGTGGTAAAATTCTCTTCACCGCCAACACAGCCCCTGGCGATGATGGGCTTGCCATTGATACACAACGCCAGCGGGTCTATGTATCGAGCAGTGACACTGGTATCATCGATGTCTTCTCGCTAACGACCTCGCCCACTGGTAAAATCAGTGCGTTATCCTCGACCCTCAAAGTTGGTTCGCATCCTCAGGCCATTGGCGTAAACAGCCGCCTGGGTCGGCTCTATGTTGGCGATAGATCCGCACACACAGTCACCGTCATTGATGAGGATAGCAGCCGCACTCTGGCAACTATTCAAGTTGCAGCTGAACCTGTACAACCTTTAAGTGTGGACGAGACGCGTGGCCTCGTCTACGTCGTCTGTTCAACTGGCCAGGAATTGGACGTCATCGACGGCCATACCAATAAGGTTATCGCGCGCGTTCCCGTCTCCCCTTACCCTGAAGGTATTGCCTCCAATACGGCTACTGGACGTATCTATGTGGCCGGTGAAGGGAACAAAGAAACTACTTTTAATGATGTAAACTCCGGTACGACCATCACAGCTATAGATGGCCAGTCCTTCGAATTGCTGGGCACATTGCAAGTGGGCCGCGCACCAGATGGTGTAGCCTCTGATCCTGCTTTACGCCGCATTTATGTTTCTGTAGAGGACAGCGACGCAGTCGTCGAGATCAGCGATTCGTCCAATCTCCCTCTTCAAGCTGCTCCGAACTATCACCAGGCAGCCGCTATTCACCAGGCCATTTTACTGTTGCAAGAGGCAACGGCCATTACCGTCATCTTGATGATCTTCACCATTATAGGTGCTACCCTGAACGCCCGGTCACGGCGTTGGCGTGCGCCGGAAATCCCTCAAATTCCGCCAGGCGGCGTGTCGTCTCGCTTAGAGCAACGTACCCCTCCCGCGTAAGATAGGCTATTCCCGTACGTTTCAGAAAATCGTATACCGATGTGCAGGAGTATGTATGCGCAAAACCACCAGTAGGCAGGACAGCATTCGTCCCAACACAGTAGTTCCCCATACAGAACGGCGTAAAGGGACCAATCAGAATTTCGCCCGCGTTTTTGAGTTGCGGCAAAAGCGCGAACGGCTCGCGCACCTGCACCTCCAGGTGTTCCGGGGCATACTCATTGACGAAAGTAACCGCCTCGCGCATATCCGCCGTTAGCACAATACCGCCAGTTCCCTCTGGCCCTTCAAAGACGGTACGACAAAAATTTTGTCGCCATTCTGGCAATGCCGCCATCTTGCCCGGCAGCAGAGCTAGCACTGCCTCGGTCAATGCTCGACTATCCGTGACAAGTAGGCTGGAAGAATCAGGTCCGTGTTCAGCTTCGATCAGCAAATCACGCGCGATCAGCTCTGGATCAGCCGCTTCGTCGGCCAGCGTAATGGATTCGCTTGGACCCGCTGGCAATCCGACATCAACCGTTCCATAGAGCAATCTTTTGGCGGCTGTAACAAATCCGCTGCCAGGTCCCGTAATCTTATGCACGCGCCTAATACTGGCCGTTCCATAGGCCAGCGCGGCAATCGCCTGTGCGCCACCAACGCAATAGATTTCATGAACGCCACACAGGTCAGCAGCTACTAGCGTCGCCGGATCAACTTCTCCACCTGGCCCAGGCGGCGTACAGACAACGATGCGCGGTACCCCCGCAATAGTGGCGGGCGTAGCCAGCATGTACATCACCGAGGGAAACGCTCCTTTTCCCCGTGGCACGTAGAGTCCCACGCTGCTAATCGGCGTGATCTTTTCGCCCGCCATCACACCAGGAGCCACCTCTGTAAACCACTCCTCGTGCGGCATCTGTTTCATATGAAAGGTGCGCACATTAGCAATTGCCTGTTCGATAGCTTCGCGCACTGCTGCGTCCAGCGCCTGGTGGGCGTGTTCGATCTCAGCGCGACTCACCCGCAAACGATCAGGCGTCAACTGGACACGGTCAAATCGTTCCGTATATTCCAGCAGCGCCTCGTCTCCGCGCTGGCGCACACCCTGTAAAATAGGTCGCACGCGCTCGGTCAGCTCCTCGATCTGTATCTCAGCCCGGCGCAACAACCTGGTACGTTCCGCGCCACTCATGGAAGAGAGTTCGTAAAAATGGATCATGTGTTACTTTGTAATCCCTTTCCAGCTTTATCGGCCTGCTGTGCTGCCGCGATATCCAGCTTCATCCAACGCGCACCAAAGATGCCCACCAACCCGGCCACGACAAGCGTTGGCACACAGGTAACCAGCAGCGCCAAACTCAAGTCGCCCCCAGCCATATTATTCGCGAAGTGCCCTCCGTGCGTCGGGTCAAAAGCTTTGGCAAGCACGCCTATCAGCGATGGGGCGAAGGCATCGCCCAGCAGGTGCGCGAGCAGCAAAGATACCGCTACCGCCGACGCGCGTAAAACCGATGGCACTACATCTTGTGTCGCCGCCGTACTGGGTCCGTTGTAGACATTGATCAGCATAGCGGTGATAAAAAAGCATAGTATGAAGATAGCGACATTATGAATGGTAACAGAGAGGGCAAATGCAGGCGCGCAGAGCAGAAAACCTATGCCGCAGACCAGTACACGCGCACCGGCATAACGCCGGTTAAGGGCATCAGACATGTAACCGCCAACCAACAAACCCACGATACCCGCGATGACCACTACGCCCCCGGCGAGAATACTTGCAAAGCCCGAACTTAGTCCAAGAGTATCTTTTTGCTGCAGGTAAATGGGCAAGTAGACCACTGCCGCCCCCTGGGAGAAGTAGGCAAAGATCTGCATCACAATCAATACCACCAGTGTTCTGATCTGAAACAACCGGCGAAACTGACTGAACACACTTTTGGGCACCACGAATGTGTGAGCAGCATCGATCACTTCTACCTCGTTGACAACAGAATTCTGATCGAGTTCTATCGCATCCTCGTCAGCTTGATTGCGCCGTGGTTCGCGCAGACGATAGGCTAAAAAGGCGAGCACCAGGCCCGGAATACCGGTAAAAAGGAAGGCAACGCGCCACATACCATAACCGAGACCGGCCACAACGCCACCAGCGATAAAGCCTATCATCAAACCAATCAGCGATCCCGCCGTCCAGCGACTCATCACCTGTGCCCGCTTTGTGCGACTATAGTAGTCACTCAGCATGGCCGTACCGGCGGGGTAGTAGCCAGCCTCACCAATACCAAGCACCATACGTGAAATGAAGAGGCCCCAAAAACCGCTCGCTATGGCAGTAAACACCGTCGCCAGGCTCCAGATCGTTACACAGATTGCCACGATGTTCTTGCGGTTCCAACGATCTGCCCAGATACCCAGTGGCAGCGTACCTACCGCGTAAACTAAAATAAACGCTGTAGCAATGTAGCCTACCTGGTCGATACCCAGCCCAAGTTCCTTAGCCACGATATTGGCGGCACCGGTAAATACATAGCGATCCAGGTAGTTGAGCAGGTTGATACTGAACATTATCCAAAAAACGTACGCAGCATAGCGACTGGCACCTTTTTTGGAAACTCCCAGGCCAGCATCGGTGGTTGGGGCGATGTTACTCATGTCCACCTCCAAGTCAGGGGGTTGATTATAAACGGCATGGTAGAGATAAAATACCTCTCGTACCATATCATAGTTTAACCTAAGTTGGAAGAGGAAAGCTACTTCCGCAAGCTCAACATCTCCAAGAAACTCCACGATTTCAGATCACGCTCAAGGTGGAAACGCAACAACCCATGCATCGTCACCTCCAGTTCCAACTGCAAAGAATTATCTAGCCGAAAACGGGGAACCTCGCTCCATTTACTGCGTTGGAGCAGCCGCAAAACTTTGAGCGCATTCATCGACAGCGGGCGCGCCCAGAAGCGGGAACACTGTGGACACAGCGCTCCTCCCAGCGAAGGCGTAAAGCCATTCTCCACTGGCTGTAATTCGCTCGCGCACTGTGCACAATGGCGGAATGCTGGCTCGTAACCAATAAGAGAAAGCAGGTGTATTTCAAAGTAATGCAAGAGCAGATTGGTGCGTCCATGCTCCTGCTCCACGAGTTCCGTACCGTTCTCCCTGCGCCGCTGCCGATCAATCACATCTCGTTCGATGCCGCGCAGCATCTCCAGCATCAAGGTGTAGACCTCCGGGTGCTGTGTGTCATCTTCGATAAAGCGATCCACCAATTCCGCAAGGTAGAGGCCACAGGTCATGTGCCACAGGTCGTTTCGCAGCGAGAGGAAATTTTCACGCACTTCCGCCTGCGTAATAATATCGAGATTGCGCCCAAGCGCCACTTGCAGCTGGCTGTGGCTCAAAAGCTCCAGGTGCCCCGCCTTCTTGCTAATTGGACGGCGAATCCCCTTGGCAATGGCGTGGAATTTACCCTTGGTGGGAGTGAGCAGGGTCAGGACACGATCAGCTTCGCCTAAATCGGTGCGCTTCAATACGATGGCTTCAACGGGGTAACTATGTTGCTGTCGCATGATGAGTTTTGTCCTGATGAGCAAACAAAGAAAAAACGTGATCGAGTCAATCACGTTTCTTGAAAAGGGAGGCGACGAGCGGATTCGAACCGCTGGTGCAGCTTTTGCAGAGCCGTGCCTTACCACTTGGCGACGTCGCCGTGCCGCATGCTATTTTATTAGGAAGGGGAGCGGGAGACGGGGATCGAAC
>DMFQ01000428.1:0-2198 GCA_003450555.1 Ktedonobacter sp.
TGGTAAGCGTCATTGTAGCCATCATCGAAGGTGAGAATTATTGGGTGGTGCGGCAAGGGTCCACCGTAGTAGAGCGCGTCAAACAACTGGTTAAACGTGATGGTGTGATATCCCTGCTGCTTGAGGTAGTCCAATTGTTTGCCGAAAGCTGTTGGAGTAACTGACTATGCTCTGTGAGGTGCCGTTGACACCTCACAGAGCATAGTCACCCTCTTTACTGTAAAGCTACGTTATTCTATCTTGTCCTTGCCAATGACTTCTTGGGTGGGATGTGAATCGGGCGGCCCTCGGCGGCGAGGACGGCTTCGCGCAAGCCCTCGCTCAGTGTCGGGTGAGGATGGATGGTTTCGGTAATCTCGTCGACGGTGAGTTCGCCGCGCATGGCTACGGAGTATTCGCTGATCAGGTTGGTAGCGTCCGGGCCGATGATATGGGCGCCCAGTATCTCGCCGTATTTACCGATGATTACCTTGGTGAAACCGTCGGTCTCACTCATGGCGACGGCTTTGCCGTTAGCGGACCATGGGAAGCGTTCTACACGTGCTTCGGGATATTTCTCTTTCGCTTGAGCCTCCGTCAGCCCGACAAAGGCGACTTCAGGGAAGGTGTAGATGGGATTTGGCACAACGCTGTAGTCCATAACCGCCTGGTGACCTGTGGCATTATCGGAGGCAATCTCGCCCTCGGTCGAGGCGACATGAGCCAGGCCAGCTCCATGAATGAGGTCGCCGATGGCATAGATGCCAGGAAGGTTTGTCTCCATCTTTTCATTGACGCGCACGCGTCCGCGATCGTTATCAAGGCCCTGCTCTATCAATTGCTCAAGACCGCTGGTATTGGCGCGGCGGCTGACGGCGATCAACACGTACTCCCCGGTGAAGGTCTCCTGCCCCTTTTCTGTACTGGCAACTACCTTCTTCATATCGCCTTCATCAGCGATAGATTCCACTGTGGCTCCCGTGACGATAGTGATGCCGCTTTTGCCGAGGAGACGAACGAGCAGCTTGCGCACCTCTTCATCGACAGGGGCCAGGATAGTGGGCAGCATTTCAACGATAGTGACCTGCGAACCAAGCCCGTTGAACATACAGGCCAGCTCAACGCCGATCACGCCTCCGCCGACACAGATAACGCTTTCAGGTGTTTTTGGGAGATTCCAGCAGGTATCGCTATTCATCACATTGCGCCCGTCGATACCCGGGAAAGGGGGTATGAACGGAATAGACCCGGTAGCGAGGATGATTTTGTCCGCGCTGAATTGCTCTTTCGAATCGTCGTTCTTCGTTACAGTGACAGTGCGAGAGGCATCTACCGTGCCGAGACCATCAAACACATCGATGTTGTTGCCCTTCATCAGCGTGCCAACGCCACCGGTCATGCGCTTGACGACCTTGTCCTTAAAGACGACCGCCTGTTTCATATCAAACGTGGGCGGTTGTGGCAGGTTGATCCCTAACTCGCCCAGCGATGACATGCTGTGCAAGACCTGAGCGATATGTAACATGGCTTTCGAGGGGATGCATCCTACGTTTAGACAGGTGCCGCCAAGGTATTGTTTTTCGACGATGGCGACCTTCGCTCCAAGTTGAGCGGCGCGGATAGCGGCAACGTACCCACCTGGGCCCGAGCCAATAACCGCTACGTCGTAATGTGTACTTGCCATTTTAAGCTTCTCCTGCTATCTGAAAATAGACCTTCAAAGCCGCCTGTTTCTGCATGAGCGCAACCCCTTCAGCAAACTGCTCCAAAGGGAGACGATGGCTGATGAGACTTTCGACACGCACTTTGCGGCTATTAAGTAAATTGAGAGCTATGCGCAACTCCTCCGGTGATGATGAATAGGTAGTGATAATACTCAGTTCTTGTTGATAGAGTACCGCGAGATTCATGGGAACCGCAGCCGCATGGGCGGCAAAGATGTGTATTGTGCCACCTTTGCGGACACTCGCGATCGCCTGTAAGAACGGACGCGCTCCTGCCGCGGTAATGATGATTGCATCGGCGCCACGCCCCTCCGTTAATGGCGCTATGAGCTGGCGAAGCCCCTGCTCATCAGTGGGAGCCAGGAAGGCATCGTCAACACCCAACTCGCGCGCGAGTTGGAGGCGCTCGGGAAAAAGATCTATACCATAGACACGTATGGAGTGCCTTTCAAGGTGAGGATGGATATTTTCTCCACCGGGGCGACTGGGAGGGAT
>DMFQ01000428.1:2356-2655 GCA_003450555.1 Ktedonobacter sp.
ATCGCCCGTACATTTTGCGTGGGGGCGAGGGCTTTGAATGCCTGGAGCATGAGTAGGCCGATGGAGCCTAATCCGAGTATGACGATGGTGTCTCCTGAGAGCAGAGGCGTGCGCCTGACGGCGCGTATGCAGCATGCCAGCGGTTCGACGAATGAGCCTGCTTCGTCATTGAGTGTTGCGGGGAGTGGGAGTGTAGTTTGTTGCACATGTTGCGCGGGGACACGGATATATTCGGCAAAACCGCACGGGTCAATGTTAGAGGTTTTGAACGAGGCACACATGGAGTAGTTGCCGTGGCG
>DMFQ01000428.1:2802-4989 GCA_003450555.1 Ktedonobacter sp.
CCTCGTCCCATCTCAACAATAGTTCCTGTCGGCTCGTGACCTAAAATCACAGGTGGAGGTGCTTGTTGTACAATTTTAAGAATGTCAGATCCACACAGTCCACAGCCATGTACTTTCACGAGCAACTCGTAATCAGCAATGGTTGGAATGTATCTGTTTTCTATACGAATATCGTCATAAGAGTAGTATGTTACTGCTTTCACGGACGTTCTACAAATCCCTTTGGTGCCATTGTGTTGTTCCTACGTCAGTATAGCACTTTTCTGCTGAAGCTGGTATGCAAAAAAGTGCCATTTGTAGCGTCTAACGTATAGAACTACTGGCCAATTTGGCCCAGTTTGCTTACATGAGAGAGGGAATGAGTACCTCCAAACGTATATATAATAGGAAGTGCTAAATATTATTCTGAAAGGGCGTTTCCTTTTTTACATTGTCTATAACAATTAAACATCCGGCATACGGTCTTGGTGAATGTGGATGCCTGGTGTATGGGTGGAAGTGGGCCAATCGTCAATTGCACCATTTATATTGATTGAAAGAGGAGCAATACATTTATGGCGACAACGGGTGAATTGCGAGCGATCATCCAGGAATTGCACCTTGTTGATGTTGGGGATGCGGAGAGTTACCTTGGAGAAGAGACGTTAGAAACGTTGGTTGAGGAAGAGACAGCAGTCACGGTGGAGGCGCTCACTTCTCTTATACTGGTTAGTGATTCCGCTCATCTCGCAACGTGTGACTGTACATCTTGTGACTTAGTACATATATAACGTTGTTTTACTTTTCTCTACACTGTCCTTTTTAGGAGGGTAGTTTTCACGATTGAAAAATCGAATAGTTCGAAAGGCCCTGGTTGTCTTGGCGCGGTACCACGCCAGGACAACCAGGGCCTTCTTGCAAAAATACTAGTATCTGGCCTCTACTAGTGTTTTGATGCGTTTCTCAGGGTTGGGCATTCCGCAGCTTTTGATCTGTTTCACAACCGTTTTGACGTCGTAAGCCACACGGCGAATTTCTGCATTCCAGGCAGCATCTTGCCAGGTCAGTATGCCGTATGCTGCGCGTAGGTCTTCGTCTCGTGGCAGGCCGCAACTCGCGACATCCACAAGCAGGAGATGGTGCCAGCGGCGCGTGTAGGCAATATGGAGGTGACCGAAAGCTAGCGCCCCCACACCCGGAGCTATGCCTGCTAGCAAGCGCTCTAAGGTACTGTCAAGGGCATTGGGGAAAATGGCATCTTCCAGGTTCAAGGGGTTCGCATGGACGATGAGCAGGTCGCTGCCAGCAGGGTTTGGAATGAGATGTGATAAGGGTAAAGATGCCAGGTAGTCAATCCCTGCTTGTTCGATCTGTTCTCTGGTCCAGGCAACCGTGGTGCGTTTCTTCACGCCCTTCTCCGGCGCCTCGTTCACCACTTCCAGGTCTACATTGCCCTGGATAACTGGACAGTCCAACTTTTGGACTGTGTCCAGAACCTCGCGCGGGCAAGGGCCATTCAGGCAGAGGTCACCGGCTATCACCAGTTGATCTACCGATGGTTGGTGCGAGAGGTCTTCGAGCACCGCTTCCAGTGCAAGCTGATTTCCATGGATGTCTGCAATGATCGCAATTCGCATATGATTTCCTTTTAGAGTAGCTGAAAGAGATCACTTCTACTATACCGCAAAATGGAGGAGAAGCCAAATCGTCACGAAACTTTCTAGCTCTTCAAAGTGTGATTAGAGCAGCTAAAGTTCTCATTAATAATATGGCCATAAATTTGTTTTAAGGTGTTCAGCTAAATAATAGCTGAAGTAAAGAAGCTAGCATATTATGTCGTTCGGAGCATGCATGATCCACAAAATTGGCGTTATTTCAGATACGCACATTCCCCATTTCAAGAAGCTTCCGGAGGTTATCTGGGAGCATTTTGCAGAGGTCGAGCTGATCATACACGCTGGGGACCTCTCTATTCTTTCGGTTATTGATGAATTGGAGACGATCGCTCCCGTGGTGGCTGTACAGGGCAATATTGAGCACGAAGAGGTCGTGCTGAAGTTGCCTATCAAACGGGAGGTCGTTGTTGGGCATTGCCGCATTGGCATTGTGCATATTTTGGGCGAGTCGTCCAATCGCGTCAAGCTAGCATGCCGAGAATTTCCCGATACTCGTGTGGTCGTCTATGGGCACAGTCATATTCCTTATAAT
>DMFQ01000355.1:0-1359 GCA_003450555.1 Ktedonobacter sp.
TACTATGCCGAGATTCCGCAAACTCCGTACGGAACGACCTCATTGAGTGCACTTGATCACATTCGTCACCTTTTTTATAAAGAAACCAGGGTGGAGGTGCTGGGATTGCCGGGTGGGTTGGATATCTGGCTCTTCAGAGATACGGAAAAGCTAGTAGAATGGGCAGTCTCCGCGAGAGATGATTACAATCCACAAGGTACCAATGCGAATCAAATGCGAATCTTATTCATGAGCATACTGGACTACCTTGATGGGGCACCGAATGTGCATTTAGATGTACCAAATGGTCCGACATATGCCGATAAAACTAGTTCGAAAGTTGCCTTGCTTTCAGTAGATCCGGCACAGCAACAAGGAACGGAGTTGGCAAATAATCCTCCTGGCTACCTTGATCACGTTCCCCTTCACCTGAATGGCGTGATTAAAGCTCCTGATGCTACACCGGAGATGCGTAAAATTGCCGCTCATATCATTGATGAGTTGAATAACTCGTCAAAGTGGTTGAAAGAGGCACGTAGCTATGCACGGCAACTGGTTCTGATGGGGAACAATCAATTAGCGCAGCCACAGGCCCTCACGATGATTGATACCTTGCTGAGCGATGTAACGTATGCCTACATCGGTCAGCTCGATCCAAAGACCAACACGGTTGTTCCCGGGGTACTACAAGCTCACTACGATGTTCAGCAGTTGGCAAGCCTTACTGTTACAAAGGATCTGCCACAAACGATATGATACAAGAGGGGTAGCAGAGCGATGATGAGCACAGGCCCACAGCGCCTTGGCAAATATGAATTACAAGTACGCCTGGAACGGGGCGGTATGGGAGAAGTCTGGAAGGCTTACGATGCCCAACTACGGCGCTTTGTCGCGATAAAGTTACTGCATGCCGATCTACAAGCCAACCCGGATTTCGTATCGCGCTTCACGCGCGAAGCCCAGTTCGTTGCATCCCTGCATCACCCCAACATCGTGCAGATTCACGACTTCCAGTTCTCGGACACAAAAGAAGCGGGCACTATTGCTTACATGGTGATGGACTATGTCGAAGGGGGAACACTGGCCAACTATATCGGCGCTACATCTCGCAAGGGTCTATTTCCTCCTGCTGCTGATATGGTCTATCTCTTTCATGCTATAAGTCTCGCCCTCGACTACGCTCACCGGCGAGGCATGATCCACCGGGACATCAAACCAGCGAACATTCTGCTCGATAAGCGCAATCCAAAGGGTAAGTCGATGGGTGAGCCCATCCTGACCGATTTTGGTATTGCTAGATTGCAAGGGGCAGCTGCCGGTAACCTTACCGCTACTATACTTGGTACTCCCCGCTACGTCTCACCGGAGCAGGCGCGGGGA
>DMFQ01000355.1:1559-3981 GCA_003450555.1 Ktedonobacter sp.
CCATTATGATGCAGCACCTTTATGAAATGCCCAGACCTCCCATCTTGCTTAATCCAACTATTCCGCCCGCTCTATCCGAGGTTATACTACAAAGCATTGCAAAAAATCCGGCGGAGCGTTTCCCAACTGCTTCCGCTATGACAGTTGCACTGGCCCAGGCACTCAATGTACCTGTCCCGGCAGGCTTGAGTACGTCGCAGAGTATGAACGGCGAGCTCGATTACAACCCACTTCAACCACCCGGTCTAGCTCCCGGAAGTGACCTTTCTGCCGCTCACCTGCAAGCCTCGCTTCCTTCACCGTTGACGCAGCTTTCAGAAGATTACATACAAACGAGCATCATCACACCTGTACATCGCACTCCTGCACCGGTATCCACCGCAATACCCAGAGAGGGCATCTCTATCACTCCACTCTCTCCAGTGGCACCTCTAGCGCCACCAGAGAAACCACGAAGAAAGCTCTCTGGTGCTTTCGTTGCCGTCATCGTCTGCATCATTATACTGGTCGGCATAGCAGCCAGTACAGCAGCTTTGCTGGCTTTGCAACATCAGGCGGGTGCAACCGCCACGCCGAATCCAACAGCGGTAGTGGTAGGGCACGTTGCCTTTACCAATGGCAGGGGTACTTTCGATCAAGTAGAGATTGATTTGCAAAACATTCCCGCCCCTCCTGCCGGAAAAACCTACTATGCCTGGTTAGATATAGTCTCTGATAGTGGGGAAAGCGCAATGCCGCACTGGCAATTATGTACCGTTCAGGGTGTGGTGCATTGTCTTTACCCTGGCGATGCACAACATAGCAATCTGCTTCAAAAGAATGACCGATTTCTCATCACTGAAGAGAATGCAGGTGTATCACTCGATATACCTAACCCAATCGCGCGTCTTTATTATGCCGAGCTATCTCACAATGGCGTTGCCACTTTCGATGTTAAAAAATGCCCTTCGAGTAGCGCAACTAATGCCTCGAATCCCTGTCGCTAGTCAGGGTGGTTATCCAAGGCGATCCCATGGCTGCCTCACTGTTGTTGCTACTTTGACAATTCCGTGCTTCTTTTATGATATGCTAGATGAGATAAAGGAGAGGGCAGGCAAAGGTGAAGTTGGCCTGCTGCTTCTGGAGATGAAAGAGAAGAAGATATGGCGAACTTTGTGAAAGCACCATGTGACGAGGGCGTGATACGTTCCGCGCCGAGATACACACCCTGCGCACCAAACGTGGGACGGTGGGTACTTGTGGCAACGATTCTGGGGTCAAGCATGGCCTTCATAGATGGCTCAGTTGTCAATGTGGCGCTGCCGGTCATACAGCGAGACTTGAATGCAACGACCTCGGATGTGCAGTGGATCGTGGAGGCGTACTCGCTCTTTCTCGCGGCTCTGATACTTGTAGGGGGATCGTTGGGCGATCACTTTGGGCGACGACGTATCTATGCCACCGGCATTCTGATTTTCACATTTGCCTCGATCTGGTGTGGTGTAGCGCCAAATGTGCTGCAACTCATTCTCGCGCGAGCTATTCAGGGTATAGGTGGCGCGCTGCTCGTACCGGGCAGCCTGGCGATTATCAGTGCCTCGTTCAGCGCAGATCAGCGCGGGCGAGCTATTGGTACCTGGTCTGGTTTTACTTCTATTACCTCGGTGGTGGGTCCGGTACTGGGGGGCGTGTTAGTACAGTATGCCTCCTGGCGCTGGGTCTTCTTTCTCAACGTCCCGCTGGCAGCAATCGTGCTTGGCGTGGTATTCTGGCGCGTGCCAGAGAGCCGGGATGAAAGCGCGTCGGGTAGGTTAGATTGGTGGGGCACAGCGCTCGTCACGCTGGGTCTCGGCGCGATCGTGTACGGGCTGATCCAGGCAGGCTCCTTTAGCTTTGGCAGTCCAATTGTACTGAGCACGCTGGCTGTTGGCATCGTCGCACTTGTCGCATTTCTGCTCGTAGAAGCTCGTACCCGGGCACCAATGGTACCATTGACTTTGTTCCGTTCGCACACCTTTAGCGGGGCAAATCTCCTCACGCTCTTGCTGTACGGAGCGCTGAGCGGCTTAACCTTCTTCTTACCCTTTAATTTGATTCTGGTGCAAGGGTATTCTCCGACGTTTGCCGGAGCCGCCTTCGTGCCTTTCATATTGATTATGTTTCTGCTCTCGCGCTGGGCAGGTGGCCTGGTGAACCGTTATGGCGCGAAGCTCCCGCTAGTGGTTGGACCAATCATTACTGCTACAGGCTTTGCCCTCTTTGCGCTGCCAGGTATTGGAAGTGGCGCGGGCAGCTACTGGATTACCTTTTTCCCAGCGGTGGTCGTAATGGGTGTCGGAATGGTTATTACCGTCGCTCCGCTGACGACAGCAGTGATGGGAGCAGTGGAGGCAAGCCACGCGGGTATTGCTTCTGGTATCAATAACGCTGTTTCCCGAACCGC
>DMFQ01000355.1:4114-5699 GCA_003450555.1 Ktedonobacter sp.
ACTGCACCTGACGCCCGTTGTGAGACATCTTATTGACGCGCAACGCATCAAACTAGCCGGTATACAAATCCCCGCGGAAGTGAGTGGTGAGGCGCAAGTGGCACTCAAGAGAGCCATCGATGAGTCATTCGTGAGCGCATTTCGCCTGGTTGCGCTCATCTGTGCTGGTCTGGCCGTGGCCAGCGGATTTAGCGCCTGGTTGTTGATCGAGGGGAAGAAGCCAGGAGTCGCGGCAAGTGCAGCGAAAGACTCGCAGGTTGCTCCGCAAGAGATCACGCAAGGAGTCTCTTATGAAGGAAGAGAATGAAGGTGTTTCATTTTTTCTCAATCCTGGTATGGGATAGGGAAGCTTGAAGACTGCTACGGCCGCTGCCAAACCAATGACCATGGTAGCGATGACCACGGGGACAGCACGAATTAGCATGCCCTGCCAGAGCAGGGGTGCCTCAGATGGCGCAAGCACAAGTGCAATAAAAATCTAGAATAGAAAAACATGTCCGCATCGCGTACCTTGCTGATTTTCATAACCAAAAAAACAGCCGCCCATCGTCTTAATAGCGAACCGGGTTTATCGTGCGGAAAGGCATCCTCAGCTTTTACTGTTCCTATGGGAAGGATGCCTACAGCGGACTGACCTATCTGGGACTGCCTCTGAGCAATGAAATGCCGATAGAGGGACATCCTGGCGTCGTCAAACAAGAATTTGAGCGCGGTTGGCTCTGCTACGATCCCACTCATGTCATTGATCATCCACCTGGCGCCGGAGATGTCTATCTCATGCGTCTGCCCAGGTAACTAGGATGGATATTGTGAAAATCGTTCATCAAGGAACAGCTGGCTCAATCTTTCTGATATCGCTGTAGCGCTCCTTATTCAACAACGGAGTATATCAACAGTTCTTGAAAGGACCCCTTACCATGCAAGCAGACTACGCAGGCGCTGAGGCGCACTTCCTTCCGGCAGACCGTTTTGGGTATCCCAACAATAACGGCCATGTTGCCATCGTCATTCACAAGACAGGTGGCGATCCTACTCCAGAGAGCGTCGAGCAGACCTTCCTGGTGAAGGGCAGGAGTGTCCACTATGCCGTAGGACAGGACGGGCGAGTATGGCAGTTCGTCCTGGAGAGTAGTGGAGCAGGAGGCAACTGTTGCGCCGAACCAGGATACGATCCATTCTGGGATCAATACCTACATGAGTTTAGAGACCTGAACTTCTGCACCATCTCGATTGAACACTGCGATCCAACACGCGATAACAGTACGCCACTGACACCAGCACAAAAGGATGCAAGCTTCAAGCTCGTGGCTTACCTGGCGAAGAAGTATACCATTGCACCCGACCATATCAAGGGACACAACTCAATTGATCCGCCTACACTTTGCCCGGGCAACTATCCCTGGGATGATTTGTGGGTATACCTGAAAGGCTCAATCATGGATCTCACTAACCCCACTCTCGCGCAATACTTTACCGCGACGTCCAACGACAAATGGAAGTGCAAGTCAACGGGGAACGTCGTGCAGTACGCCATGCTCCAGTTTTACCGCTCTTATGGGAAGGATGCCTACTGTGGGTTGACCTA
>DMFQ01000355.1:5796-8932 GCA_003450555.1 Ktedonobacter sp.
CTGGGACTGCCTCTGAGCAATGAAATGCCGATAGAGGGACATCCTGGCGTCGTCAAACAAGAATTTGAGCGCGGCTGGCTCTGCTACGACCCCGCGCACACCGTCGATCAGCCACCTGGTGCCGGTAGTGTTTACGTCATGCATTTACCATAGGACTAAGCAAGCGTGCCGAGCTGACGAGAGCGTGATGGACCTGGAGTGTGGGGAAAAGCTCTGCTTATGGGGCTGTATTGGCGACCGCTTGATCATCCATAGCAGGGTCGCCATCGATGGCGCCCTGCTGAGCCAAGCCATCGCTGACGTTCGTGGAGGGTGCGCGGTAGGGGGAGAATATCCGGCTTTTCGGGCCGCACACGAGATATGGGCCTCCAAGCTGGGCAACCACTGGGCCATAGTCCTGAGAACGCAGCTATCCCCTCGTGCGTCCAGGAAAAGGAGTCGCACGAGGGGAACACCCGCTCTCAGAGGTAGGTTTTTTGGAGTAAGAAGGTGTCCTAATACAAGTGAGGGCAAGGATGTTCATGAAATGTGAAAAGCTTGTGTTTCTGCGCTTGGGTTAAAACGTTGCTTTGCTGTGACGTGTGATTTCCTTATGGTTTGCATCTACGGCCTGGGTCCCTGGAAGCGCCTGTAGCTCGCCAATGGTTCGACCCAGTGTGGTTGTATTTTGGGCAAGACAGGATAACTCGATCATTGCACCTTCTTTCTCTGTGTGTACTCGCAATTTCTCGATAGTGACACCGGTGCGGGCGCATGTATTGTAGACTTCCCCGATAAATTCGCCTGTGGCTGCTGTCGCTTCAATGCGTATATGTTGCACGGATGACAGTTGGTCGCGCCAGAAGAACCATTCTACAAAGCGCAGGAAAAACAGTATGATGACGGCCAGAACTGTTGTCACGGCTGCTTCCAGAAGAAAGCCTAAGCCACATGCAAGGCCAATTGCAGAAACGACCCAGATAGCAGCTGCTGTCGTAAGTCCTTTGACTCTTTCACCTTCTTGACTTCTGAATATGGTGCCGGCCCCTAAAAAGCCGATACCAGCCACGACATAGGAGGCCACACGCGAGGGATCGACCTGTATATGAGGCAAGTTGAGGAACATTTCGAAACCATAGGCCGAGATGATCATGAAGAGACAGCTGCCAAGGGCTACAAGCGCGTTCGTGCGCAAGCCAGCGGCCTGGGCATGGTTTTGGCGTTCTACTCCTATGACTGCACCAAGGAGAAGTGCCACGCAGAGCCGTAACAGCACGGTTGGGAAGGAGATCATGAAATCTTCTCCTGTTGTTGTCACTACTTTCGACGAAACGAGGTACGTCATCAGACATGACGAAAGCCACAATGTGTTGCTCGTAATATATTATAGCAGTATCTATTCCATAGGGATACGTGTGAAGTTGAGCGTTGAGCAAGAATAGGGTAAGCTCTATTAGTACAGCCTGGTGATTCCTCTGTGGATGCGCAGGGATTTTTTTGTGACATGCTATGATAGATAGTGAAACATGCGCTGGTTGGCTTGTACAACTCGCTTAGAACCCTTATGAAATGCTGGAAGGAGCATGAAAAATGGAGAAACTCTCACTCGTCCACCTGGTGCGCCAGCCACAAGTGAAAGGCGCGTCCACGCCGCTTTTGCTGCTGCTCCATGGCGTCGGTAGCAATGAATATGATTTGTTTGGTTTGGCGCCCTATCTTGATAAGCGTTTTCTCATTATTAGCGTGCGCGCGCCGTATACGATGGAAGTAGATAGTTTTGCCTGGTTCGAGGTCAACTTTACACCGCAAGGCCCGATCATTCAGCCTGAGCAGGCCGAGGCGAGCCGTAATAGAATGATTACGTTTCTCAATGAGGCTGTCGTGGCATACGGCGCTGATCCCCAGCAGGTGTACTTGATGGGTTTTAGCCAGGGTGCTATCATGAGTGCCAGTGTCGCGCTCACGAGGCCAGAACTCGTTGCGGGCGTCGTGCTGATGAGCGGGCGTATCTTGCCGCAGATTGAACCGCTAGTTGCTGCTCCAGAAAAGTTGAAAGGTCTCCCAGTGCTGGTTGTACATGGAACTTCTGACGGGGTTCTACCCGTCAACAATGGTCGAGATAGCCAGAAGACGCTATCAGCGCTGCCAGTGGATTTGCTTTACCGGGAGTATCCTATGGGCCACGAAGTCAGTCGGGAAAGCCTGGCTGATGTGACTTCATGGCTGAGCGCGCGTCTTGATGATGCTGGTAAGCGTGAGCAGACGTGAGACAGGTGATTGACATAAATAAGGGATGTGTCACCTTAAAAGCACAATGTGTCACTTTGCTCCAGCCCCAGGCTGATCTCGTAATATTCATGGCGAATAGCGATCCCTTGCCACCAACGATCCTCGTTTGAACGTTTCCGGGTACATTGCCTGGCTTTGAGGAAAGGGACCAGTTCCCTTGATGAATGCAACAGCATTGGCCTGTCATGCCGTTTTATCCAGTCCTCATAGACTCCCCAAAGATCCATCAGTTGCGCTCTTGCTTGATCCTTAAATTCGCAGCAAGAAATAAGAAAGGCTGCACCTTGTTCCTGTTTAGCTGTCAGAGGTTCCCCTATCTGCTCATCGCATATGCGTACACCTTCTCGTGCGATCAAGAGCGATTCCGCACGTGTAAGCGAGGTGTATGCTTCTGTAAAGCGCTTCATTCGCCAGAGCGAGATGGCATAATTTCTTAGAAACAATTCAACATATGGGTGGGTCGCTGCTCCCGCAGACTCGTAGATCTCTATGGCTTCTTTATAAAGCGGTTCTGCCTGCTCATACTTTCCTTGCATGATGTAGAGGTCACCAAGATTGCTGAGGATTTGGGCTGCTCTGGGATGTTTGTTCTCTCCTATTTCCTGAAGCATGGCGCGCGCCCGTCCTAGAAAAGACTCTGCCTCATCAAAGCGATGGAGAGCACAGTAGAGGGCCCCTAAGTTGCCAATGATTACACCTGTGTAGAGATGATGGAATCCAAGGTGTTGCTCAAATATGGGTATAGCTTCGAGCAACTGTGATTCAGCTTCCTCTAAATGTCCATGCGCAATCTGCATTCCAGTGCGATTGGTGACGGTTGCAACAAGAGGAATGGGAGACGCATCTTTGATCTGCCTGAGCAAATCAA
>DMFQ01000355.1:9083-11858 GCA_003450555.1 Ktedonobacter sp.
CGCTCACGATAGCATTCGGCCCAGGCGTTGAGTACACGTGCTGCATCCAGATGGGTTTTCCTACCCATTTGCTCGTACAAGTCAAGAGCTTGTTGGTAGAGTATATCGGCCTGTTGATAGTTCCCCTGATCGCCATAGACATTCGCCAAAAGCGTCAGGCTCAGCACAATATCTGGATGCACCGATCCAAGAAGCGTCTTTTGCAGGTTCAACACACGCTTATAGCATGCCTCTGCCTGTTGGTACTGACCGCGGGCCCAGAGTGCATTGCCCGTTTGAGACAAAAGATGAACAGCTTCAGAAAATGTCATGTTCCACTGTTCCTGCAATGAAAGGCATACCAGAGCATGAGGAAGGATGCGTGCACTCTGTTGCCAACTTTCCTTTGCCTGGACCTCCGGAAAAGCAGTGTTTACAGTGTGAGGACNNTGTCTTCCCAATACCTCCCAGGCCTTTCAGAGCATGAGGTTGCATCAAGGCAACAGTTCTGTCGGCATTGAGAGTCTCATAAAGACTCTGTAAAATATCCTCTCGACCAGTAAAGAGAAGATTGCGCTTGAATGGTATGGTCCAGATAACTCTTAATGGATCAAGGAGAGCCGCTTCAAGCAATTGATCTTTCTTCAGGCTATCAAGACGCAAACGCTTTGCAAGTTCTAGGATAATTGCTCGGTCCCGAGGGAGATGGTCACCTCTTTCCCAATTGCCAATCGTTCCTAGACTCCTGTGCATAAGATCTGCCAATACCTGCTGGCTCAATTTTGCATCAGTACGAAATTGACCCAACAATTCTCCAAATCCTTTGTCTGTAAAAGTTCTCATCTTTCTGTCCTTTATCCCGAACTTGTACAACTACATACAGCCCAGTTGCATACCTTAAAAGTTACCCTTAGAGTGATCGATCAAAACATCAGTAAGGATGGTGCATCATCGTTTACGCCAGGAGTGATAACGATGGATCTTAACGGAATCAGGTTAACGAAGGGGATCAGCCTCTCTACCATTAAACGTCGGCGAAAGCAAAACATGCAGATGATCTTCTTACTCAAAGAAGCTCTTCGCTGTATACCTGGATTATTTTCTCACAGCACCGCAGGTTTGCTATGCACCCAGGAAGATAGTATCTGCGGTCTCAAGGAAGAGGGAGAGAAAAACAGTGTTTACAGTGTGAGGACGTCGACAAGACCAAACGAGAGCGTACGTATCGCGATTCTTGTCCCTATCAACGTGAGTGGAGGTCTACATGCCAAATCAAGATGAGCGTCCCTGGTATGAGCGCATTAAATATGAACGGTTCTCCCATGGTTGGTCGCAGAGCGAGGCGGCAGAAAAACTAGGGATTGACGAACATACGCTGCGCCGTTGGGAAGCAGGACAGCGTTTTCCTAACTACGCAGGCGCCGAGGCACTACGTGATCTCTATGGGAAAACTCTTGAGGAACTAGGCGTGCTCACACCGAGATAAACCATTGAAAGTACCGGGCAACTGAAGCCAAATTCAGAGTAAATAAGATTCTTCCGAATACACGCTCAATATATCTGTAGTATTGAAAGGAATGAGCGTGCTATTCGGAAGAATGGACGTTCTTTGAAAGAGAATCTATAAAGAGGGAAGCTAATTATCGCAACGGCGCGGAGTGTGGTCATAATCTGAGCTTACTATCAATTAGAATTGACAATTAGAACATCAGTTCAGTATACTGTGTATATGTTAGTACAAAGCTCCCTGACACAATGACGAAACTTGCTCAGATGGGTAATGCTACAATCTTTGAGCCTGCCGGTGATCAGCCACAGCAGGAACGCCGTCCCGCTGCCTACCAATCGCGCAGCCTTGCCGAGTGCATTACGAATGTCTCGACGCCAAAGGGGAAGTTGCCAATTTTGAAGGCTATGGTGACAACGGCTTGTGAAAGAAATTGTTACTATTGTCCCTTCCGAGCGGGGCGCAGCAAGATGAAGCGGCTCACCTTCACACCAGATGAGTTGGCAAGTGGTTTGGATAGCCTGCAACGCGCTGGTCAAGTGCAGGGCATGTTCTTGTCATCGGGCATTATTAAGGGAAGTGTTACCACACAAGATAAGATCATCGATACGGCTGAAATCGTGCGGAAGCGCTATGGCTACCAGGGGTATCTGCACCTTAAGGTTATGCCGGGGATAGAATATGGCCAACTCTACCGCTTGATGCAACTGGCCAATCGTGTGTCGGTGAACCTGGAAGGGCCGACGCAGGAGCGATTGAACGCGCTGGCACCGAAGAAGGATTTTCAGAGAGAATTGTTGAGCATGCTGCAACTGGCGGAGCAGATACGGCGCGAGCATCCGCATCAGAAGCTTGCAGGGACGGTGACACAATTCGTGGTGGGCGCGGTGGGCGACACCGATCAGGAGCTCCTCTCGCTCAGCAGCCGTCTCTATCGACAGTATGGGCTGACTCGTGCCTATTATTCTGGCTTTAGTCCTGTTATCCAGACTCCCTTTGAGAATTTACCTCCTACTGATCCTCTACGTGAGCATCGTTTGTATCAGGCTAGTTTTTTGCTGCGCGACTATGGGTGGAGGGTGGAAGATTTGCCGTTTATGGGTGATGGGAATATGGAACTGGGGATGGATCCCAAACGGGTGTGGGCTGAGAGGTATCTGCGCGAGGCTCCGGTTGATATTATGAAGGCGAGTCGCGAGCAATTGTTGCGTGTGCCAGGGATTGGGCCAAAGGGAGCGGCGGCAATTATGCAAGCGCGCCAACAGGGACGGTTGACTGAGTTAATGCAC
>DMFQ01000409.1 GCA_003450555.1 Ktedonobacter sp.
GCATGTTTCCTCATTTCTCTCTACTTACCAATTGCCGTTATCCACTCTTTTAAAACAGTTACCAGTTCTTCGGGTTCTTCCATGAACACCATGTGACCCGAGCGCTCGAAGACGTGCAGACGCGCTTTAGGAATGTTGCGCGCCATCTCCTCTGCTCCCTCCATCGGCGTGACCCAGTCATAGCGACCCTGTAGGACAAGCGCGGGAACCTTTATTTCCTCCAGGTGAGGACGCAGATCGTATTCTTTGCTCAACGTTCCCATCATGTACGTGGCGATATCCATATTTATCAATGGATTGTCATACATGTCCCTCAGAGCTTCTTCCTTGAAGTTCTGGTGCCAGTAAAGAGGCATAATCTCTAGCTCAAAGCGCTTCAGTTCTGCCTCGGTGGCAACACCCGTCTCCTCTCGATAGGCGATCTCGCGCAATTCTTTGCCGCGCTCGCCCCCCACCAGTTGCTCCAGAGTATCAAGGTCGTAGCCACCCGTCCAGGCAGGAGAGGTATCAAAAAGAACGATACCAGAGGTGAAGTCTGGGTAACGCGTGGCGATGCTGAGAGCTACAAAGCCTCCGAATGACTGGCCAAGCACGATAGGGCGATCAATACCGAGCGCCTTGCAGAAAGCTACGATATCATCAGCCATGATGCCAAGCTGGTAGTATTCGTGGGTATGGCGTGCCGAGCGACCACAACCGCGCTCATCAACGTAGACCAGTTGTGCTACTTGACTGACGGGATCAAGCCAGGGGCGTAGGTACGTGTGATCAAAGCCTGGTCCGCCATGCAAAATAATCATTGTCGGTTTTTGACGAAACTTCGCAGCCGAGTCCAGACCGCTGCCAACAACGTCAAAAAAAAGTTCAGTGCCACTCACGCTGAGTTTCATTGTGACCCCTTCTTAGCTTCTCCGGAGCATACTCAAGAGTCTTCACTGGCTCCTGCATCGCCTATTGCGCTATCTATTTGTTCGCTTTGTGACCCGCCAACAGGATGCCTTAATAATGCTGTCTCCTCTACCTTATCCACACTCCGCGTCAGCGATTCTTCATCTTGCAGGTTGTTCAGATGAAGTTCGGTTGGTTCATCTAGTATATCATCTCTTTGCGCTGGCTCCACAGCAATAGGAACAGGTTGATCTGCAAACGGCAGAGGTTGTCCTATCGTACGGCTGGCACGCTGCTTTCGGATGCGATCTAAACGGAGCATGCCCATATCTACTAGTACTTTTGAACGCAAGCGCCTATATATAAGAGCGCCCAGGAAAAGCGACTCTACCAGACCCGTACCGGCGGCGGCCAGGGGAATCGCCAGGATAACATGCGAGCCAGTGAAGACCTTCAGCAGGAGTACTATCAGACTCCAGCGTGCTGCCAGACCTAAGATACTAGCGAAGAGCGGCGTTCGCGCGTCTCTAAGGGCGTAGTAACCCACTACCAAAACCGAGGCCAGCGTCATCCCAGGGAGGGCAACGGCATAGCCTAGCAGCGCGGTACCTGTGACTTTCGACGAATGTTTACCAAACGCGCCATGTTGGTAGAGCAGTTGAATGGCGGGTTTGCCGAAGAGGTAAAGCCCCAGACCCGCGACGATACTGAGAATGAGCGCTGCTCCCAGCAAGCTTCAGCAATGTAGTACGCAACCGCACATAGCGGCCAGAGGTGGCCAGCGCGGACAGTTGCGGGAGACCTGCCAGGGCCATTGTCTGTCCTACGAGGGCAAGGGGCAAGGCAAAGAGCAGGTGGGCATTGCGTGAGGCAGCAAGGCTGGCCTTATCAGGCATAAAAGAGATAAACGCGGTATCAACGATAAAGCCCGTCGAAGTGATAGCCACAGCCAGCATGTTCGGTCCAAGCATGCGCATGACATCGCGTAAGCCGGGATATTTCAGATCCCAGAAGAAGCTATACCTAACACCTTGCTTTACCAGTCCAGGTACCATCACTGCTACCTGTAAAAGGGCCGCGGCCAAAACACCGTAGGTTGGACCATAGATGCCGATACCAGGTACGGCTAGCGTAACAAGTAATCCACCGATCAACCCGACATTATAGATTGCCAGCGAGACCGCCGGTAAGAAGAACTGGCGTTTGCTATCGAGGACAGCAGTTATGACCGTGCCAACACCTAAAACAAGAGGCTGTATGAGCATGATCCGTGTCAGTGTGGCGGTTAAAGCCTGTTGTGCCGGAGGATAGCCGGGCACCAGCAGCCTGCTAACAAAGAAAGGCGCCACTGCTTCGCTGATAAGTACAAGGACGGTAAGTGCTACCAACAGAACATTAAACACAAGACTGGCAAGGCGCCAGGCTTCTCTTTGACCGCGATTTTTCTCCTGTGAGAGAAATACGGGAATAAAGGCGTGCGTAAGTGCACCGCCGGCGATCAGATCAAAGAGGATCTCTGGTAATCGTGCCGCAGCATAGTACGCGTTAGCCTCGATCCCCGTGCCAAAAAGTGCATTGAAGATGATTTGACGTATGACCCCCAGCCCGCGCGAGACAAGAAAAGCCATCACCAGCAGGAGGACCGCTTCGGTGATACTGAAATTGCGCAAGGAGATATCGCCGCCCTCGGGGAGCAAGTTTTTTATGTTAAAGCGAAAAGCCTTACTAAACAAAGGTTTGCGCTGCTTAAGAGGCACTTCTTTTGTACTGGGCGGAGTCGGCTCGTCTATCTGGGGTTCAACGATAGTGGCTAACGTTGTTGATTGATGAGTTGAGTTTTCTGATTGGTGCTGAATAACGTATCTCTCCTCATAAGCTAACGATAACGGTCAAAACGTTTTCACGGCTATTATACCAGCCGCCTCTGCCA
>DMFQ01000477.1:0-4973 GCA_003450555.1 Ktedonobacter sp.
GGCACATGCTGTTATAAGAGTAGCTAATAGGCATAGTGAGATGAACATGCGCGGGGTCTCTTTTAGTGCCTGATTCATTGCTACTCTCCAACTTCACTATTTGTCGCAGAAGCGATAGCCGATCATCTTATAGACCAGCTTAGCGGCCAGGAAATCGGCGCGAGTCTGTCCTTCCATCGGGCAAAGCTCGACCACGTCCATCCCCACAATCGTCGTGCGTCGGCAGATTCCTCGAAAGAGTTCCAGCAGTTGGTACCAATGTAACCCGCCAGGTTCGGGCGTTCCTACCGCTGGCATTTCGCTTGGATCAATAGCGTCGAGATCGATCGTGACATAGGTATGTTTGCTCAAGCGCTCCCAGGGAATAACAGCTGTTCCTCTCGCTAACTGGTGGCCCCAGACCACCGCGACATTGGGACGCGTTTGCATAAATTCAGCCTCTTCAGGACTGAAGCTGCGAATACCGATTTCGGTAAGGGGAATACCCATATCTACAACACGTCTCTCGATTGAAGCATGTGACAAGGGCGTACCTTCATATTCACTGCGCAAATCGCCATGAGCGTCAATGTGGACAACCGTCAGGTCAGGAAAATAATTTCGTACGGCTGCGATTGGAGGAGCGGAGAGGGAGTGTTCACCGCCAAGAGTGAAGGGGAGTTGTTTGCGTTCAAGTACTTCGCGTACAGCATCACCGGTAATTTTGAGCGCTGTAGCATGATCCATACTGCGATAGTCTAATGCAGGGCGCGTATAAACGCCCACTTCGATAGGGCAACAGTCAAGTTCCTCGTCATACAATTCCATTTGACTTGATGCATCAAGAATCGCCTGTGGTCCGTGTTCGGTACCTTTCATATAGCACACGCTATACTCAAGCGGGGCCGGGATAATCGTCACGCGCGCGGTGGATGGGTCACAATGAGGCGCGTCAGGCGCACCGAACTGGGTCACAGGCGAATCAGTCATAAAATCATACTCCTTCTTTTTAGCGCACCGCCAATCTTGTTCTGCGTTGAGCCATAGCTGCCTCGTAGCGTACAGGGTCGGGCGATTCGGGGCGCAGGGAACGGTTGCCGCGTACCACGAAATGCGCCTCTACGTCATCTGTTTGGAATATCTGCTTGGCAAAGGAGATGGCCTCTTCCTGGCTGAATTCTTTGCAGGAACAGATATCGATATCGACTTCACCATATTCAGGCCATGCATGCATACTGATATGGCTCTGGGCAATAACGACGAAACCCGAAAGGCCAGCATCTAGTGGATTAGACGTTTCAATGTCATATAGGTGGACAGGACTGACTTTCTCCATATCGACACGGGCAGGATATTCATCCAGGGCACGCCGTATTAACGCCTCGTTACTCAAAAGCTCGCGGTCACAACCGTAAAGCTCTAACATCAAATGGACAAGCATCGAACTTACCTCCTCTTATTTTACAACAGCATTTTAGCATCCTTTTTTGACGCCAGATGTCATTATACATTAGGTTGTCAAGCTAATGAAGAGGAAAAAGTTGGTTGCTTTTACCTAAAAGTAAGCTGATATCCACCTAAAAGTAACAAGCCGATCTATCTAAATGGGAATAATATTGGTATTAGATGGAAAACCCAGCTATGGCCGTACCCCTTTCCCGGCAAAGTAAGCCTCTTTCAGTTCTTGCAACATCTCCTCGCGCCTGGCGAAGAGCTCTCTGTCTTTGATTAAGCGATTTCACTTAGTACTGCCACATTCAAATTAGAAGCTCTACGGAAGGCACTATCATTAGTTACAAAGAGCGTACAACCATTCAACAAGGCTGTGGCCGCATGAAGTGCATCCGGCGTTTTGAGGTTCATTGCTGCTCTGAAGTTCGCGGCTTCTTCAAGTATTGCTTGTGTGATAGGTAACATGTGCACATCGGGAGAATGTCGCAATATTATGCGAAACATTGTGGCAGTGGTCTCATCACCTACCTTGAGTGGTTTGACCAGCACTTCAAGGAGAGTAAGTTCACTTGTGACGACTGTAATCTTTCCTCCGCTTACCGCTTGCCAGAGGGTATCAAGTATTGCTCGAAAAGGATCAATCCGCTCTACGCTATAGATGAAACAATTGGCATCCAGGTAGACTGTACCATTTGTGGGCAAGGTCAACCCTCCCACGAGTCACGCTCCTCGCGCATATAGGCATCCACTTCCTCAATGTTGTGAAAGATTTGATGACCAGGCAAAGCCGCCAGAATATCAATGACGTGGCGTTGATCATCTGGCTCGTTGTCCTCGATCGTGACAACGACAGTCGCATGTTTTCCCGGAATGAGTTCCGGGGTACTAATTTCGATCTTACCCCCAGGTAGAACAATGGTTTTCACTCGTACTTCGGTTGCCATCGTTTCCTCCCTCGTTCTTTAGCGTAGCGTGGATATTTCTTAAGCTTCTTTACACCTTACCACATACCCAGAGCAATGCCAACAAGCTGGAGACCTAGCGAGCCAGGTTGACCGAAGTTGTTCAACCTGGCTGAAGGTTCTCTTTCTTTATATACCCTTGCTGGCTCGTTTTTAGGAAAAGAATAACCAGGATGCAGTTTCTATGTAGCTGGAATACTTATTACGGCCGTACCCCTTTCCCTGCAAAGTAAGCCTCTTTTAGTTCTTGCAACAACTCCTCGCGCCTGACAAAAAGCTCTTTGCGCGGGCGCGGCTGAGCCTTCGTCACAGCATAGGCAGTAATCAGAGGCAGTACAATCGTTGAGTCGCCGTAGATCACTACTGCGCTGTTCAATTGATCTGGCTTGATCTTGCCCCATGAAACAGCTTCCGAGGGTGTTGCGCCTGATAGCCCGCCCCAGTGGGGGGCATCCGCGGTGATCTGCACAAAATAGTCGTGCCCACCTTTCTGAATGCCCAGGACCTCCCATAGCTGCGGCTGCGTCTGCAGATAGAAATTTTTCGGGCTGCCGCCGCCAAGAATGATCACGCCGTTGCGCGTAGCGCTGTGAACAATGGCTGTGGTCTCATTGACATCGGCCAGCGGATCGAGCGTCAGCAAGCTGCCATCCAGCGCGTTGCGCGCAACGTTCATACCAATCGAAGAGTCTCCCGGTGAAGAGGTGTAGATGGGAACATTCCAGCGTGCCGCCTGGGCCAGTACTGAATATTCCGGGTTAACCCCAGCTTTGAGCAATTGGTTCCCAAGGTGGTAGTGTAGTTCCGAGGTTGAAATCGGTCGATTCGGCAAACTTTTCAGGCATTCGCGCACAAAGGCATCGGTGTCGAGCAGCACTTTGTCTTCAAAGAGAATATCATAAATGCGAATGACGCCTTCCTCCTGCAACTTGGTATCGTCCAGGCGGAAATCGCCCCGGTGCAGCGACATAGCCAGCGCGTGGTGCATATCGTGATAGAGGTTGGCGCCAGTGCTGATAATAAAATCAACGAAGCCGTTCTCCATCAGTGTAATGACGCAGCCACCCAGACCGGCAGGTGTCAGGGCGCCTGCCATTGTCAGGCCAATGGTCACGTCCTTCTCGGGTGCCAGCATCTCCTCGGCATAGAGGCGGGCCGCCTCGTTCAAACGCGCCGAATTATAGGCCTGGAATTGCTGCTCGATCAGTTCGGCGACCGTCATATTGGCGTGAACCCGCCGCGGGATAATTCGTGCTCCGCTCAGGTAATCGCTCTGATTCAGTTCGTGTTTATCAGCATTGGAGTTATCCTTATGGTGATCGTTGTGATGCATGAATGCGTAATCCTTTCTCATGGGTTAGACAGGTAAGTTAGCGTTGTTCCAATGTATGATATTGTACCATTAGAATGAATGGCTGATTGTAAAGAGGGATTAGTTCTCAGAAAGATAATTTTCATGCCCCCATTCATCCCCGGAATCCAACTGAGCCGCCTTTTCTATGAAGAGGCGGTACGTCCAGTGCTCACAGAGTACTTTTCAGACCTGCCGCACGCTGCGGCGCTAATTGGTACGGGAAGTGACGTGCTCGGTTTTGATAGCGACATGTCCACCGATCACGATTGGGGACCAACAGTCATGCTCTTCTTGAGAGACCAGGACGCCTACCTGGCAGACGAAATTCGCGAGGTGATGCGCTCTCATCTGCCACACGTGTTTTACGGCTATCCGGTGAACTCCACTGATGCTCCAAACGAACCCGGAACTCACATCATGCAGTTGACTGCAGAAGGTCCGCGCAATCACCGCGTCTTTATTACCACGCTGCGTGTCTTCTGTTGGCAATACCTGGCCTATGACATCGATCAACCCCTTGACGCGGCAGACTGGCTCACCTTTGCCTCGCAGAAACTGCGCGAACTAACAGCGGGGGCGGTACATCACGATGTGGTGGGCGACTTGACTACACTGCTCGAGCGTCTCACCTGGTATCCGCACGATGTCTGGTTGTACCTGCTGGCGTCCGGCTGGCAGCGCATCGGACAGGAGGAACACCTGATGCCCCGTGCCGGTTTCGTAGGTGATGAGCTTGGATCAGCCATCATCGGTTCACGTTTAGTTCGCGATGTAATGAACCTCTGTTTTCTTATAGAGAGGCATTATGCGCCTTACTCGAAGTGGTTCGGGACGGCATTTCAGCAACTCGATTGCGCCAAGGTGTTCTCACCGATGCTCTGGAGTGCTCAACGCGCCCCTACCTGGAAGGAACGTGAGGATGCCCTTAGTGAAGCTTACAAATATCTTGCGCACCTTCATAACGCCCTTGCTATCACAGAAAAACTGGCGGAAACTACCTCAAACTTTCACAATCGTCCCTTCAAGATCATTCATGGAGATATCTTCGCTCAGGCCCTCGTTGCGCGAATCACTGACCCTGAAGTCAAACGAATTGCCTCGCGTCCGCTCATCGGCAGTATCGATCAGTACAGTGACAGCACCGACATACGCTCGGATTCCTCGTGGCGCTCTATATTACGAGGCTTATACGTGTAGGGTCGCTCAAGAGTAACAAGAGTAACAAG
>DMFQ01000477.1:5215-5388 GCA_003450555.1 Ktedonobacter sp.
TGCCCGTACATGTTAGCTACGTGCGGGCTCAAAAGCGAAACATATGAGGCTTGCCGTCATCCGGCAAATGGCTTAGAAGAGGTGTTTCTATAAAAATTCACAGACTCTGGTGTATCAGGTGTATCAGTGTAGATAGCACGCCTAAAATGCCAAGAGTATCAACTGTTTCAACT
>DMFQ01000401.1 GCA_003450555.1 Ktedonobacter sp.
GCAGACTGGAGGCCGTTGCTCTTATGAAGAGCAACGGCCTCCAGTCTGCATCACCGAAAAATTATTTCCTTGATACATGAACACATGTACGAGGCTAGCACTTATTCAGTATCAGTTACGGGGATAAGCACGGGTACAAACCCTTCGCCTGGGCGATAGTCTGGCGACTGGTGCCGGAAGTACGTATTGTACAGTTGGGCGTAGTGACCTCCTTGCCTCATCAATAGTTCGTGGTTGCCTTCCTCAACAATGTTGCCTCGACTCAGGACGATGATGCGGTCGGCGTGGCGAATAGTCGAGAGACGGTGGGCAATGATAATAGCGGTACGATTTTCTAGTACCAGGTCAAGCCCTTCTTGAATCTGTGCCTCGGTGAGAGGGTCAACGCTCGCCGTTGCTTCATCCAGGATAATGATGGAGGGATCCTGTAGCAGGACGCGTGCCAGCGCGACAAGCTGTCGCTGCCCCAGGGAGAGCGCCTTCCCTTCTTCACCTACTTCGGTCTCGAGGCCGTCTGGAAGGGCCTCAAGCCAATCTCCCCAGCCGATATTCTGCGCTACTGTCACTACTTCTTCGTCGGTTGCCTCTGGGCGAGCATAGCGGATATTGTCGGCAACTGTGCCGGAAAAGAGGAATGGCATCTGCGGCACCATACCCAACTGGCGGTGATAGGCGTGCAGATCAAAGGTACGAATATCGCGTCCGTCGATCAGGATATCCCCACCCTGGAACTCGTAGAAACGAGCGACAAGTTTGCCCAGACTTGACTTGCCAGCACCGGTATGCCCCACCAGCGCCACTGTCTCCCCGGCTTTGATAGTCAAGTTAAAGCCTGCCAGGACAGTCTGTTGCTCGGTATATTGGAAAAACACATCCTTGAACTCGATGCGACCTGACAGGCGCGGTACCGGCTGTTGGTCGATCTGCTGTACGCGCGGTTCGGCATCGATGAGGGCAAAGACACGTTCGCTGGCCGAAAGCCCCAGTTGAAACTGGCTCCAGAAAGAAGCAATACTTGTCAGAGGAAACCAGAGAATACCAATACTCTGCACGAAGAGAAACCATGCTCCCGCTGAGATACTGCCGCCGAGGACATTCAGTCCGCCAAAGTAGACCACAATCGTCGTGCCCACATTTGCCACCAGGAACAGCAGGGGAAAGACCCCGTTGTAGACAAAGCCTGAGCGCACATTCACATGGTACGACTGCTCATTGACCTGCTTGAATGCATCATACATGTTCTGTTCCTGGCGAAAGTTCTTGGCCACGGTGATACCGCTGATGGCCTCCTGCACATTGGCATTGACGCGCGCCAGCGACCTCTGAGAGCGCTGTGTTGTGCGCCGCGCAATCAGGCGAAAACCCAGGGCAATTGCCACAATTACCGGTGTGATGGTCAGGGCCAGGAGAGCCAATCTCGTATTGATGTAGAAGAGTACAGCGGCGATAAGGAAGAATAAGAGCAACTGGCTTAAGAGATTGAGGGTGAGGGTGACCACTGTGGCAAATTGTTCGGTATCGGATGTCACGCGGCTCACAATTTTCCCCGAGGGATACTCGTCGTAGAAGGACATATCGCGCGCTACGATGGCCGCGAAGGCGTCCTGCTGCAAGTCGAGCACGACATTGCCCACTGCGCGGGCGGTGTAACGCTGGCGTAAAAAGTTAAACGTCCAGGAGAATATGCCCGTGACCAGGATAATGCTGACCAGAAGCTCTATCGTCTGGGCAGATTGTGCTGCTGCCAGCGTATCAAGACTGCGCGCGATCAAGATGGGAAAGGCGGTATCCATCAGTGAGGTGAGCACAACGAGGACGGCGACAAAGAGCATAATGGTCAATTGCGGTCGGAAGTAGCCGATAACGCGGGCGATCAACTGGCGATCGCCATACTTGCGGTCATATGTTTCCGCGTCCAGGCCATCCATGATGAAGCCCATGTATATTCTCCTTCGTAGAAAACAGGGTATGAGGCTGCGTCAACGTCCTTATTCAGCGCGATGGTGCGCAGTTTAATCGTTGAAGAGATGCACCTCTTGTGATTGCCCAACTGCCAGTTGTCCCGTGGGAACTTTATCGCGGTGAATGAAAATGCGGCGATACAACTCGCAGCGCTCGATCAACTCGCTATGCGTGCCCTGGTCGACCAGTTCGCCTTTGCGCAGCACGAGGATCTTGTCCGCCCAGCGTATCTGCGAGAGACGATGGGTGATCAGCAGCGTGGTGCGGCCCTGTAAAAGACGGCGGATGGCCTTCTGAATCTCGTCCTCCGTTGCGCTGTCGATAGCGCTGGTTGAGTCATCTAAGATCAGGATGCGTGGGTCGGTGAGCAGGGCGCGCGCAATGGCAATGCGCTGGCGTTGCCCTCCAGATAAGGTGACGCCGCGTTCTCCGATCACCGTCTCGTAGCCATCCTTAAAGTTCATGATAAAATCATGGGCCTGAGCATCGTGCGCTGCCTGCTCGATAGCTTTTTGATCTGCTTTCTGCCCCAGACCGTAAGCGATATTATCCGTGATTGAGCGAGAGAAGAGAAAGATGTCCTGCTCGATGGTTGAAATCTGCGAGCGTAGGGCATCCATACTCCAGTCGCGCACATCTATACCGTCGATCAGGATACGCCCCTCTGCAACGTCATAGATGCGATTGACCAGCTTCGTCAGCGTACTTTTGCCTGCACCTGTCTGGCCGACGATGGCGATAGTCTGGCCAGGTTCGGCCTGGAATGAGATATGTTTCAACACGGGAGTGTCGCCATAGCTAAAGGTGACATGCTCGAAGCTGATCTCGCCGCGCATTTCCCCGTTGAAGCCATGCTCGTTTTCGTCAAGCTCCGTCTCCTCTCTCAGTATCGAGAGAATGCGTTCAGCACCTGCTATACCCAACTGGACAAGGTTGAAAGACCAGATGGAGATAGAGGTTGGGAAGCGGATGATGCCCATCAGGCCCATATAGGCCACCAGGTCACCGATGGAGAGCTGGCCGTGCGTCACAAGGAAGAGCGCATGCAGAAAAGCCGCGGCAAGGGCAACTCCCAGGAAGAGCGGCGGCAGGTAGCGCGCCTGGATTTCGCCATTCTTAATAAAGAAGTCTCTATAGAGCCGGGCGTGCCTGGCAAACTTCCGTTGTTCTTGACTTTCCTGGGCGGTTGATTTCACCACCTCGATGCCACTGACCGTCTCTGTCAAGACCGCGTTCATCTTGCCGAATTGATCGCGCATCTCGTCGGAAACGGGTTGAAGCTGGCGCGAGTAATGTCGCAAGGTAATGATGAAGATAATTGTGTAAAGCAAAGGGGTCAGCAACAGCTGTGGCTGGATAAAGCCGATGAAGATCAATGTAATGAACAGGCTGGTGAACGAGTCAAAGACCGTGTCAACACCGGGCACAATCATGTTGCTCAATTGATTCATGTCATTGGCTGCACGAGCCATAATGTCGCCCACGCGCTGGCGATTGTGAAAGGTCTGGCTTTTGCCCAGCAAGTTGACGTACAGTTCATCGCGCGCATCAGTAGCCAGGCGCTTTCCCAGGATCTCAGTAGAGAGGCGCGCCGACAAATCGACAATGCCGCCCAGGACGACTACGCCGAGAATGAGCAGAACGATGCGCAGTAACTGGCTGGCCGCGGCCGTTCCTTGTAAGACGGCATTGAAGGCCATACCGGTAAATACTGGGACGCTCGCGTAGAACATATTGGTGATAATCGATGCCAGCATAAAGCTGCCCATGAATGGCTTGTAACGCAATAAGTGTGAAATGATCCAGCGTATAGGAGTTGTTCGGTCGTAGTGATATTCATTGGCAATGGTAAATTCTCTTTTTGACAAGCAAGCACCTCCGACAGATCATGGCCATCTGTCTCATAAGGAGAATCTCTCGAGGAATCTCTGCACGTTCTCTTTTGCTCTGTTATTCTACCACGTTAGTGAAGCGAACCCCACTTTTGATGAACCTTATGGACGTAAGAGCATTATTCTTTGCATGTTCATAAAAAGTGGCAGAGAGCGAGGATGTCCCAATTCCCTATACCATGCTTCATGCCACCCAATAATGGCTGACGAAGAGGACGGTATTTAGAACGAGCAGTGGTGGTCCCAGCGACATAAAGAATTGATCAAAGCGCGGGCGTTTGCCCCATAGTGCAAGTAGGACAATCACAGGGAAGGCTGCCATCATATAGCGCGGCTGCGAAGTTAGAGGAGTAATATTCAAAAGAGGAAAACTGAGGGAGAAAACCATCACCGCTGCAGCGAAAAGGCTGTAATGCAGTGGGAGGCGTTTCCAACCGACAATTAGCACGACAATCGGAAGGGTCGTAAAAGTGATGTCAAGTAGATTTTTAACAACAACCATTGAGAATAGCGGATGGGTAACAAGTGATTGAATAGTGTTAGCATATGTGATCCATAGCAAAGCAAAGTGGCGATGCCAGTAGGCTGCCTCTTCGGACTGAACAATAAATGGATTACCTTTTGTGAAGCCGAGATAGGCCATATATGCCAGTATAGCCAGCGGAAAAAGGACGATAGGAGCCAGCGCATTGATCTTTTGTAGCCAACTGTTTTGATCGCGTTTGGCAGGTACCCAGAAATGGCGAACATACATGATGAAAAAAGGTATGCTGAGCAAAACGCCTGTCGAACGAGTGAGCGTTGCCAGAAAACCGATACCTCCTGCAAACCACCAATCCAGCGGCTTCCCGCGTCGTAGTAACAAAAAAATGGCGACACTGAAGAGGACAAAGAGCGACTCAGTATAGCCTGCAAAGAAAAATAAGGCGTAAGGATAAAACGCGAGATAGAACAGCGCTCTTTTTGCCAACGATGGTTCGAAATCTTCGCAGAGCAGGCAGTAGAGCAGAACTAACGCAAAATAGAAACAGACATTTGCGAGAAGCAGCCCTGCCAGATAATAAGAGAGCGGAAAGTATCCGCCCAGCAGTAGTCCTCCGAAGTGTATCAGCAATGGCCAGAGTGGGAAAAAGGCCACGTGCGGCGTAAAAGAATAGCCCTGGTAGGCAACCGTTATATAGGCCATAGCGTCCCAATGATACCATGCAAAAAGGCATGGGTTATGGATGCCATGTATGCAGGTTACAGGCGCACTTTGTCCGATCAGTGGCAGCAGGGCAACGCTAACATAGCTAACAATGAGTATGGTGAGACGGCTGAGTACAAAAACCCATGCAGCTTCTTTCAGAGCGGTTCTAACTATAGACATATCTATCCCTTTTCCCTTTGAGGTAGGGTGTATTGACGTTGAGACTAAAGTCAATCTTCCGCGAAGTATCGCGTGTTTGAGAAAATTATACGATATTCAACAATGCGAATAAATAATTTTACTACGATTGAAGACGGACAGGCCTGGCGCTTGTAACTCTATAAGAAAATATCCGCGCAGCTTTGTGTTGAATTGCATTTCCTGTCACTGAACGGATCCCGTGGAAGAAAGGAGCAGTTCTGCTATAATGGTGCAATGCTTTCATATTCTTAATGCATATACAAATCAGTCTTTAAGCTTAAAGCGGAACTGGAGATGTACCAATGAAAGATCGTAGTCCGGCAGAGGTTTCAGACCTTCAGTTATCACCTGAGCACTCTGTTTCTCCCGAGGCAGGAAAACGGCGCTCTGCCTTTCATACGTTCTCACAGTGGTTGATCAAAGATTGGCAGACACACAAATACTTCTTCTTTGGTACGCTGCTCCTGCTGCTGACCGTCATACTTACAGTAGCCTACTATGTGAACTATCCACGCGTTGAGTTGAACGCGGATACGCCTGCCTATCTCCGCTTTGTGAACCGCATTTATATGCATACACAGCCATACTTCCTGGTCGATATCTGGCGTCTCCCTGGTTATCCGCTTTTGATCACATTCGTTTATGCTCTCTATGGACGAGGCAACCTGATGGCTGTGAGTATCGCGCAGGGTATCCTCTTTGTACTGGCAACCATGGAAATCTACGTGCTGGCGATCCTCGTCTTGAAACGAACCTGGATGGCCTTTCTCATAGGGCTGATTGTCGGGACAAATGTCATCCTGATTGCCTATGTCAAACCCATTATGTCGGAAGGCCTGGCGCTCTGGTTGCTCACGACTTTGGCCCTGGCAATTGTGTACTACATACGTACCCTGCGAATACATGCCCTTTGGATAGTTGTCGTGTGCATGGTGCCATTACTATTTACACGCCCCGAGTGGCTCTATTTGCCGGTGCCATTGTTCGCCTATTTTCTGCTCGTTGCCGCACGTCGGCGTGTTCATTGGCGCTCTGGCCTTCTTATAGTGCTCAATGTGCTGATTGCGTTAACCTGTATCTATACATTGGTGGGAAACTACATTTCTATCAACACGAGGGAAAACCATTACCCAGGGCTGACAGCGATAGAGAATTTTAACCTGATGGGGAAGGTATTACAATATGATATGCAGGATGAGGCTCCCCCCGAGTACGCGCAGATTACCCAACAATTGGACATTCAGGTGGTACGAGTTGACCGCGATCCTTATCATATCTTATCCCTTATACCAGCGCTTGCGAAGGATGACTTCCAGCCTGCCGGTAAGCTTGCGGAGACGATTATCCTGCATCACCCGGTGGAATTTTTAGTCAAATCCGTCCCTTTGTTCGCACCATCGCTGACTCATTTTTATGATTCGAAACGCAAGAATATTCCTGGTCCATTTGATGAACCGCTGGCTTTGTTGAAGTCCTTCGATCGTATCCTGTACAGATTGAACGTGTTCTTTCTGCTCTTTTTTCCGACCTGGTTTCTCCTGCTCTGCTGGCGCAAGCTCAGGTCTCAGCAGTTGGCGCTGGAGATGGGGGCCATTGTCCTGCTAGCATGCTACGCGCTCGTCATCACGGTCCTGGGCGGTTACAGGTTGGACGATTACATGCGCGTGCATATAGTATTTGACCCGCTGCTAATCTTTGTCGTCTGGGGCAGCTTATTTTTAGGGGCGCGATTACTTTTTCTGCGCGGGCCTGGTATGTATGCGCGGCTCATGGGTCGCGTACGCCGTCATTGAACAATCATCAGTGATAGTATTGTGATTGTGTTGTATATTTGACATATCACAAACCATATCACGCGTTGAGGAGGAAGAAACACATGGCTGAATCACGACAGGAATTTCCTATTGAGCAACACCTGCGGAAGGATATCCAGGAGGCGCAGAGAGCACGCGACCAGTTGAAATTGGACACGTTGCGTATGGCCCTTGGTGCCATTCATAACCTTGAAGTGGCGCGCACCGACCGCAAAAACCCGGAGTTCGGGCAAGCTCTAACTGAGGTTGATTGCTTGCGCGTATTGGAACAGGAAGTCAAGAAGCGCAAGCAGGCGATAGATTTCTACAAACAGGGTGGACGCAGTGAATTGGCCGAGAAAGAGCAGCGCGAGTCGGACATCTTACAGGCATACCTACAAGGGGTCTCAAATGAGTGACGACGAGCTGCGTGCCGTGGTTGCTAGATTGATCGAGTCAAATGGCAAAGAATTCAAGCGCGTAATGCCCCTGGCAGCCAAAGAGACAAAAGGACGCGCAAACGGTGCTCGTGTGCAGCAGATCGTCAGAGAGATGATCCAGTAGTTACTGATTTGCACTACCTCATTTTTTGTGATCAAGCGTCTTCTATCATAAACAGTTTGAAACAATTCAACGTAGGTCGCTTTTGCCCATGCTTGACAAACGTTGAAATAAATTTATACCATATGCTATATGTTGTGTCTGCAAATATATAGCTTGCCTCGGCTCGGAGATACCGTATGGAAAGGTCACACGCGCCAAAAATGAAGATATACAATACCCTGACTAGACGGATTGAAGAGATTGTTCCGATGGAAGACGATAAGATCAAGATGTACTCGTGTGGCCCCACGGTGTACCGCTTCATCCATATTGGGAACTTACGCACGTTTACCATGGCCGATTGGATTCGCAGGACCTTCGAGTATCGCGGCCTGCAGGTAGTGCATATCAAAAATATTACCGATGTCGGCCATATGCGCCAGGAGATGTTGGATCGCGGGGAGGATAAGCTGGTGGCGCAGGCGCGACAAGAAGGGAAAACATCACAGGATATCGCGCAGTTCTATACTGAAGCCTTCCATAGTGATGAGGCAAAGCTGAATATTTTACCCGCGCATATCTTCCCACGCGCCACCGAGCACGTCCCCGAGATGATCACCATTATTCAAGGCCTGCTAGCGAAGGACATTGCCTACGAAGTCGGTGGGTATGTCTATTATGATATCAAGCGCTTTCCGGGCTATGGGAAGCTCTCAGGCAATCAGCTTGAGAACATGCTGGCGGGCGTGCGCGAGGGGGTAGATACAAACAAGCACAATCCTGAAGATTTTCCCCTGTGGAAGCCAGCCGAACCGGGGCGCGAGATGGCGTGGGATAGTCCCTGGGGACAAGGTTTCCCTGGTTGGCATATCGAATGTAGTGCCATGTCGATCAAGTACCTGGGCGAGCATTTCGACCTGCATACCGGTGGAGTGGATAATATTTTTCCTCATCACGAGGACGAGATCGCGCAAAGTGAAGGCTTTTCGGGCCAGCAGTTCGTCAATTATTGGATCCACGCGCAGCACCTGCTGGCTGATGGGCAAAAAATGGCGAAATCTACCGGCAACGCCTATACCTGCGCGGAGATTGAGGCACGGGGCTTTGACCCGATGGCCCTGCGCTACTTTTACACGACTGCACTGTACCGCAGTCGCTTGAATTTTACTTTTCGCGCTCTGCAAGCAGCTCAGACATCCCACGACAGGTTGAGAGCATTGGCTTACCGGTTAGTAACAGAGTCTGATAACGAACGTGTTTTTTCTGAGGAGCCGCCGAAAGAGAATTCACTGGCGAGATGCCTTTCTGACAGAGGTCGCACACGACTTGAA
>DMFQ01000067.1:0-1297 GCA_003450555.1 Ktedonobacter sp.
GTTTGTGTTATTATGTGGTGGCGACACGAAATTATTGAGCCCCCCGCCATCGGCGATTTCGCCCGCCAGTTCCATCATACCCATATGCGTCGCGCCAATGTAGATCGGCACGTTGCGCGGTTCGCGACGCCCGTGTACGACATCTAGCTCAATGTCATCCACGTGATGGAATTCGCCATGGAAGGTGACGCGCTCCATATTGAGCAAGCGCCTCATTACTTCGATGGTCTCGCGCATCGCCTTAAGCGGCTTTCTGCGTTCAATGCCTACCTGTTTGGCCAGCGGATCCCACCACGCGCCGAGGCCGCAGATGATGCGATCCGGCGCCAGGTCGTCGAGCGTCAAGAAGGTCGCGGCGAGTAACCCGATATTGCGCGTCCAGTTGTTTATCACGCCGCTACCGATTTTAATGTGCGACGTCACTGCCGCGAACGCGGCCATCGGTACAATCGCGTCACGCACGAGGCGCGATTCGGCCTGCCACACGGCCTCGAAGCCGCGCTGCTCGGCGTACTGCGCGTATGCCATGCCATCGCGAATTGCATGTTTGTCTTGCAAATACATTGCCACGCGTGCCATACGTTCCTCCTTGATGAATACTGGCTTCCATATATGGGATTATTTTATCATATCAATTTCGGAAGAAGCAGCGAGATTGCGCAAGAACCGGATAGAGGTCGCATCACACTCCGTTTCGTTCTTTCTCAGAAGCAGAGCGCTAGCAGCATAGCGGTGCTCCATCTCTGGCACCCTCTCTCCTTCTATGCTACACTCTCTAATAGCCCCTCTGGTTAGAGAGGTTCATAAAGAGTGTAGCATAGAAGGAGAGTAACATGGCAGAAAGTGTGTACAAGGTGATCGAGCTGGTGGGAACCAGCAACGAGTCGTGGGAGAAGGCGGCCGCGGCTGCCATCGAGCGCGCTTCACAAAGCTTGCGGGACCTTCGGGTCGCGCGCATTCTTGAGCAAGACGTCCACATCGAGTCTGGAAAACCTCTGATCTACCGTGTGAAGATGGAGATCTCGTTCAAGTACGAGGGCGGTGCATGAGCAGTCGCCAGCTGGAAGATGAGGGCCGCTCGTCTGGCACCCGCCACGTTTGGAGTCCAGCGTGACCTTCCGGATTGAACGGCTCGTGGTCATGAATAGTGGCGCGATGGGCAGGACGGCGCTGTTGGCCAGCGTCGTCCTGCCCATCGTCCTTTGACACGTCGCGCCAGCCAAGATCATTGTCGACGAGAAGCGTGGCTTTACACATACTGTAAGCTGTCTTTCCTGCTGTGCGAAACAGTATATGC
>DMFQ01000067.1:1389-5126 GCA_003450555.1 Ktedonobacter sp.
GTCTCGGAAGGTCATTTTCTCGTAGTCCTACTGCTGTTGTGGTAAAGCATGCAGTTGCGTCTGATCACGTTCGTCCCCCTCATAAGGGGATGGAATCCAGGTAGGCTCCAGAGGTAGTTCCTCGGTGAGCGCTGCATGTGAGGGAGCTAAGCGCACAGTAACGGCGAGTTCGCTCTCGGCCTTTCCGCGGTACACGCCGCGCGTTGGGGGCACATCGGCGTAGTCTCGTCCAACGGCGACACGAACATGCCGCTCATCAACGAGTGTATTGTTGGTGGGATCAAAGCCGACCCAGCCAAGCTCAGGTAAATATGCTTCAACCCAGGCGTGCATGGCATCGTTGCTGGCACGCTCCTGGCTACGACCCTGCTGATACAGGTAGCCGCTGACATAGCGACAGGGTATATGCAGGTGACGTGCCAGCGTAATCATAATGTGAGCATAGTCCTGGCACACTCCCTGGCGCAGGCGCAATGCCTCATCAATTGGTGAATCGACGCGCGTGGTCTTAGGAGAGTAATCAAAGGTCTCATAGATCGCGCTGTTCAATTCACGCAAAATCGTCAATGGATCGGCCCGCCGCTGCACATCCAACTCATCGGCCAGTTTGTAAAGCAGTTCGCTTGGATTGGCAAAGTGGCTTGGCATCAAGTTATCCCAGTATTCACCACTCGCCGTAAGAGCGTCCAGTTCATCCCAGGCCTGCTCGCTCAGCTCCTCAGGTAGCGGAGGTGGCGCGTTCACGTCGACCTGCGACTCAGCTGTTATGGTGAGTTGGCTATGGGAGTTGGGAATATCGAAGTAGTGCACCCGGTTACCGAATTCCCCACGGTAGGTCGTAATATGTGTGCGGGGGCTGGTATACAGGCGAAAATCCAGGCAGCGCTGGTTGCCCTCGCTACGTGGCTGAATACGTACCTCCATCATGCTTTCGTTGATCGGCGCGCTGTAACGAAAGCGTGTAATATGGCGAATGGTGTAATACATCGACCCCAATCCTTCTATATATAAATGTACGGGCTGGGCTTGCCCCTGCCCTGCGCTCCCCTGCCCTGCCCACTTCTCTGCTATGGCCTACCCGCCCCACCCCGTGGGACGCGATAAATCGGGTCCCTACGCCATTCCACATCCCCTACGATTGTGCTGCACCACGGGATTTGAGGGCAACTTCAATCGGATAGGCAATGTAGGCCTGGTATATCGCGCTGTGAATTAGTGCACACTGGCGCTGAATGCTCTCCAGATACTGGTGCATATCGCCACTGAAAATCTCCTCTACCTGACCGTAGTCGAGTGCGGCACGCATGCGACCGGTTAGGCGCTCGGCGCGTCCTGAATGGCGCGTGCTGGTCGCTTTCATGATTGCCTGAAGCGCTCCCTGCATCATCGCGCTAGCAAAGCGTATCGAGCGCGGACTTTCAGCGTTCAAGATCAGGAACTCGGCAATGTGGACGGGACGGATTGTGGCGGTATAGACTTTGCAATACGCTTCAAATGAGGCGCAAGAGCGCAACAGTTCCACCCAACTCAGGTAGTCAAGCGGTTCGCTCTCGCTCTCGTCCTCGCTTTCCTCCGTCAGAAACATAGAGAAATGTGTGTCCAGTAGAGCAGCAGTAGCCGTGGCCCGTTCGAGAAAGCGGGCGACACGTATAAAGTACCAGCCTTCGCTGTGACTCATAGTGGTATCGGTTATGCCCTGAAAGAGATAGATGCCCTCTTTCACGCTGTTGAGGAATTTATGTGGCTCGGCGTACCATATCTGTTCCATGCTGGTCCGCTTCACCTGCAGGAAGAGGCGATTGAGCTGTTCCCACATCTCTGAACTGATCTGCTCACGCACCTGCCGCGCATTTTCGCGTGCAGTCGAAATGCAGGACACAATGGATGAGTCGTTGCTCGCATCAAAGGTCAACGCCTGCGTAATACTATACGCATCGACATCCCCTTCGGGCAAGGGCATACGCAGGCCACGCAGGAGCCGCTGCCAGCGCAGATTCGTATCCCCACCTGCCTGATCGAGCATATAGTTCAGGTGTACATCGATGAGACGAGCTGTATGTTCCGCTCGTTCAAGGTAGCGGCTCATCCAGTAGAGACTTTCGGCAACGCGAGAGAGCATGATGTAACCTCACTGGTCAATTGTTGCTGTAGGCTCAACGAGAACCCAGGTATCTTTACTCCCTCCGCCTTGCGAGGAGTTCACCACCAGCGAGCCACGCTTGAGGGCAACGCGGGTCAAGCCGCCGGGAATGATGGTGACATGCTCGCCAAAGAGAACAAAGGGGCGGAGGTCGATATGGCGCGGTTCAACTTGATTATCAATAATACAAGGCGCGCGCGAAATCGCCAGCGTCGGCTGAGCGATGTAGTTGCGCGGGTTCGCGATCACCTGCAAGCGAAACGCTTCGCGCTGAGCGGCGGTGCTGTATGGGCCAATCAACATCCCGTACCCGCCGGATTCTCCTACCGCCTTGATAACGAGTTCATCAAGGTGTTCAAGCGCATAGTGGCGCTGTTTTTCGTCGGCCAGCAGAAAAGTCTCCACGTTCGGCAGAATGGGGTCCTCGCCGAGATAATAGCGAATGATAGTCGGGATATAGGCGTAAATGGCCTTGTCGTCGGCAACGCCCGTGCCAATAGCATTGGCCAGCGCAACATTTCCGGCACGATAGGCGTTCAACAGGCCGGGCACCCCGAGTGTAGAGTTGGTTCGGAAGGCGAGCGAGTCGAGATAGTCATCATCGACGCGCCGGTAGATCACGTCAACGCGTCTCAGGCCACCTGTCGTACGCATATAGACGACGCTATTATGCACGATCAAGTCGCGCCCTTCCACCAGTTCGATCCCCATCTGGCGTGCGAGAAAGGCGTGCTCATAATACGCGGAATTGTAGACGCCTGGAGTAAGCAACACGATCACCGGCTCTGAACGTCCAGCTGGAGCCAGCGCCATCAACGTACTGAGCAATGCCTGCCCATAGTTGTCAATGGGACGGACGCCATAGCTGCCAAAAAGTGAAGGGAAGACGCGTTTCATCACCTGCCGATTGGCCAGCATGTAGGAGACGCCGCTCGGAACGCGCAGATTATCCTCTAAGACGGCGAAACGTCCGTCAGGTAATCGCACAAGGTCGGTGCCATCAACTGCAATGTAGATGTCATGAGAGACGTGTACCCCGCGCATTTCGCGCCGGAAGTGCTGACAGCTATAGATGAGCCAGCGGGGGAGAGTTCCATCAGACAGGATGCGCCCATCATGGTAAACATCCTTGAGGAATAAGTTGAGTGCGGTGATGCGCTGGGATAAACCTCGTTCGATCGTTTCCCACTCTGCGCTAGTGATAATGCGTGGCAGCAGATCGTAGGGCCAGATACGTTCGGTCCCCTCGTCATCTCCATAGACAGTAAAAGTAATCCCCTGGTTAAGGAACGCGGTATTGGCCGCCTGCTGCCGCTGGTAGAGTGTCTCGGTAGGCATCTCCAATAAACGATGATACAACTCCTGATAGTGAGGGCGGGGTCGGCCATCGACATCCAGCATCTCGTCGAATGCCGCATTGAATGTATAATTCGAGAAAGGAGGCGGCAACGTGGGCCGTCCCGTGGCATCAGGTATAATCACCGATAGGGTTCCTATACTTTCTTCGCTGAATATATAAAAGCACGCGAACACTGATTCTGGGGCAGCAGTGCCGGGGAGTATCCATCGCACTGGGTACTAAGATACCATCAATAGT
>DMFQ01000062.1:0-311 GCA_003450555.1 Ktedonobacter sp.
CAAGCTTCCTCGCCACAGTATGCTGTTCGACCTCAACAGCAATACCCAATGACGCCTCCGCCGCCGCAGTATCCGCCTTCACCACCGCCGCAACAATACCCAATGGGATCGTCTCCGCAACAGTATCAAGCAGGGCCGCCGCAACAGCAATTTCCTGGCTTGCGCACGGCCGGGTTAGTTGGCCGACCTGATGAAACACAAATCGCAGCACCTGGGACAACAGGCTTACCTTCGCTTGAAGTGAGCAGCAACATCTTTGGCAGCAAGCAGAGCTATCTGCTTACAAAAGATGCCATCAGTATTGGGCGCGA
>DMFQ01000062.1:506-9441 GCA_003450555.1 Ktedonobacter sp.
GTGCTCATCCATCCTCACCCGGATAAACCACGCACGCTTAATGGGCTGTTATACCAGGGTAGAAAAATACGGGGGGATGAGCCATTCCGTCATACGCTCGTACGAGGTGATATTTTTCGTATCGGCGATGAGAATGGCACTCTCATCACACTTGCCTTCAACGATGGCACGGGAGTGCAAGAGGAGATGTTAGCTCCGGTGCAGCCAATCAAGCTGGGCGCTCCTGAACTCACTATTGGACGAGTACCAGGTAATACAGTGGTACTCAACCACCCGCAGGTCTCCTCGCATCATGCACGCCTTGTACGCGAGGAGGGCACCTATCGCGTACTCGACATGAACAGTACTAACCATGTCTATGTGAACTCGGAGCTGACTACCAACCATCTCCTGAAGTTAGGGGACGAAATCCGTATTGGTCCCTACAAACTGGTCTACGAAGCCAACCAGCTGACCCAATACGACGAGAGTAACTTTATTCGCATTGACGCTCTCAACCTCAAAAAGTCCGGCAACAACAATTATGTCTTGCTCAATGATCTCTCTTTTACTATCCCTCCGCGCAAATTCGTCGCACTGGTTGGCGGTTCCGGTGCAGGTAAATCAACGCTTATGGATGCACTGAACGGGTTACGGCCCGCTCAGCAGGGCAAAGTACTCTACAATGGTAAGGACTACTACCACAACCTGGCAGCCTTTAGCTCGCAACTTGGTTATGTGCCACAAGATGATATCGTGCACCGCGACTTGACTGTTGAACGAGCGCTCTTCTATGCCGCTAAACTACGCCTGCCCAGCGACTTCACTTCAGCACAGATCAAGCAGCGCATCAATGAGGTATTAGATGATGTCGAGATGACCGGAAGGCGCAAACTCCTGGTCAAAAAACTCTCAGGAGGACAGCGAAAACGTGTCTCGATTGCCCTGGAGCTCCTTGCCAATCCCAGCCTTTTCTTCCTGGATGAGCCGACATCGGGCCTGGATCCAGGCCTGGACCGCAAGATGATGTTCCTGCTGCGCAGACTCGCCGACAAAGGACATACTATCGTGCTAGTGACGCACGCGACCAACAATATCAATACCTGCGACTACGTCTGTTTCCTTTGTCAGGGAGGACGCCTGGCCTTTTTCGGACCTCCTGAAGAGGCAAAAACATATTTTGGTAAAACCGACTTCGCGGAAATTTACAGCAGCCTGGAACCGTCGGATGAGAATCAAAATATACCGGAAGAGGCGGCAGCACGCTTTAAGGTCTCGGAGCAATATAGGCAGTATGTCGTTGCACCGCTCAGAAGTGGGCCGGCTGAAACGGGCAAAATCACCGGCGCGACGCCAAAAGTAGAGACCAAGGAGGTGAAGCGGCCTAAACGTGGTAACCCCTTGCAGCAGTTCCTTCTGCTGAATCAGCGCAACCTTGAATTACTGAAAAACGATACGAGCAACCTGATTATCCTGCTCTTACAGGCGCCACTTATCGCGCTGCTGTTGATGCTCTTGATCAGATTTGAGGTAGGCGCAGGTATTTTTAATGCCAACAATGTTGTGCAATGTGCGCCTCGTATCAGCACTACCAAAATCGCACTGCCTCCGCAGACTGGTGGCATCATCGGCCTGAACACCGGTAAAAACGACGTTGTTGATTGTAACAGGGTACTTACCTATCTTAAGAGTGATACCACGGGCAAACAGTACGTAAATACTTTCACTGGAGACCTCAATACCAGGCAAAAAGCGGCACTACAAGACTTTATCGTCATAGGCGACAGCATCAATGCGCAGCGCGCGCTGTTCATTGTTTCTTTTGTGGCCGTACTTTTTGGCTGTATCAATGGCACACGAGAGATCGTCAAGGAAGCGTCCATCTACCGCCGCGAGCGTACGGTGAACCTGGGAATCATTCCCTACGTTGCTTCGAAGTTTCTTGTGCTAGGAATGTTGGCTCTGGTTCAGAGCGGCGCTCTGTTGATTATCGTCAATCTCTTTGAGCCATTGCACCAGGGTATCATCCTACCAGTGGTCCTGGAAACCTATATCACATTGGTACTCACGGGCCTGGCAGGGTTGATGGTGGGATTGACGGCTTCAGCCTTTGCCGCCAACGAGGACAGCGCCAATAGTCTGCTCCCGTTCTTGCTCATCCCACAGGTAGTCTTTGCCGGTGTCGAAATCCCGCTGAAGGATTACTTCCTACAAGTTGCCGCCATGATATTCCCAACGCGCTGGGCAATGGCTGCACTGGGCACGTCGATTGGTCTACATAGCGACAAATTGGGCGGGGACAAACTGTTTGGAGATAACTATACCTTCCAGGGGCAACTCTTTTCAATCTATAGTCAGACAGACTCTATGCACCGCATCTTGCTCTCCTGGGGAGCATTGGGGGTACTCATAGTAGTACTTGCCATCGTGATCTGCATCGGTTTAAAGCGAAAGGATATTCGAACGTAAAGATTTGGAAATAGCCCGAGGGCTACGCCCAAATCCCGGCGCGGACGAAAGCCCCCCATACAATCTCATCTTTAATACTTTCTGCATCAATTATGAGAGGAGGGGGGGGCTTTTTTGCTCAAAAAAAGTAGATTGTGAGGCAATTCATACAATAAAAGCTAAGCAATTCATAGGCAATCTCTTCATTTTGCTTCATACTTAGAGGAGTAAGATTATGAGTGGGTAAGATCTGATCCTACCAAAGGAGGGTTATATGCTACGCCGTGTCGTGATCACAGGGTTGGGTGTACTGGCCTGTAATGGCATTGGAAAAGAAGATTTTTGGAATGCTTGCGTTGCTGGCCGTTCAGGTATACGCCGTATCACACGCTTCGATGCCAGCACATTATCATCGCAGATAGCGGGGGAAATCGTAGACTTCAACCCGGATGCATTGGGCCTGACGCCTATAGAGTGCCACCTGACTGACCGTAACACACAGCTTGCTCTCGCCGCAGCCAACCTCGCCTTACAAGATGCAGGGCTGCTCTATACAATGAGTGAAGAGGAGCGCGACCAGGTAGGGGTATACATGGGATCAGCGATGGCCTCCAGCGAAGAAGGGGAGCGGATGTGGGCGAGGATGACCAATCACGGAGAACATATTCCACGCGTTCCTACCGACGAATTCATTCCACTCACAATGTTGATGACCCACGCACCAGCTGCAGCCATTGCCACGCATCATCAACTACATGGGCCATGCATGGTGCTTTCAACAGGGTGCTCCGCGGGCGCGGATGCTATCGGACAGAGTTACTGGGCAATCCAGGAAGGCCGAGCAGATCGCATGCTGACGGGAGGATCCGATTCCGCCATAAGCTACGCGGGTTTAAATTGTTTCTGTGTTCTAGGAGCATTGAGTACGCGCAACGATGATCCAGAGCGAGCTTCACGTCCATATGACCTTAACCGGGATGGCTTTGTGATGGCAGAGGGAGCTGGCGTGCTTATGCTGGAAGAACGAGAGCTGGCCCTGGCTCGCAACGCGCACATTTACGCGGAACTGATCGCCTTCACCTCGAATAGTAATGCCTACCATATGACCGCTCTTCCTCCCGATGGAGCGCCACTCCAGGCCATTCTGAGACAAGCGCTGGACGAGGTACAGATCAGCGCAAAGGAGCTAGATTACATCAATTCACACGGAAGTTCGACGCTGTACAACGAGGCCGCGGAGACAACTGCATACAAGGCTGTCTTTGGAGATCACGCTTATCATATTCCTATCAGCTCAATAAAGTCTATGATCGGCCACTCACAAGGAGCCGCCAGTGCCATCGAAACCATTGTAACGGCATTGGTATTGGAACAGCAGATCATTCCACCAACGATCAACCAGGAGGTAGCCGACCCGCAATGTGACCTGGATTATGTGCCAAATGTGGCACGTCCGGCGACGGTTCACGTAGCCCTGACACATTCGAGCGGTTTTGGCGGCGTGAATAGTGCGCTCGTCCTCGCACAACCTGATTGGCTTGATACACACATATAGAAGAGTGCCTGGAGTCATGAAGGACAGAAACTGTGACTCCTGCTAAAGAAACAGTAGATCAATTCTCCCGTAACGCTTCTCTTATGTACAAGGTTCACGAAGAGGCTAACAACTATGAAGCATACTACAGAGCGACGAGTGGTTATTACAGGAGTAGGTGTGGTGGCAGCAAACGGTATTGGGAAAAATGCCTTCTGGCAGGCAACCAGCGAAGGCACCTCAGGCATTAAGCCTATTCAACGCTTCTCTACTGCTAACTTATCGATCCAGGTAGCAGGTGAGGTAAACGATTTCTTAGCGAGTGACTATATCGACCGCAAACTGATGAATCGCACCGACCGTATGACGCATTTTGTCCTTGCGGCCATTGAGGAAGCGTTGAACGATGCGAATATTATCCTGGAGGAAGAGAATCTCCAGCGTACAGGCAGTGTCATAGCAAATACCCTGGGCGGAATTGAATTTGCGGTGGAGCAGATCAAATCATTGCATGTCCGTGGACCACGCTATATGAGCGCGTTTACGGCTATAGCCTGGCTTCAGGTAGCCAACGTGGGTCAGACATCCATTCGCTACGGACTTCAAGGATACTGCAAAACGCCTGTTAACGATACGGTTGGCGGTCTAGAGGCGCTGAATATGGCCTATGGAGCGATCCGACGGGGCGCGGCAGATGTCCTGATCAGTGGTGGATGTGAAGCCTTCTTGCATCCTTTCAGTCTCACACTACTCGGTCAACTTAATGAATACAGCTATTGTGTGGTAGGAGCTGACCCGAGCGCTTATCGTCCGTTCGACCAGCGTGCCGCCGGTCTCATTTTGGCAGAGGGGGCGGGAATATGCATTCTAGAGGAATACGAACATGCACGGAGACGCGGGGCCACCATCTATGGGGAGATCGTTGGCTGTGGCCAGACAAACGACGCGAATGGGCCTACGGTTCCCTCCTCTAATGGCAAGCAATACGCTCGCGCTATGCGCCTTGCAATGCAGGAGGGCGCATTGTCTCCCCAGGATATCGCGTACTTTAGCCTGGATGGGCGCGCGCTTCCTCCTTCGGATCAGGGAGAAGCGGAAGCGTTACGCCTGGCCTTTGGCTCTGCTATGGAACAACTTCCAGTCAGTGTTCCACGTACCACACAAGGCCACAGCTATGCGGCAGCGGGAGCAATTGACACGATAACCGCGCTGCTAGCCTTACAAGATAAGCTTATTCCACCAACAATCAATTGCGAGGAACTGGACCCTCGCTTTGGGTTGGCAATGGTGCGAGATGAAGCTCAATCATTGTCCGGCTCCGCCGTCCTTATCGGTGGACGCGGCGTTGGCGGGATGAATAGTGTGCTGGCAGTAAAAAAAGTGTAGAGTCACATATTATTGCCCCCCTGTATCTCATTACTGTATCCTCTATATAGGCACAATTTGTTGATATACATAGAGGGTACGTTTTACATGAGGGATACTTACACCTGCCAACGCCATGATGCTACCACGGGAAACCAGGATAGTGAGGCTGTATCTGTCGTTATCGTAGGAGCTGGTCCAACTGGCCTGACCGTCGGCAATTTGTTAGGAATGGCCGGCATTGATACGCTGATTGTCGAACGGAATGCCTCTTTAAGCGACTATCCCAAAGCTATTTCACTTGATGACGAAGGATTGCGCATTTGCCAGGCCCTTGGCCTGGAGTCGGCTATGAGCAAAAGCATACTATTGAATATCAGTGCTCATTACGTGTCAGCAGGACGTTTGCTGGCAAAGGTAGCACCTTCTAGCAAGCGAAATGGGCACCCCCTGATCTCCACATTTAACCAGCCAGAGTTTGAAACCGCTCTTTTAGAGGGACTGAAGCGCTTCGAATGCGTTAATGTCCGCTTTCAGTCTAATGTCGAATCATTTGAGCAAACCGACAGCAGGGTCATTGTCACCATTCGCACCCCTACTGGGACACTGCAAACAGTCACGTGCTCCTACCTACTGGCCTGTGACGGCGGCAGAAGTACTGTCCGTCAAAAGCTGAATATTCCCATGAAAGGCACAACCTTTGCGCAAAAATGGCTGGTGATCGATGCAATTTCCGCCGAAGACCCTCCTCCAATCGCGATGTTTTTCTGTAATCCAGGGCGGCCAGCCGTGACCGTTCCGTCTCCGCATAAAGGTAGACGCTGGGAATTTATGCTGCTGCCGGGAGAGACGGAGAAAGAGATGTTAAGCAAAAGAACGTATTGCTGCCCTGATCCAGCAAGCTGGCGGTTCTGCCAATTCCACGATTATTCGCAAAACGGTCTATACTTTTCACTCAACGCTAGCTAAGCATTTCTCAAAGGGGCGCGTTTTCTTGCTGGGAGATGCTGCCCATATGATGCCCCCCTTCGGCGGTCAGGGGTTAAATAGCGGGCTGCGCGATGCACATAATTTGTCATGGAAACTGGCGCTGGTGGTGCATGGCCTTGCCAGTGTCCAATTGCTCGATAGCTATCATGAAGAACGGCACAGGCATGTAGCACAAATGCTTCGCTTCTCTTCTTTATTAGGCAATATTGTTATGTCAACTATAAAGCCGGTGGCTTACTGTCGCGATATGTTGTTCCAGCTATTCAACCTGGTGCCTATCATGTGCGAATTCTTGACGGAGGCTCGTATCAAGCCACAGCCAAAATATAAGAGCGGCTTCTTACTCTCCGCTGAAGAACGAAAACATAAAACGCTAGCTGGCCAGATGCTGCCCCAACCAGAAGTGATAACAACCGGGGGACGGCATGCACTGCTCGATGAGATCCTGGGGCCAGGCTTTGCATTGCTCCGTTTTCATCACAATCCAGCAGAGGCTTTCTCCTCGTTAAAGACCGATTTTTGGGAGCGCATGGGAGCACGTTTTGTGTGTATACAGTCAGGACTCCCGCGCAAAGAAGGATACAACGCTATTCACGAGGGACTCTTTTACAACGAACCGAAAGAAGCGCTGAGAATAGGTTCTATGCTCCTGGCAGTGGTTCAATCAAATGACACGAATTTCCTGCGCAGCCACCGGGACGTGTTCATTGTTGTGCGTCCCGACCGTTATATCTTCGGTGTTTTTAGAGAGGAGAAGGCTGACACATTTGTATCAGCCTTCAAAGAATTACTTACAAAAGCAGGTAGGTCAGAGGCCCAGTGCATAGGGATCGAAGAGATTGGCATTGGTACTGTCAACGTAGACCACACCGTTTGAGATGGATGGCGCCCCATTTGGAAGCATAGCAAGTATATTCAAAAGGGCTACTCCTTGATATCTCCCAGGAGCGTTTTATACAACTGCATTTGACGGGATGCCGCCTGCCGATAGATCTCCCCTCGTTTGGCATCAGGCTGTATTGGCTCACCGAGAGACGGAATAACCTTGCCCACATCGGGTAAGATACCCATTGCCTCAAGTGCAAGAAGAGCGGCTCCACGGGCAGAGGCTTCGAGCTCGCTCGAAGGATAGAGCATCGTTCCAAGAGTATCTACCACGATCTGCTGCATCACAGAAGAACTAAGCAGCGCGCCGCCGCTGCCAATCAATTTTGGCTTCGTTTCATGAACATCCAATACACCGATAAGTTGTTGGTAGACGGCATTGAGTTGATAGGCCAGAGCCTCCATAGATGCGCGCAAGATATGTACAGGCGTTGTATGGGTCTGGATACCGGCCACCACTGCGCGTGCCTCTGCGTGCCAACCAGGGCTGCGTTCACCAGATATAAAGGGCAAAATAGTCAGGCCATGCCCATCAGGAGATAAAGCAGCAACCCGCGGCTCCACCTCTTTCAAAGAGGGCAGTTTTAAGGTCTTATCCATCCACGCGAAGACATTACCACCTTCGCTCAATGCACCACCAAGTAACGCACGTTTGCCATCTACGAGATAAAGCCAGAGGCCAGAGGGTGGAACGACCTGTTCGGGTGATACAACGACGCGGATGGCACTTGAAGTGCCGATGGTGAGCGCCCAGTTCCCCTCGGTTACGCAACCTGAACCGACGTTGGCAGCCGCTCCATCGCCGAGGGCGGGATACCAGGGAATGTCGCGGAGAATTGGCCAGCGTTCGGCATACTCCGATTTTAGTCCGTGTATTGCTTCATGCAAATCGCCCAACTGGGGAAGTTGATCAGGCCGGATTCCGAGCACATTCATCAACTCTTTATCCCAGGCGCGCTCGCGGATCACAAGCATGCCTGTCCCTGATGCCATCGAGAGACTGCAGATGGACTGTCCCAGGAGTTGACGATGCAGATACTCGCCGAAAGAGAGCCATTGCGCCGCATGTGAAAAAGCGCCGGGCTGTGTCTGCGCCAAAAAGCACAATTTCGCGGGCCAATAGCTGGCGTGAAGGCGCGCGCCTGTGCGCTCATGAATGGCTTTCCCATCCAATTGTGTGCTCAGTTCAGCGGCGGCCTGGCGCGGGCGGGTATCTTCCCAGGTAATGAGTGGCGTAACGGGTCGTCCATCGGTATCTACTCCGACGATGCTATGCCAGAAGGTGTCGGTCGCCACTGCCCCGATTAAGGAGGTCAGCGGGCCGGCTGCTTTCAAAGCATTATCAATCGTAGAGGCAACGGCGGCAACAAGCGTATCGGCATCAACCGAGACTTCTCCATCGTTAGACAGGGTAAGTTCATAGGTCTCCTGGGCCTGTATGCCCGGTACGGCCGATCCGTTTGCTGCAAACAATAAGGCACGAGTCGAAGAGGTGCCAACATCCAATGAAAGAATAAAGGGGGCATGTGATTGTACATTCGTTTTCTGTTCCATAGGAAACTACCCTATCTTTATTTGTAATTGGTGAAGCCAGGCGTGGTAATCTTCTTGTTTATATAGTAGCACAAGGGAGAGAAAATATTGCCGCTCCTAACGCCGGTACCTTATGCACTCCTATGGTTTTTAACGAGAACACTTGACAAAATACAGCTATTTTGATATAGTTCTATGTAG
>DMFQ01000062.1:9550-11702 GCA_003450555.1 Ktedonobacter sp.
TTTTGATATAGTTCTATGTAGATTTTCATCTACATAGAACTATATCAAAATAAAAGGAGAGGATATGCCAGAAGAGGATTTCCAAACATTGTTACAATTTTTTAAGGCGCTGGGAGATGAGAACAGGCTTAAGTTGCTGGGTATCCTGGCGAACCGCGAGCAGAGCGTGGAAGAACTGGCCGCGCAACTCCAACTCAAGACGCCTACAGTATCGCACCACCTGGCCAAATTGAAGGAGCTAGACCTGGTGAGCATGCGCTCAGAGGGGAACACACACATTTACTGTCTCAATGCTGAGTCTTTACGAAAGACGAGTAAAGGGATGCTTTCCTCAGAGAAGATGGCTTCGTTGGTCGATAACGTAACAGGTGAAGCGTGGGAACGCAAGGTGATGAAGGATTTCTTTGAGGGAACGCGCCTCAAGGAGATACCGGCCAGTCGCAAAAAGCGTTCGGTGATCCTGAAATGGTTGGCCAACCAGTTTGAACCCGGAGTACTGTACAAAGAGTCTGAGGTGAATGAGATCATTGAGCGTCATCACAGCGACACAGCATGGCTGCGCCGCGAGTTGATTGGTGAGAAGTTGCTAACGCGTGAGAATGGAGTCTACTGTCGTTATGAGAGCTAAGTTGTTCATCAATCGCAACTTTGCGCTGCTCTGGGTAGGACAAGCGATCTCGATTTAGTACATCCGGGTAGGTCTGCGCTGTCTATCGGCAGGCAGCAAGACATCCAGGGCATCATCGACAGTGACAACGCCTGCGAGGATATTACCATCCTCGCTTACCACCGGCACGGCCAGAAGATTATACTTCGCCATGATCTGGGCGACGGTCCGAGCGTCCGTATCAGGATGCACGGTAATCAAGTCATCCTCCATCAGTTCCTGCAAGGACTGCGAGGGAGACGCGACGAGCAGGTCCCAAAGCGAAACCACGCCCAACAACGTACACTCGTCCTGTGTTTCATCGGTGACACAGTAGATGTAGGCGACACGTATATCGTGCTCTCGGATATTCAAGCGTATTGATTCCAGCGCCTCGGCAACACTTTTCGTCAGATTGAGAGCCACATAGTCGGTCGTCATGAGACCACCTGCCGTATCCGCTTCATATTCCAGCAGATCCTGTACATCCTCTGACTCTTCCCGCTCCATCAATCCCAGGAGTTCCTGGGCACGCTCCTCCGGCAATTGAGCGAGTAAATCTGCGGCCTCGTCCGGCCCCATCGCTTCTAGTATGTCGGCAGCGCGGTCGGCCTGGATATTCTCAAGGATATGGCGCTGCCGCTCAGTATCGATCTCCTCCATGGCGTCAGCAGCGGTTTCGTCATCCAGCCCTTCAATCAGCCGCGCACCCTGTCCAGGCGTCAATTGATGCACTATTTCGGCAATGTCGGCGGGGTGCATTTCAGCGAGATGACCACTCTGTGGCCGCGCTGTTGCAAGACGCGTTATTGCTGCTGCCATCTCTCGATCCTCTACATGACGCTGCGCGCCGATGAGTTCAATCTGTTCCCAGGGAATCAAATTCGTGGGGGTGTGTCTGTTCTTTGTACCTAACAGCCAGTTAGGAGCAAGGCGGCGCACGAGGCCAAGAGTACTATTATCAATAGCCAGCAATTGCCAATCATCACCCAGGCAGACATCATTGACGCGCACCGCTTTTTTACGCACGATATCGATGACCTGCTTATCGAGTATATCCTCTGCCAGGCTCACTACGTGTACGGGCAGGGCAGCCGCATCCGGGGGATGATGAAGGCGCCCCTGCCCTTGCTCTCCCTGTACTGGTTTTTCAAGTGAGACCAGGGGTAATTGCTCGACAGAAAGGCGAAGGTGCAGGATGTTATCGCGCCACTCCACCGCATCAGTAGCTACTTCCCAGCGCTGATCATCATGCCCCTCAATCAACAAGGCACGAGGAAAGGTAGGGGCATGAGGCTGGGCTGGGACAAGCCCTGCCCCTAGATTTAGGGTTACATCAACGATTTTTCCTACTCGGGCACCCTGATTGTCTTCCACTGGTGCGCCAAGCAGTTGACTCAAGTATATCATGATCACTTCTCGATGCGAACATCCTGCCCCATAGGGTCAGGGGTGGCGTGTATTGTAGGGGCGACCCTTGCGGTCGCCCTGCTTGCGCTCATCCCA
>DMFQ01000092.1:0-4622 GCA_003450555.1 Ktedonobacter sp.
CCGTATTATACCGCACTACCTTTTCTTTTCATATCTCATATGTACCAGACGATTTGCGGCATAGCTATTCTATTCCCCCTCTGCCAGCTTCTTGGAAACGGCCACATCTACCATGTCATAGGCCTTAGCCAACAAGAAAGTTACATTAGTATCCCCAATTGAGAAAGGCGCATTTCCCAGCCTTTTTAGAATTGCCTTGTCAATCTTGGGTGTCGTGAGATTGACTGTAAAGGACTCCAAAGCCTCACCTGCCTGCCAGAACGTCTCGCGATGTTCTTCGAGCGATAAGAGTTCCTCTTCTTTGTCACTAGAACCAGCATCAGCGGTGGATAAAGTATGTTCCCCGGGCAATGCTTCAGCACGTTTCCCCCTCAGTACCTCAATGATTTGCTCCTTCGTTCGACCGCGCAATTTGAAAATCAGGAATGGGTCCTCGTCAAAACGCTCGGCCAGCAGGTAATAGACAGCGGCGATATGCTTGCAAGGATTGGCCCAATCTGGGCAGGAGCATTCGGTATTCAATTCTTTGAGAGCGGTCGGGAAAAGCGAGACGTTCACTGACGCAAAGGCTTCCTCTATATTCTGAGGCATCTCGCCAGCCAGCAGTTTTGCGGCAAATAGCGCCTGGGAAGCCATTGCTTCCGTGACCTTCTCCCAATCCTGGTCTGAAAGCGGCTCTAAGCGGATCTTGACGTTGTACGGTTTGGCCTGTGATCCCTGAACTTCCGCTTTGACGATGCCAGCTTCAACATCGATTGAGATTACCTGCCCTTGCCGCGCGTAGGAGCGACCACGTGTCAGTCGCGTTCCCATGCTGAAGGACTCTAACACTTTTATCCAGCGTTTGGACCACCATGTTTCGCCAATCTCTCCCCATTCGCTTCTGGTCTTGATGCCACCTTCAACTCTTTTTGGCGGGGATGGCTCGTAATAATCCCAGTCGTCTCCATAGCCTTTGTAACCTTTGTAGCCTCTGTCTCTCCATCGTCCCATGCTTTATTCTCCTACTGCCGCTCGGCTAAGCGTGAACAGTTCTTTGAGTTGTGCCGTCGACATCTCGGTGAGCCAGTTCTCTCCGCTCCCAACGATATTGTCGGCAAGCTCCTTCTTCTGTTCAATCATCTGATCGATGCGCTCTTCCAACGTGCCGATACAGACGAACTTGTGTACCTGCACATTTTTTCTCTGCCCGATGCGAAAGGCTCTATCGGTCGCTTGATTCTCCACCGCGGGATTCCACCAGCGGTCGAAATGAAACACGTGGTTGGCCGCCGTCAGGTTAAGCCCCACTCCACCAGCCTTCAACGAGAGGATGAACAGCGGCGCCCCACGACGCTCCTCTTGAAAACGCTGAACCATCACATCACGCTGCTTTTTCGCTGTGCCGCCATAAAGAAAAAGCGTCTCGCGCCCCAATGTCTCCTGGAGATAGCGCCGCAGGAGCGTGCCCATCTCCGCAAATTGGGTAAAAATCAAAGCCTTGTCACCCTCTGCCAGAACCTCTTCGAGCATTTCTTCGAGACGGGCAAGTTTCCCTGAGCGGCCACGTAAGGCACTCCCATCAGCAACAAAATGGGCGGGGTGGTTACAAACTTGCTTGAGTCTTAACAGCGTAGACAGCACCAACCCCTTGCGTTCGATGCCATCCGCCTCTTCGATCCTGGCCAACATTTCCTGCACTACGGCCTCGTAGAGCGATGCCTGTTCCTGTGTAAGGTTGCAGAATACCTTCATCTCCATTTTATCTGGCAGATCCGCTATGATAGTCTTATCAGTCTTCAAGCGACGCAGAACAAAGGGCTGGATCAGACGTTTAAGCGCTTCCGCGCGGTTTACCATCGCGGTATCGTTCGATGGGAATAGCAAAATTTTTACGAAAATCTACGCCAGAACCTAAATAACCAGGATTGAGAAACTCCATGATTGACCAGAGTTCGGAAAGCCGATTCTCTACGGGTGTGCCGGTGAGTGCGATCTTATGCCCAGCATTGAGCTTTTTTATTGCCTGAGTCTGCTTCGCGGCGTCGTTTTTGATATTCTGTGCCTCGTCCACCACTACATACTCCCACTCAATAGCGGCAAGATGCTCTTTGTCGCGCAGCGCCAGGGAATAGGTCGTGATAACGACATCGTGCCGTTTCGCCTCTTGTGCAAATGCCTCGCCCGAGAGCCGTTCGTGGCCGTGATGAATCATGACGCTGAGGGATGGCGCGAATCGTTGCAGTTCCTTGTGCCAGTTGCCCACGATGGACATTGGGCAGATCACGAGTGCTGGATTCGCCTGTAACGCTCTTTGCTGGGTAGCATGAGTATGAAGCAAGAGAGCGATAAGCTCGGCGGTTTTCCCCAGCCCCATATCGTCTGCTAAACAAGCACCGAAGCCAAACTGTTCGAGGAATGCCAGCCAGGAAACACCCTTGAGTTGATATGGACGCAGCTTTCCTCGAAAGGTGGATGGCGTTTTGATAGTAGCTATTTTGGTATTCCCAATCAGCCTATCTAATAATTCCTTGATCCATCCATCGCCTTCGATATCGTTTATCGGGAGCCCCAGTTCGGACGCTTCCTGTCCCAGACCAATGCGCAGAGCCTCCCCGAGCGTCATATGCCCGTTGCTATGTTTTTTCTTGAAGAAAGCAATCGCTGCCTCAATCTCCTCTGGGCGCAATTCAACCCACTGGCCCCGTATTTGAATGAGAGGAACTTTCAGGTTGACCAAACTTTCAAATTCCTCGATCGAGAGGTCTGTATCTCCTACCGCAATTGTCCAATCGTAGTTGACGATACTTCTCAGTCCCAGCAATCCTGAGCTTGTATTTGCATCAGCCTGCGACTTTACCTTCAATTTGACTCCCAGACGAGCCGTGGGTTTTTGCCACCAGGGTGGGACAAGGACGCCAAAACCGCTCTGTTCAAGCAGTGGAGCAGACTCACGCAGAAAAGTATAGGCCTGCTCGGTGTTTAGCTTCAGTTCTTCAGGACGAGCGGCTCTTAAACTTTCCTCGAGTGTTGGAAAGAGGCGGGTAGCTTTACCAAGGTCGGCCAGCAAGCGTTCCTGCGGATTCTCAAATTTGCGCTTCAGAAAGGTGAGAGTACTTGAACGTTCCTTCCATACCTTATCCGCTGGGACAAGCAAGCTCCGATCATCGTTGGCCTGAAGATAAAAACTGATGCGCCAATCAGAGCTTTTCTCGTTGTCTTCGCCAGGCTCGCCAGGCGCATCAAGTCTGAAACAAGTACGAAACGCCGCGCCTGTCTCCACAGGTCGAATCTGATCAACCCAGTTATGCAGTGTCATAGAAAAACGTTGCAATTCTTCGGGCGTTGCCACAAGCGTCGGCTCATCTGAAGCAAGTGCCTGTAGCCACTGTTCCGCTAAAGATACCTTGCTGGAGTGCTTGCTACGATTGGGGCGAGTTGGAAGCAGCGCTGTTGAAGACAGACTCTTTCGCACAAAGGCATCAAGCGTTTGATTCAGGAAAGTGAGCAGAATGTTTTGTAGTACTGAGGGTTTCATTTCACTGCTCGGCAGAAATGCCCAGCAAACCGGTGGCATTGCTTTTGCGAGCAGGGACACGCGCTCACTGTCCTCTTCTGCAATGACGACTTGCCAGGCTGCACGGTAGACGGAGGCACCATTCTGCCGCCTTTCTTCAAGTGTCGGCACATAGGACTGCCGTGCAATCAGTTCAAATGCGAACGCTGCCGCATCTTTCCAGAAACGTAGCGAACTCCCAAAAGCCATGCCATGAGGAGCATAATTGGGCATTGAAAGCAGGAAATCAAGCGCATCATCCGGGTCCAACGCCAGCGTGTCTATATCCCACGAACTGAACCCCGTCGCTTTCATCTCAGCAGGTTCCTTCTCGAGAATCAGCTCTGGTGAGGATAGTGGCTCACTGCCTGTAGAGGGTAACAAAAGCCTTAAACTGCCGGTGCCAGCGCTTTTCGCGAGCAAATTACCCACAAGCTCACTTATTGCTTCCCTCAGTGGTTCGCGCTGAAGCGAGAAGGGATGTTGCTGGGATTGCTGCTTCTCAGCCTGCTTTCTAACACGTCGCGCAGCAGAGCCTGTTGGACTGGATGACTCTGCCCAGAGCTGAAGTTTATTGTTTGTATAGTTATCCCAAATTGCATGTATGACAATCAAGAGCATGCCTCTTTATACATTTTTCAAAGTGCTGCTTCTCAGACAGGGTGAAGATTGCGTTAGACATTATAATAGCACACGTAGCCTAACATAAACGAGATTGATCTGTTATCAAATGTGCTAAAATATGCTCATATCGCTTCAGAGGGACGCCTTTCCTCGTAAAGCTGTCAGATGCAGTGTCGACCACGAGTAAAAGGAACGCGTCATATAGAGCATTCTCAGAGCGAACACATGGAAGAAAGCAATCCAACCAGAAAAACACTCGTTCCCAATCACCTGCTAAAAGCAGAACGGGAACGGCGTAACTGGACGCATAAAAATGTCGCGGAGATGATCAACCTTCCCAATCCTCACACCGTGGGCCGCTGGGAGCGTGGTTACTCCTTCCCACTACCACACTATCGCCAGGAACTGTGTCGCATTTTCGCCAAAAGTGCGGAGGAACTCGGTCTCGTCAAGCGCAAGAACG
>DMFQ01000092.1:4713-10213 GCA_003450555.1 Ktedonobacter sp.
GGAGGTATTGGCAAGACTCGGCTGGCTGTACAGGTCGCCAACGAGATGCGCGACCACTCTGCCGACGGGGCTTGCTTTGTCTCTTTGGTCTCCATACGCGATCCTAAGCTTGTGGTTCCTGCAATCTCTGAAGCGCTCGGCATCCAGGAGAGTGGAACGCAGCCCATTATTGAACAGGTGAAGTCGGCGCTGCGTGAAAAGAGCTTCTTACTGCTGTTGGATAACTTTGAACAGGTGGTGCAAGCGGCCCCATGTATCGAGGAACTACTCGCGGCCTGCCCCAACTTGAATATAATGGTGACGAGCCGTGCCGTGCTCCACCTGCAGGCAGAACACGAATTTCATGTTGCGCCGCTCTCTTTGCCTGAACTCAAGCTACTGCCCGCAACCGACAGGCTCACGCAGTATGCCTCGGTCGCCCTCTTTGTCCAACGCGCGCAAGCGATCTTACCCACCTTCCAGGTAACACAGCATAACGCCCGTGCCATCGCTGAAATATGCATATGCCTGGATGGACTGCCGCTGGCGCTTGAACTGGCAGCGGCTCGTATCAAACTCCTGCCGCCTCAGGCCCTGCTAACCCGGCTCTCACAGAAATTGCAGCTACTCAAAAGCGCTAAACAATTACTGCCTGCAAAACAGCAAACGTTGTATAACACGATCACGTGGAGCTATGATCTCCTGGATGCCCAGGAAAAATGGCTCTTCAGACAACTCTCCCCATTCGCCGGCGGCTGCACATTAGACGCAGCAGAGACAATCCTTAGCAAACGAGAAGAGCGAACGATAGATATATTGGAGACGCTGGCATCCCTTCTTGATAAAAGCCTCATCCAGCAGGTAGAACAGGCAGGCGGCGAGCCACGTTTCATGATGTTAGAGACCATCCGTGAGTATGCATTGGACTGTCTACGCGTACAAGGAGAGATGGCGCAAGCGCAGCATGATATCGCGATGTACTACCTCGCATTTGTTGAGAAGGCAGAACCCTATCTCAAAGGAGCTCAACAAGTCGAGTGGCTGGCTCTTTTAGAGCTGGAAGTGGAGAATTTACGTGCAGCATTGCAGTGGCTTGTAGAAAACGGAGAGGCGACACATGCCTTACGCTTCTGTGAAGCCTTCGGCAAGTTTTGTGGCTTACGCGGCTATTGGACCGAAGAGCAACGCTGGCTGAAGACAGTCCTTGCATTGCCGCAGACACCTGAGTCCGCCAGGGTGCGAGCATTGGTCCTTCGTCGCGCGGGTCATCTCGCTTATCGCCTGCGAGACCTCGTGTCGGCTCGTGCTTTACAAGAAGAGAGTGTAAAACTCTCGCGCGAGTTAGCAGACCAACAAAACCTTGCCGGTGCGCTGAGCGGATTGGCATGGATTTTGTACCGGCAAAACAATGCTGCTTCAGCCTTCCCTCTCTTAAGCGAGTGTGTCTTAGTTGCACGTGCATCAGGTGACAAATGGACTATTGCCAATTCGTTAGAAAGCCTGGGACGATACTTACACTACCAGGGGAATACCGAAGCAGCGCGTCTCCTAATAGAGGAAAGCATAACGCTCTCACGAGAGTTGGCAGACAAAGAGAGCCTTGCGCGCACTCTCACTACATTAGTGTCCATTGAGATAACTCAAGGGAATAGCCCGCGAGCCGCGGCATTAGCGCGCGAAAGTCTGGCACTCGCGCAAGAACTGGGGACCAAACCGCTCATTGCCGTAGCGCTCGATAGTCTAGGAGATGTCGCACTGTTCCAGGGAGAGTACGAGCAAGCAAAGCTCCTTTTTGAGGAGCGCATCATGCTCGCACAAGAATTGGATGATGCAGCAACGATAGCTATCAAACAGCTTAAATTGGGAGATGTAGCACTGGCGCAGCGCGATTTTGCCCAGGCAACAACCTACGTCCAGCAAAGCCTCTTGTTCTTTCGCAAGCAGAGTGACAATCCAAATAGTGCTGCCGCACTCAGTGCATTGGGAGACATCAAACGCGCGCAAGGAGACCTTGCACAGGCCATGAACCTCTACAGAGAAGCAATGAAACTGGATGAAACAGTTAAGAGTAAAAGGAATAGCATCAGGCGGCTCATTGGCCTGGCTGAGTTTGCTATAGACCAGGACCAACAGCCGTACAAGTGATCCTGAAGAGCTATTTATGCTTGTGAGTACTGATGAGTACTGACTGTTGCAGCGACTACAACAGGGGTCGGTGATATAATAAACAACTGGATAGCACACCCTCTTATAACATATTTCGAAAGGCAGCTACAAACGATGTCCATGAACATAACACAACTGACACAACGTCCTGCCTGGAAGGCACTCGCTGATCATTATCAGAAAACGCGTGATCTTCATCTCCGCACACTCTTCGCCGAGGACCCTAAGCGTGGGGAACGCTTCGCCAGGGAAGCCATTGGCATCTATTTTGACTACTCGAAGAACCGCGTGACTGAGGAGACGATGCGCCTGCTGCTGGAACTAGCCGAGTCTTCAGGGCTGCGCGAGCGCATCGACGCGATGTTCCAGGGCGAAAAGATCAACGTGACAGAGCAGCGCGCTGTGCTACACGTCGCTCTGCGCGCGCCGAAGGAGCAGTCCATAGTTGTTGACGGCGAGAATGTGGTGCCCTCTGTCCACGCTGTGCTGGACAAAATGGCGGACTTCTCCAACCGGGTGCGCAGTGGCGCGTGGCAGGGATACACAGGGAAACGCATCCGTAATATCGTAAACATCGGGATTGGCGGGTCGGACCTCGGCCCATCCATGGCCTATCAGGCGTTGAAGTACTACAGTGATCGCGACCTCGTCGTGCGCTTTGTCTCCAATGTCGATGGCAACGAGTTCGTGGAGGCCACGCGCGATCTTGACGCGGCGGAAACACTTTTCATCGTCTGTTCCAAGACCTTTACGACCCAGGAGACGCTGACCAACGCGCGTTCGGCTCGTGTCTGGTGCGTCCAGGCGCTGGGGAACGAACAGGCAGTAGCCAGGCACTTCGTCGCCGTCTCTACAAACACTCAAGAAGTAGAGAAGTTTGGCATCGATACAGCGAACATGTTCGAGTTCTGGGACTGGGTTGGTGGCCGCTACTCTTATGACTCAGCTATTGGCCTCTCACTGATGGTCGCTATCGGCCCCGATCGCTTCCGGGAGATGCTAGCAGGTTTTCACTTGATGGACGAGCATTTCCGCACGGCTCCTTTTGCGCAAAACTTGCCGGTTCTGCTGGGATTGATTGGCATCTGGTACAACAACTTCTTCGGTGCCGAGACGGTTGCAATCCTGCCCTATGATCATTACCTTGCGCAGTTGAGCGCCTACCTCCAGCAGCTCGACATGGAGAGCAACGGGAAACACGTCGACCTGGAGGGCCGCCAGGTGAACTATCAGACCGGGCCAATCATCTGGGGACAGCCAGGCACCAACGGCCAGCACGCGTTCTACCAGCTCATCCACCAGGGAACAAAGCTGATCCCGTGTGATTTCATCGGCTTCTGCCAGCCATTGAATCCACTGAAGCCGCACCACGATCTGCTGATGGCAAACTTCTTTGCCCAGACCGAGGCCCTGGCATTCGGCAAGACGGCCGATGAGGTCACCGCCGACGGCGTCGCAGCCTTCCAGGTACCGCACCGGACATTTGAGGGGAACCACCCGACGAACACCATCCTCGCCGAGCGACTGACACCGGAAACGCTGGGCAAGCTGATCGCGCTCTACGAGCACAAGGTCTTCGTTCAAGGCACTATCTGGCACATCAACTCGTTCGACCAGTGGGGCGTCGAACTGGGAAAGATGCTTGCCAACCGCATCATCCCTGAGCTAGAGAGCGCCGACGAACCAAAGTTAGCGCACGACAGTTCGACCAACACACTGATCCGCCGCTACCGCGGATTGCGAGGACAGCCATCGTAGGGGCGCACTTCATGTGCGCCCGGGTGCCCGCATCGACTCCCCAGGCGGGCGCCCTACAGGCCATGCTACCGCATTTCATTTTTAATGTTCATAAAGGTACGAACGTTGCGCCGCCATGCGCTCAAACACCTCAATGGCCTCGGCCTCCGTCGGTGGCTTAAGCACATTATTGTCGGCAAAATCCTGCGCGAGCGGGTAGCCGCTGCTACGGATACGTTCTGCCGCCTGTTCCAGGTCGTAGAACGTCCGCCGCAGCATGACTTCTGGCCCAAGCAGCAGCCAGTAAGCCCCCGCTTCACCGTAGGGCATACCCACACTGCCCGCATTCACGAGCTGCACTCCATCAATGGAGAGATCAAACTGCATATGCGTGTGCCCACAGACGACTATATTCTGCTTGACACCAGCAAGTATTTCTCTCAAGCGTGCCTCTGGCGTCACACTCGTGATAATTTCTTCATCGCTCCGTGGGGAACCATGGCAGAACAGCACGTCTAAGAGACCGTCAACTCCCAGGATCATTTGCTCTGGCAGTTCCGCGAGAAAGTCCCGGTGACTGCGCTCTAGTTGCTTTGCGGTCCAGATCGTCCCCTCTCGGACCTCTTCAGGCAGCTTTGGATCAAGCGGCAAACCATCGAACGCTGCGACCACTTCACGATCAGCGTTGCCCCGAATGAAGCGAACCTTGTCCCCAAGAGCGAGTAGACATTCCAACGTAGCTCGTGGCATCGGGCCTGAGACGATATCTCCCCCAACAAGGATCAGATCAGGTTGAGCCTGGTCGATTTCCTTGAGGACTGACTCTAACGCCGGAAGATTCCCGTGGATATCGTAAATAGCAGCAATCTTCATAAGAGATACTCCTTTCCTGGTCTTCTCACATCACCATAGCAGATTTTGAGAGCACAGTGAAGGGAAAAAGTATGCTCTAAGCATACAGAAAATCCAGAAGAGGTCGCAATCCGCCTGGCAATACTCGTGGTCCTAACAATTACGAGATAAATGGCGACTACGCTCGAATATCCTTGCGCTTCAAGAAGATGCCAATTGCGACAGTCAATACAACGATGATCATGCCCAGCGCAAACCACGAGAGCAGGATACGCTGGGTAGCATCTGCCTGCGTGTAGATCGAGTAGAGCAACCCGTGATAGGTGTAATCATCGCCGAAAAGCCTGTCGCCACTTATTTTGTCGCTGTGTAAGCCAAGCGATGAGCCGAGCGCGGCCATCGCCCAGCGTATAGGAAATATGGTCGCCGCTATGGTGGAGGCCCAGTCCTTCAGCGGGATAATTGAGCCTGCGAAAATGACCTGGGGAATGAGAATGATGGGTAGCAGGCTGTTGGCGGTGTCCTCGTTTGGAGCAAAGGCTGAGACGGTTAAGCCGAGAATTACGCCTGCCACTGCCGTTAGCGCCAGGGTAATGTAGACCTCGAGCAGGATGGGCCAGAAGACCCCCTGATGGAAAGGCTCGAAAAGCTGCACAATGAGCACAATCGAGGCGCTTTGTAAGAGGGCCAGCGCTCCCAACACCACGATCTTTGAAAACATATAGGGAAGAATACCCAGATTGACAATGCGCTCGCGCCGGTATAT
>DMFQ01000349.1:0-2566 GCA_003450555.1 Ktedonobacter sp.
AAATGCGATGATAGCCTATTACGAAAGGATGACAACATACATGGATTTCACTTCTCCATTCCGCGTGTATGATCTTGAACAACCACGTTATGCTGGTGCTCCCGTCTTTCCCAGTCACGTGCCAGGACTAGTCTACTCGCTGCACCGACGTCACGAGCAGGGCGCGAGTGAAGCGAGAACGAGTGCCTCTGGCATCGTCTTTATGGCCGAACATTCCGGCACGCATATTGATGCCTTGTGTCACCAGGCTGAAGATATGCATCTCTACGGTGGGCAAGAGGTCAACCTGCGGGTCCAGACTCCGACGGGCTTTACGGCGCTGGGCGTTGAGACTATCCCACCGCTGGTTACGCGCGGTGTCTTGCTGGATGTGGCATATACTAAAGGAGTGAATCGTATCGAAGCAGGCAGTCCCGTCACTCGTAGCGATCTAGAGACGTCGGCTCAAGCCGAGGGAATTGCAATAGGTGAAGGAGATATTGTGCTAGTACGTACTGGTAATGGGGCAAACTGGCACGATGCAACGTCATATTTGCGAGGCGGTGGTATGAGCGCCGATGCATCATCCTGGCTGGCTGATCTGCATGTCCGGGCAGTAGGTGCAGACAACATAGCATGGGATGAGGTCGGTGTCGTTGATCCAGATCTCAAGGTGAGCCTGCCAGGTCATCTCATTCTGCTCGTTCGCCACGGCATCTACATCATTGAAAATCTCAATCTAGAAGAACTGGCCCGGGACAGGTGCTATGAATTTACCTTCGTCTCCTTGCCGCTCAAGATTCAGGGTGCGACAGGCTCACCGATACGCCCAATAGCTATCGTGTCTATGATCTCATAATAACAATCACATGCGCGAGCAAGCGAACAGGCTAAGCAGCATCAGCAGGTATCGACGAGCCATGGTTGAAGAAGATTCTATCTAAATCACCCCTTTCCCAAAAGCCAACCCCTAAAAATCACTGTTGCTCTCGTCTATGCATGAGAAAGGCAAATAAAAGTTGCGTTTCGTTTGAAAGCCATCCCTGCAACGACGCTAGCGCGTCTGTTTGAAAGCCATCTCTGCAACGAAGCTCGCGCTTCTCCCTACGGTCAGCAGAGATGCAAGGAAGTAGCTACGCTCAGCAGGGATGCAAGGAAAACTGCAAATTTTTAAAGAATGAGTAGCGCTCAAAGCACTCCAGTCATGAGAGGAGATGGCACTAATGGCAACTGTAAGACGCTGGTTCGAACTGCCCTATGGGCACTATGAGGATGAGGATAAGAATACCCTCCGCATCTGTGCAATGTCTCTTGGCATGTTCAGCAACGCCGAACTTTTGGACGTTTTGCCGCCCACTTTCTGTATTATGCCCAGTATGCGTGTGCCTATCTCTGGAGGAATATCGCCTTGTTGAAGATAAAAAAGAACAGGGGAAGAGACTTCCACCGCCGTGGGCACTGGCAACAATCTGCAGTCCCACGGTTTTTTTATTGTCCATACCATGAAGCGCGAAAAAGGTGCTTCGAATGGAGAGAAGGGAGAACATGAGCGATGAGCATCGAAATGGAGAACCATCTAAGGAATATGGACCTGGCGGCTCTCGTAGCGCAATGTATGCGTGAGATTGACTGTGCTGTTCGTGGAGAGGCTCAGAATGATCAGCACTGGCAGGAACTGCTACGTCGTTCTACGATACAACACGATGCTGCTGCCCGTGAGGTACTTCTGCGCCACCTCGGTCTGGTGGTACAAGCATGGATAGGCTGTCATCCCAAAAAGGAGGCAGCATTCCGACTGGAGTCCGAAGCGTATTATACGGCGCGAACCTGTGAACAGTTCTGGCAGGCGGTGGTACAACAGGAACCGGCCTTGGGCCGACTTTCAACGGCCCTACATTATATGCGCGCCAGCCTCAATGGTGTCATGCTAGACGCCCTGCGAACGCACACACAGTTTAGCGTGAAGCTATTGGCGGGCTCTGTTGAGGTGGGAGAGCCAACGGAGAAGACCTATAAGAGAAGTCAAGCAGAGTGGGAACGCATATGCAAGCTGCTGCCCACCGAACGCGAACAGCGCGTGGCGTACTTGCTGTTCCACTGTGGACTTCAACCCGAGGAAATCGTTCGTTTGTGTCCGCAGGAGTTCAATTCGCTGCAAGAAATCTCTTGCATGAGGCGTACCATCATTGAACGGCTGGCTGCTGGAGACAACGAACTTGACTAGATGGCCCAACAGCTTGAGTTAGATAAAGGTAACTGAAGAGAAAAACGTCCTTTGTACATGAAAAAGATGAGAAGAACTTTACATAAATTTGAGAAAGAGGAGGTAATCCAATGGGTCCCAACTTGTACCTGTATGAGAAGGCGCTTGAAGTGCATCACCAGGATCTTCGCCACGAGATGGAGGCGAGACGACTGTTCGCTCGTTTGCCAAGGCAGACAGGATGGAGCAGGCGCGCCGCTGGTAAACTCGGTGTGTTGCTGTTGAAGCTTGGCGCATGGTTGAAGCAAATGGAGCAGCCAGGAACTGCATTCTAAGATCAAGTATCAGCCAGGTGAGGCGCGCGTTAGCGTTGGATGCCAACAG
>DMFQ01000349.1:2655-5757 GCA_003450555.1 Ktedonobacter sp.
CTGTTGGCATCCAACGCTAACGCCTGCTCTGCTCGCCACCATCTTTCTGCTGTATGGCGACACTTCATCTTTCAGTTTCAAATGGATATCCTTCCCGCGTTGCCATCCTGACGCTTTCCTGCTCGTGTGAGCCAGGCGAGGAAAAGGTGTGGTAGTTAGTCCGGGTCTCACGCAGGTAGCCGTTATCATCGTGAAGAATGCTGTTGCTTTCGTGCTGATAGGATGCTTCCAGTCGCTCCCACATTTGCTCGAACGTGACAGCATCGATCTCACCGGCAGCATAGCGCTGGCGCAATATCTCTAACGCGGAAGGTTCTTGCGAGGCCTGGTCTGCTGGCCTACTAAAAATATCTGCCATGATGGGTAGAATGTACGGGAAGACCCACCTCAACAGCGCCCAGGCAAGTCCTATGAACAATGCTACCAAGAATACGGTGCTCAACGCTGATAGAAGCGTTCCGGGCCACCAGCCAAACTCATCGCCCCGCATATGCTCATATACCCACGGATGTCCAAATCTGTGCATAATGATGTTCTCCTTCTTTCATTTCATACGAGCAACTTCTGCCCGATTCTTGTTTTTACATGCTTTGCAGTAGCCTCGCCTGCCCGTGCTACATTCCAGGTCACTGTTTGTCAGATGGTCATTGTTTCTCCTCTACGAACTGCACAGGCTGCGGTTCCACGGTTACCCAGGAGCCATTGGCGCCACGCAATGTCTGAGGTTGCAACGGCACTTAGACGCAGTGGAATCATCCAGAACCCCTCTCGTCCTGGCACGGCAAGCAGCTACTGCTCTGCCAGGAGTTGTATATTCAGGAGGTGCTGGATCCGCTAAAGGGTCCCTGCGAAGAGTTACTTGATCCAAAGTTGTTTCCTCCTTGTTGATCAAAAAATCCATTCGAAGATGAAGGCGTCGCCGGTATTCCTTGAGAAGGCCCTGACGATGTCTGGTTGGACTGTTTATTTGCTGTACCAACCTGATGATAGGCTGCAAGCCCGCTAAACGTGCCAAAGCCCACGAGAGACGCAATGACGAGCCATTGCTTAAAAGTGCGAACCAGGGCTAAAGTCTGTGCCTTTGGCATACGCTCTGGTGGTTTAGGCTTTTGACCTATACCTCTTTGTTGCGGCAGGTAATCCTGTTGGCTGTAGGGATGCCGATTGGTGCGTGCTGTGACAGTTCTGCCTTTATAGAGCTGATTCTGTTGTGGTATCCACGGAACTGTTTTGTCGTATTCGTATGGATTCGTTTCCATAGTATCTCCTGTTTCTAGAGCGTGAAGATCAACTAGTATACTCCTCGTCAATAGAGATAGTTTCATAGTTGTGCCCGGGATATCTTTTCCATATGCTCAAGTATAGATCACGCGTATTAATTTTCTATTGGAAATACATGAGAAACTTCCAATGTTGGGAAATCGGTACGCTTAAAACATCTTGTAGCCTTAATAATGAAAGGGGAGGGATTGTGTGCTATGTTCCATGAGAATATTCTCATACACTTCTCATCAGAATTCAATGAAGAGATGCTACGCTACATATAACAGAACAGGACATATTTGATGAGATGATACACTTTATAGGACGCACTGCTATTGTAAAAAGAGGAGTAATGCTCATGGCAAAGCAGATGACAGATGATGTCCTTCGACAGCAGATAGCACAATGGACAAGAGCTGCGCTGGGGCATCTGGTGGAAGATGATAAAGGATGGGGCGCACTCAGCCAGGCAGTAGCAGCGCCAATCGTTATGCGGTATAGTAGAGGAAGAGGTGTTGATCGACGAGTCATCGGCACCCAGCTGAGAAAAAAGGAATTGAGCAATGCATATCCTTGTAGTAGAGGACGAGCAGCGGCTGGCGTTTTTACTGCGCCGCGTCCTGCTGGAAGAGCGTCACACTGTCGATCTCGCGCACGAGGGGCACACTGGTCTTGATCTTGCCCTGAGTGATACGTATGATGCAGTAATTCTTGACGTGATGTTGCCCGGACTTGATGGTCTCGAGATCTGTCGCCAGATGCGTGCTGAGCGTATCATGTCGCCGGTGCTCATGCTGACTGCGCGCGGTGCAATCGAGGATCGTGTGACGGGTCTTAATGTGGGAGCTGATGACTACTTGACCAAGCCCTTCGCTATGGAGGAATTGCTGGCGCGCATCAACGCTCTGTTGCGCCGTCGCGATCGTCGTTTTGATGAAACTCCCCAGTTATGTGTGGGTGATCTGACGCTTGATCTGGTGCGGCACGAAGCGCGTAGAGCGGGACGCGTCATCGAGTTGACGGCCAAAGAGTTTGCCCTGCTGGAATATCTGATGCGCCATCCTGGCCAGGTGCTCACGCGCACGCAAATCGTCGATGCGGTCTGGCGCTATGACCTGGAGGCACTTTCCAATGTCGTAGATATCTACATTCACTTATCTGCGTGACAAGATCGACCAGGGCTTCTCGCATCCATTTATTAAGACGGTACGTGGTGTAGGCTACAAGATCGAAGCATAGCAAAGCAAGACATAGCAATAAAGGAGCAGCAGCATGAATTGGAGTAGACCCGCCTGGTTGCCTATGCAACATGGAAAGGGTCGCCTCTCACGAGAGCCGGGAGCGGCCATGTTTCAAGGGCTTCGCGTTCGCTTAACACTCTGGTACTGCGGAGTGCTGTGCGCGGCCCTGGTGCTGTTTGTTGTGTTCCTCTACTTCGGTGTTCGATATCTCTTCTTGCTTACTCCAGTCGAGGCCGACCTCTCAAAGCACGCTCAATTTCGCACGGGGCAATTGTCGGTATCCCCCTACGATGCTTGCTCGTCTACTACCTTTGCCTTACAGCCTGGTTCGCCAGATCAGCCTTCATCTAGCTCCGGTCAAGCGCCCATGTCTGAACTGGTGGCATGTTACGATCACAATGCTACCCTGGTGCCAGCAAGGCATACCATAGAGCTCGCCCAATGCATTTTTGAGCAATTCGTTAGCAAAAGCGGCCTTACAACAAGGAACGAAAACCGATATCGTTGATGGTGGAGGTACGATTGGACCGATTTATCGCTATGCAGTGCTCGTATCATCCTCGAATGGAGGGGTGCGCGTCATGCAGTTTGGTACGTA
>DMFQ01000349.1:5986-6166 GCA_003450555.1 Ktedonobacter sp.
CTGGCACTGCTGGGAGCGGGTGTAGGTGGGTTGTTTCTGGCTAATCGCGCGCTGGCACCAGCTCGATTAGCCTGGACAAACCAGCAGCGCTTTATCGCCGATGCTTCGCATGAACTCCGCACGCCGCTGACCTTGTTGCGCGCGGATGCCGAAGTCCTGCTACGGGGCCGTGCGCAGTTG
>DMFQ01000349.1:6404-7122 GCA_003450555.1 Ktedonobacter sp.
CTTGCTCGCCTGGACAACAGTCCCTCCCACCAGGAGCACGAGGTGGTGAACCTCATTGATGTAGCCCACGCGGGAGTGCGACGCATCCAGGCCCTGGCAGATCAAATGGAGATCAGTGTTCGGGTAGAATGCAACGATACGGTATTGGTGATTGGCGATCCGGCACTGCTCGAACAAGCTGTACTCGCGCTGCTCGATAACGCCATCAAATACAATCACCGTGGTGGCCATGTGATAGTGCGCACGTCTATACAACAGGGGCACGCCCTTCTGGAGGTCAGCGATACGGGAATTGGCATTGCAGCCGAACACCTGTCGCACCTGGGCGAACGCTTCTATCGTGTGGACAAGGCTCGTTCGCGTGAGGCAGGAGGTACAGGCCTGGGACTCTCCATCGCCCGTGGCATTGCTGTTGCTCATGGTGGCACGCTGACCCTGACGAGCATCCCGGAGCAAGGAACGACGGTCATCATCACGCTGCCGCTGGTGCATGGGGCTGCGCCTGATCACATACACGATGCGCCGGGAAGCGTTTTGTCTTTGCCAGAAAGGAAAGTGTGAACACGCAATCCAGGACCAGCGAAAGGCCGGACCTGACCCCAAGATTGATTGCAGTGGTCAACCCATACCCATGCAGGGAGAATGGCAGACCAGACTAGACTAGACCGGACCAAGGCAGGCCAGGCCAGACCCCACGCCAAGGTTGACCGCAAGGGTC
>DMFQ01000349.1:7172-11478 GCA_003450555.1 Ktedonobacter sp.
TGACCGCAAGGGTCAACCCTACTATATACGGGATTCTGCTGTGCTTCTCATTACAGCTATTTCATACACCCTTTCATTGGGTATACGTAAGTAGGTCATGTTCTCCTTCTCCCTTTTGAAAAGGCGGCAGACATCGTCATGCAGAAGAAACAGCTAAAGGGTGCAGAACATACTAGTTAAGTTACATTATGTAACACTAGCAGTATAGGACACAAAGTGTTTCTCAACGTTTCATGTTCCTCAGGAGAGGATAGTGAAACTCTGTATGATGGTGGTTCTATGGTGACCCCTTGCTACCCCAGCAAGCTATATGGGTTCTGTAGCAACCGCTTGACCTCCTGGAGAAAGCGCGCGACGGCCGCGCCATAGAGGATACGATGATCAGCAGACATTGTTACGGTCATCAGGTCGCGGATCACTGGTTGCCCGTCTATCGGCACAAATTGCTTCTTTGTTGATGCTATCGCCAGAATTGCAGATTGAGGTGGGTTGATGACGGCAATAAACTCGCTCACGTCCATCATGCCTAGATTCGAGACCGAGAATGTCCCCCCCTCCAGATCGACTGGTGCTAGCTTGTTCTCCCGCGCCTTCGCAATGAGCGCTTTGGCTTCGCGCGCGATCGAGCGCACCCCTTTGTTATTGGTATCGCGGATGACCGGCACCACCAGCCCGCTTGGAACGTCAACGGCAATACCTACATTGATGTGCTTGTACTGGATGAGCTGATCCTCCTTGATCGTACTGTTGACCTCGGGGAACTTTTCGAGCGCAAGGGCGCAGGCCTTGACGATCATGTCGTTGACAGTGACCTTTACTCCCTCTTCACCCGCTGTAGCATTGAAAGTCTGGCGCAATGCCAGGGTGTCAGTCATATCGATTTCACTACTGACATAGAAGTGCGGGATTGTCTGTTTCGACTCGGTCAGACGGCGCGCAATGAGCAATCGTACGCGCGATAGCTTGCTCACCTCGGCATCCGGTGGTGCGCTGGGTTGAGCAGCAGGTGTTGGCACCTCCTGAGCCGACGCAACTGGCGTCGGAGCCGGAGTGGAAGGAGCACTACTGCGATGCTCAAGAAAGTCCTCAAGATCATCGCGCACAATACGGCCACCAGGACCAGTGCCTTGAATCTGCTGTAAGTCGATGTTGTGCTCTTCAGCGATTCGACGGGCCAGTGGGGACGCCTTGATCGTGCCCCTGTCAGTGCTCTGCGCACTGGAATGTACGGGTAGGGATTGCTCCTGCCCTTGTGCAGGGGAGCTCTGCGTATTCGCCTCCTTTGATGGTAGGCTTGCAACCTTAGTTGGAGCCGCCGCTGCCCCGTCGGCCCCTGTCTTCGCATCTGAAGTCTCAGTCTGCGCCTGCGTCTGATCCGCCGCGCCGCTTCCAATGAGTGCTACCGCCTGTCCGATGGGCACCGTTTCACCCTCCTGTACCAGGATCTTTTGCAAGGTGCCCTCTTCATATGCCTCCAAATCCATAGTGGCCTTGTCCGTCTCGATCTCAGCCAGGATATCACCCTTCTTAATCTCATCACCGAGCTTCTTTAGCCAATGGGCGATGGTACCCTCTTGCATGGTATCGCTGAGGCGGGGCATATTGACTTCACTCATCGTTTCACTCACTCCTTTCATGCGGATGCGTACGTCTTAGTTAACGCAGCAGTGTGCTCTAAATGTTCTGTATACATAGTTAAGATGCTGTTCTTCTACGGCGTGGGGCCAGTTCATTGATTGCATCTATCAACTGCTTGGCCCCTGTAAGCGTTGCCAACTCAAGTGGTTTGGAGTAGGGCAGCGGCACTTCCAGGCTCGCCACACGTTTGATAGGAGCATCCAGGTCATCGAAAGCTTCCTCTTGTAATGTCGCGGCAATTTCCGCTCCAATGCCAAACGAACGCCAGTCTTCTTCAAAGACAATCGCTCGGTTGGTTTTCTTGACCGAGGAAATAATTGTCTCGTGATCCAATGGTCGCAGCGAACGCAGGTCCACCACCTCGATACTAAGATTGTTCTCCTCTTCCAAACGCCGGGCAACATCTAAAGCCACCGCCGCCATGCGTGAGTAGCTAATCACCGTCAGGTCGGTGCCCTCTTTCGTCACTTTTGCCTTTCCAATCGGCACCGTTTCGCCATTGCTGGGGACCTCACCCTTGGTATTGTAGAGGGCCAGATTCTCCAGAAAAATCACCGGATTGTTGTCGCGCACAGATGCATGCAGCAACCCCTTCGCATCGGCGGGTGTGGAGGGCGCAACTACTTTGAGGCCGGGCACATGCGCGAACCAAACTTCCAGGTTCTGCGAATGTGTAGCTGCCAATTGCTGACCACCTCCCCCAGGTGTGCGAATCACCAGCGGGACCGGGCACTGGCCACCAAACATAGCGTAGATTTTGGCCGCATGATTGACGATCTGATCCATCGCCAGCACAATAAAATTGATTGTCATGATCTCCACAATTGGCCGCAGTCCCAGCATTGCGGCACCGGTCGCCATTCCCACAAAGCCATTTTCGACGATCGGCGTGTCCACTACACGCCTGGGGCCAAACTCCTGAAGGAGCCCGGCCGTGATCTTATACGACCCCTCGAAGATCCCGATTTCCTCTCCCAGGAGGAAGACGTTCTCATCATGCAGCAGTTCTTCGCGCAGCGCATCATGCAGCGCCTGTCGATAGGTAATCTGAGCCATGTTTAGTTTTCTCCTTTTCCCTCTACCTCATCAGGTGCGTATACATACTCTTCGAGGTGCTGCATGAATTCTTCCACCGAAGCATAGGGGCTTTCCTCGGCAAATGCGACCGCCGCCTCCACCTCGTGTTGTACCTGTTCCTCGATTTCGTGGGTACCCTTCTCATCGAGCATGCCCGCGTGCATAAGGCGAGCAGCGAACGCTGCAACAGGATCATTTTCACGGCCTTTCTGCACTTCCTCCTTGTCGCGGTAGCGATCCGGGTCCACCACTGAGTGACCGCGGAAGCGGAAACTGATGGCTTCGATGAGACTCGGTTCATGTTTTTCGCGCGCTAGCTTTGCTGCTGTGCGCATCGCATCGCGTACGGCCAGCACATCATTGCCGTCCACGCGCCAGCTGGGCATATCGTAGGCACATGCCTTGCGATACAGTTCACTCACGGCAGATCCTTGCTCAACACGCAGNNCCCATTTGGCAGGCCACGACTTCCTGAGAACCACGATAGGCGATGGCAAAAGCGGCGCCGGTGGCCAGGGGAATCTGTCCTCCGACGATAGCATAGCCTCCCATGAAATGACGGTCGCGGTCAAAGAGGTGCATGGACCCACCGCGTCCGCGTGAGCAACCAGTATCCTTGCCAAAGAGCTCTGCCATTACCGCATCAGGCTTAATGCCCCGACCAATGGCATAGCCGTGCTCGCGGTAGTTGGTGTAGACGTAGTCAGTGGGTTCCAGCCCCGTGCAGAAGCCAATCACGGTGGCCTCTTCGCCCAGATTGAGATGGCAGTAGCCGCCAATACGGGCTTTAGAGTACATCTCCCCCGTCTTTTCCTCGAAACGGCGGACGAGGACCATCTGCTGATAGTAGTTGAGGAGCGTTTCGCGCTTTTCCCCTTTGGGGAGCGGCGTCTGTATTTGTTCGCGGGCAGTTGGAACATCCGGTGTATCCGCTTGTTGTTTGCTTTTTGTGTCCAAGAATCTGATCCTTTCTTATCAAGGGTGGTAATAGCCATGAAGTGACGAAATCCATCTCCGACAGTTAGCGCGATAATTAGGAAGCACGTCATATTCCTTTCAATTTGCTGGTAGCAGGGAGGTGCAGCAATGGCTTTCAAACCGACAACGCGACGTCGGTGGAATTTGAAAGCCATCCCTGCAACGACGCTAGCGCGTCTAGCTACGCTCAGCAGGGATGCAAGGAAGTACCAGTTGCTTACGAACCTGGAGATACTGACTCGGACGCAGCAGCTACATTGCTTGCTCCGCAGCGGGGACACTGCTCTGGCTGTTCCTCGCTATGCATCACCTCTCCACACACAAGGCATACCCAACGCGTGGCCACCTCTTTGACCAGGTCGGCGCGGCTGACGATGCCAAGCAACTTCCCTTGATCAAGCACTGGCAAACGCTTGATGCGCTCGTGCACTAAGATATGGCTCACCTCTTCCAGATCGGTATCTGGAGTAATGCTGATGACCCCATGGGTCATAATCTCGCCGACCGTCTGTCCCTTTTTGCTAATGACATCGTACTCGGTAACGACTCCTACCACTACATTGTCATCGTTCACAACGGGCAGGCCGCTTATACGATGCTGTGCTAACAGGCG
>DMFQ01000349.1:11597-11869 GCA_003450555.1 Ktedonobacter sp.
CGCGCCATAGAGAATACGATGGTCAGCTGAGAGGGTCATCGTTCACAATGGGCAGGCCGCTAATACGATGCTGTGCTAACAGGCGTGCCGCTTGCTGTTTGGTCTGGTTTTCGGTGACCGTAATCACCCTGGTGGTCATGACATCTTTGGCTTGCATGTATTTTGCTTCCTCCTCTTGATTGTGTGTTCGCCCTTTCACAGCAGAAAACTGCACACGAGATACTCTATGCTCACTATTTGAAAGCCATCCCTGCAACGACGCTAGCGCGTCT
>DMFQ01000154.1 GCA_003450555.1 Ktedonobacter sp.
TTTCTCTTGATCTATGTGGGCGTCGAGGTCAGCCTTGGCAATTGGAGCTACAGCTTTTTGGTCGAAGGACGCCATGAGCAGATTGTGCTCTCCAGTTGGATCGTTAGTGGCTACTGGCTAGGCCTCACGCTCGGTCGCTTTACCCTCGTCGCCGTTACCGAACGCCTGGGCATTGGCACCATTGGCCTGATCACTCGCTGCATTATTGGGACCGCCATCGGTACGCTTGTCGTCTGGTTTCTTCCTTCGAGCTTCTTTGCCGCGCTTGGTTTCTGTTGGATCGGCTTCTGTTTAGGTCCTATCTATCCCACCACGGTCGCCTTGATGCCCACCATTGTCCCAAGCCGTCTCATATCAAGCGCCGTTGGCTTCCTGGTAAGTTCGAGCATCTTAGGCATAGCGCTGTTTCCCTGGCTGGCCGGCATCCTCGCGCAGCAGATTGGTATCTCGTCCCTCCTGCCCTATTCCCTGGTGTTGACATGCTTCATGCTGCTCTCCTGGTGGATTCTCTTTCGCGGTCCAACTGCAACACACGAGAGCAATTCTCAGGAAGAGGCTGCGGTTCTTGAAAGAGAATAATCATCCCATTCTGCTGTTCAATCTTATTCTCTTGAACTCATTCTTTTTATTCGAACGGCTCTGGATACACCATCTTCCCATCCTGCACCTTCAGAAACGGCGTTAGCTCATGCTCTTTGGCCGTCTTCCTGCTCTGAATATGCCGCACCTGCCAGCCCCGCGTAACAAGCGCGTCGGCAATCAGCGAGCGATGACAGCGCCACGGCAGAGCCTCCGCGCACATAATGGCAACCCGCTTCTTCTCAGCCAGCGCTTCGAGTTCCTCTAGCCCTTCCCTGAATGGCTCGGTCGCCATGTAGTCGGCAAAGCCGCGAAAAGACGTATTTTGCCAGCCCATATTAGGCGACTCCTTGCTAGCACGCCGTAGACCTCCCAATCTTCCCATATGACTATACGCCAGTCCAGCCTCTTTCAGAGACGCCGACAGCATTTCCTGGCCAAATTGAGGATTGTGCCTCGACTTCGGAATGGTTCGTACATCAACCACCTCCTCGATTCCATGCGCCTTCAACAACGCCAAAAAATCCTCAATATCCCTCGTCGAATGGCCAATCGTAAAAATCGTATTCATCCCCCTATCATACCCCATCTCCCCAAAAATCCTTGCCCCAAAAGACCTAAAAAACACAATCCTCAGAGAGTGATGCTATAATTAAGAATATCGTTCAAGCGACTTATTTGATTTGAGATGAGGGGGCTGCTGGAACATGGCAAAAAAAATACTCATAATGGATGATGACCCTACCATTGCTGATCTCCTGACAGAAGCATTGGCAGACGAAGGCTACGAAACCTACATGACGACACAAAGTCTGCGCTTCTATGATGCTGTACGCGAACACCAACCAGATCTTATCCTGCTAGACCTGATGATGCCCTACCTGGATGGCCGTGATGAACTCAAGCTCATGTCCATGGGCGTGGATCATAAAATTCCCGTCATCGTCGTCACAGCCTTTCTGGCCGCGGGCAACGAGGAATCCGAGTTTCGCGAGGCAGGCGTCGTTCATATCGTTTACAAACCATTCGACCTGGAGAAACTCATAGAACTGGTCAAAAACACTATTGGTGAACCGGAGGGCTACGTCTGACATGAGTGAAACCATCCGTGTCGCCCTGGATGCTATGGGGGGCGACCGCGCTCCAGGCGAGACCGTACTTGGCGCTGTTGAGGCAGCTCGCGAATATGGTATCGGCGTCTATCTTGTAGGGCGATCAGAGGTCATCCAGGCAGAGCTTGCCAAACACGACACAAACGGTCTTGATTTGCCCATCGAACATACCGACGACGTTATTCCCATGGATGAGCACAACCCCGCGCGAGCGGTACGCAATAAGAATACTTCGATGGTACGCGCCCTTCAACTCGTCAAAGATGGCCGCGCCATTGGTGCTACCTCAGCCGGCAATAGCGGCGCGATGATGGCCGCGGCCACATTTGTGCTCAAGCGCATCAAAGGGATAGAACGAGGCGCCCTTGGTGGCGTGCTACCCACCAGAAATGGTGCCTGCATGGTGATCGATCTTGGCGCCAACACAGACTGCCGCCCCGAGTTCCTCCAACAGTTCGCCTTGATGGGTTCCATCTATATGGAGCGTATCATACATTTCCCCGCGCCGACCGTTGGCCTTCTTTCCAACGGCGAAGAGGAAGGCAAGGGCAACCAGCAGGTACAGGAGGCATACCAGTTGCTCAAAGCCAGTGCCGCGACGATGGGCATCAACTTCATCGGCAACGTCGAGGGACGCGATATCTTCGGGGGCACCGTCAATGTCGTCGTATGCGACGGTTTCGTCGGCAACGTAGTACTGAAGGTCTCCGAAGGTCTCTCCGACGCCCTCCTGAGTATGATTCGCGCCGAGATGACTCGTTCGCTCCCCAATAAGCTTGCCGCCGCCGTACTACGTTCGGATATGCGTAAAATGGGCAAACGCCTTGACTATGCAGAATATGGTGGTTTTCCACTCCTGGGCATCAATGGCTCGGCCATCATCGCTCACGGCCGCTCAAACGCCAGGGCTATCAAGAATGCCCTCCGCGTAGCCCGCGAAACCGCAGAATCCGGGGTCGCAGCAGCTATCGCCGACGGTCTGGCAAAATTAGGCACAGAAGAAGGCAAACAGGAGGCAGAGGTATAACGTATAACTCGTCGATTGGTGCGGATAGAACTCCGTTTTCAGGTTGACCACGAGTATATGGCTTACCCCCATCATGGCACACCAAACATTCACGTGTTCACGTGTAT
>DMFQ01000363.1 GCA_003450555.1 Ktedonobacter sp.
TGTAAACGTCAAGGGGATAGTGAAGCCATCCAGTTGACCAAAGCTCTGGCTGCTCATCGTACTGCACCGGGAATGGATGCCATTTCCATCAACCTGCACAATCCAAGCAGCGATATGACTCTTTTCCCCCTCTTTTCTGAAGAGTGATCAGTAGAACGCACTGAAGTTCATGGGATGACTAAGCATCCATTGGGCTACTGCAGAACAAGGGGCACACCAGATGATGCCTTCACGTACGAGGTCACGGAGTTCCTCCAGTGTGGAATGCATCACTTCGAAGTACTCCTCCACTTCCTCGACAAAGGGGTGGAAGAGCAGGGATAGGTAGCTTCGATTCAGCACGGCCTTGCTCAAGGCCATGTGCAACCTTGCGCGGAAATGTGGAGGAGATAGAGGCTCGCGGGAATCACCAAAACTCTCTCGAAGGCTACTGAAGCGTGGAAGATAGGCATAGGCATCGACTATTGGCCATACAAAAGGCAGAAAGACCAAGTTGTCAGAGATAGAAGCTAGAGAACCGGCCGGTGAGCAATAGGTAAAGCCCATATTTTTAAGAAGCTCGACCGATGATGCCGTCAGGGCTCCTCCAGGAGGACGGAAGCCATATGGCCTGATAGACAACGTGCCCAGAGCATGCACTCCACGTTCAAGAATCTGAGCCTCCTGTTCATACTTGAGATTCTGCCACTCCTCGTGGCGCCAGGCGTGGTAGCCAATCTCATGTCCCGCGTCCACGATCCCCATCATAGCACGACGGTACATCTCGACATTAAGTCCTTCCACGAAGAACGTGGCAGAAAGACCAAGCTCAGCAAGCATCTTCAAAATGGCAGGAAGGACACGCGTTACCGAGGGATGCTGGCCAAGCGGCATATCCTTTGGCCAGGTACCACGCTCTAGTTCGACAGCTTCACCGAGGTTATCAAACGTGATACTTACGGCGGCAGCACAACTATCAGGTCCCCAGCGGCCAGGAGATGGTGTATTATTCATAAAATCATCTCACTTCTCTCACTCCTTGTCTTCACCTGACGATGGCTCAATCGCCGTAAGTCCAAGACTTTCCTGACAAATGGCAGGAATGCCCGCTTATCTGCTCCCTTTATCGTGCCATGGATAGCGAGCGGTATCGGCACCGGTGTAGTCCGGGTCCAGGTAGATAAAGAGGCGCTGGATTCTGAAATCGCGAATCTCGAAGACATCGCACCAGCGACCTGCTTGCCATTGGCTACCATCGGTGATCGTTCCCGAACTGGTTCCTTCCACCACCACGTGATCTCCCTGAATGATGTAATTGAAGTAGGCATAGTCGTGACGAATGGCTTTCAAGAAGGTTGCTGCATCGGAGAAGAGGCGTTCAATCTCTCCCTTTCCGTTGGCCAGCCCCCACTTCGGGTAGAAAACTTGCGCATCGTCGGAGAACAGGTCAAAGAAGTTCTCACCCCGGTCGAGTCGCTTCAAGTATTCGAGTGCGACCGATTTGCGTTGTTCCTCAATCATCGTCTGCTGTGTGATAGCCATGATGGTACCTCCTATGGTAGCTGCGTCGATGCATGTTTCTCAATAAATGTGTTGCGCCTGCAATATAACGACCCACCATGCCATTTTCGACCATGAATGTCCTCCAAGATGACGTGTCAGTTATGCAGAGACCGCTTGCATGATGGCTTGGGCAATGGCGATTTCGTCATCGTTGACGATATGATCCATGCCGGGATAGACGCGTTCAATAACCTGCGCCCCCATCTGCTCGAAGATTGCCGCGCTCTCCTGAACCCGCTCTCGGGGAACAAAGCCATCAATGTCACTCGTACCCAGAAAGATGGGAGTTCCCTGGAAGGAGCCTGGATAGTGCCACGAGGTTCCTGGCGGCCCAATCAGTCCTCCGGTAAAGAGCACAATCCCTCCATAGCGATCAGCGTGTCGAACTGCATATTCAGCCGTCAAGCATGCTCCTTGCGAGAAGCCAAGTAAGATAATTTGCTGTTTGGAGAAGCCTTTCTCCAGCAATTGGCCAATGAGAGCATCATAGATGGCAAGGGCAGATGATAAGAACGGCTCATTTTTCTCTATGGCTTCCATAAATCCGTATGGATACCAGGTATTGTCCTTCGCGGTAGGAGCAAGATAGGTAAAGGCGCTGTTCCCGATGCGGTTGGCCAGTTCAAGGATGTCGTCGGTCGTGCGCCCTCTTCCATGCATCATGATGGCTACTGCATGGCTTTCTTCGAGCGACCTACCTCGCACTACTAATGGCTGCCCTTCATGATGGTGCATCGTGTTCTCGTTTCCGGTATTTCAGTGGGATATGTTGTCCCTGTAGATCTGCCAGAGACACGTCCGCAGGGACAACATATTGTTGCTGATTTAAACCGTGATTGGCTCCAACTGCGCCAGGTATTCGTCGCGCCGGTCTTCAAACCAGGGCGGAAACTGGATGCGCTGGCCCAGTTTGTCTGGTGATTCGTCGACATAGAAACCGATGTCAGAGGTGGCGACTTCGAAGAGCACACCTCCGGGCATGCGGATATAGATCGAGTGGAAGTAGTTACGATCCTTCTGCTCAGATACATCCGTAAAGCCGAAGCCCTCCAGGTAGTCTTTAACCTGCTTCTGCTCTGCATCATTCTGAACTGCGAAGGCAATGTGATGGACGGTCCCAGCGCCAAATGTCCAGCTTCCTGCCGGAACATCAGGTTCATGGAGAAAGTCAACGGTTGCTCCCGAGCCACCTTTTCCTATTTCAAAGCGCTTGTATGGGCCTTCCTCGGCGGCCTTTCTGAAGCCGAACAATTCCATGAAGCGCTCCGATTCGGCGGTCTCGCGCAGACTCAAGGTGATGCTATGCAAGCCGCGAACGGCTACATCCTGGGAAACTTCTGCTGTGGTCCAGGGTGGCCGCTGGTCGTGGTCGTCACCGATCATTTCGAACGAGAGTCCACCAGGGTGCTCGAAGCGGATGAGGGGTTGACCAAAACGCTCCTGGATAGGACTGTGCTGCACATTGAAGGCGTCGAAGCGCTTCAACCAGAATTCGAGGGAAGATGAAGGTACAGCGTAAGACGTGATTTTCACCTGACCGGTGCCTTTACGCCCATAGAGACCGAGTTGCTTGTAGGGAAAGGTCGTCATGACCGTGCCAGGGGTTCCTGTCTCGTTGGCATAGTAGAGATGATAGACTGGTTTTTCTCCATCAAGCAAAACGGTCTGCTTGACGAGTCGGAGTCCGATGACTTTGGTGTAAAAGTCAACGTCTTCTTGTGCAGCGCCAACGCATGCCGTCAAATGATGCAAGCCAGTGATAAAATTCGTAGGGTTGCTCATAGGATTGCTCCTTTACAATAGAAATACACATGGTAGCATTACTTCCGTTCTCAAATCTCTGAGAAGAGACTACTAATGCCAGCCTACAACATGTAGTGACCTCACTTGTGGGGATCATGGCCCAACCGCCAACCTGTCCACAGACCCTTCAATCGAGTTTTGGGATTCTCGTGTATCCTCCTTTCCTACCAGGCTTGCAGCAGCAGCGTGGACAGTTGACCACTATCGGTAATCGGCTTTGGGTTGCTCTGTAGCGTGAGGACATGTCCCTAAACACGTCGCCACGGAAGAGAGGAGCGAATCGTGGCGACCAGATCACAGGTTGCAGGGGAAAGATGAAGCCGGTGACACCACTGCTGAAAGTGCGAGAGGTCCAACAGAAACTCCTCCTACGATGAGTACACAAGAGCTACGCAAGCAAGGAATAGGAAAATGAGTTCTCTTTTTTTGAAGTGTAAACGATTTTGGAACAAAAAACAATCCTCTGACACAGATTTGGTGAAAAGATGAGCTTATCTCAATATCGCCAGATTATAGCCTTACTCCAGAAGCTCATTCATGCTACATTGTACTTACTCTCAAGGTACACATAATTCATGCTGTTGTTCCTCCTCGTTTTTCAACAATTTAACAGGCAACGAGAAACCTCATGCCTTCTTCAAATCCGATGAAGTAGTCGCTGCTGAGTTTGTCCGCAATACATTGCATGTCCTCATCAGTCAGGCTGTCAATCCCTGGGCGGCACGACTTTGTGAGACAAGACATGGGTACGACTTTGTGGGATTCAACGCCAGCTGAACGGGCAGCAGCCAACAGAGAGAGCACCGCTAAGGAAGAACTGGGCCTGGATCAGTAGCAGGTGATGAGTGTGACGGCACTCGTACACTTGCGATCCCCTGGCGATGCTGATCCAGGTCTCCCTGGAGAAAGAGTCCACTGCTTGCAAGCAGTGGCACCATCATGTTTAAAGATGGAGATCAGCAAGGAAGCTGTATGCTCCAAATCTGACCAAAAGCCAGTTAAAATGAATATGTTGATCAAGAACAAATCCTACCTTCCATGTTTCCTTGCGCACACCTGTAAGAAAACATGCACCTTTACACGGCTTCCTTCTACAAAGGTGATTTCTTTTTCCCGTTGAAAACAGTCATTTCTGTCTAGTTATTTGAAATGAGTTTTGAGACGGGCAGATGAGCGGAGGAGGCTTTGAGTCGAAGTTGCCCATCATAGCAGCAACTTCGACTCAAAGCCTCCT